>CAZOIK010000114.1:0-3334 GCA_964579765.1 uncultured Bifidobacteriaceae bacterium
GAATGTAGTCGCGGCGGATCGTCGCGTCCGCATCGCCCGCCTGGAAGAACGGCGCGAACAGATCGACGAACCGCGCGCCGCTGCGGTCCGCCCATCGCCGCCAGAAGCGCACCTGGATCGAGTCGGCCGTGTCGTACCGAAGCTGCTCCGGCCATGGATAGACGGCGACCGTCAGGCGGATGCCGCGCGCGCGGAGCAGCGCGGCGAGGCGATCCATGTGGCGCGATCCGAGCGCGAGGCCGGTGCGGCCGAACGCCTCGTAGTCGCGCTCGTCGATCGTCCACAGTCCCCGCCGCGGGTTCCCCTGCGGATACACGGCGACGTCCTGCTCGCCGGTTCTGCGCATCCACTGCGCGAACGTCAGGATCGCCCGCGCGATCACCGAACGATCCTCGATCGCCGTCATCCAGGGCGCTGGCGGCAGATCCTCGGCCGCCGCCCCGGCGGCTGGCCGCACGGCCGGCGTCTCGACCGCGCGCGGCACGTGGCCATCATCTGCCAGCGTCGGCGGAACGGGCATCGGCGGTCCGGCGTCAGCCGGATCGTCGAAGTCAGGACCACGTCCGGGTTGATGATCGACCATTCGTGTCACGCGCCCGTCGCGATGCACGTCGTAGAACCGCGCGTCGTCCTCGGCATCGGAGATGTCGATGAAGACGACGACCTCGGAGCACTGCAGTCCGGCGTCTGCGAGCAGGTAGCGGGCCTTCGCGTAGTAGATCGCCGGCGAATACGAGGTGACGGCGGCATCGAGGACCTCGACGCCGCGCGCGGCGACGCCCGAGGCGATGAGGCCGGCAAACGTGTCCGCGTAGTCGAGCCCGACGCCTTCCGTGAACGAGTCTCCGAGCAGGAGCACGCGTGCGTGCGGCGTCTTCAGCGCGACGACGCGTGTCGACGCATCCTTGAACCCGAGCGAGTCCGTCGTGACGTGGTAGCGAAGCGGCCCCCACGACGCCATGCCGTCGAAGCCTTTCGCGAGATCGTGATCGTAAATCGGCGACGCGACGCGGTAGCGCCGCTCGACGTCTTCCTGCTCGATCTCGGCCAGCCGGAGCCGCTGCGCGCGAGACAGATCGATATCCGGCCAGCGGCGGATGAGGACGTGTGCAAGGACGAAATCCGCCGCCAGCAGCACGCAGGCTGCCAGCAGCAGGCGGCGGATCACCTCAGCCACCCGCGCCACCAGTACAGCACCCAGGCGGCGTAGTCGTAGATGGCCTGATTCGACAACGTCAGGGAGTCGTCGTTCGGCAGCAGCAGCGCCGGCCGGCGCAGCTGCTCGGAACGCACGGGCGCGACCGACGGCACGGGATCCAGTCCGGCGGCCCTGAACACCGCGAGCGCGCGGCGCATGTGCGTCGGCGACGTGACCAGCACGAACCGCGTGACGCGCCGGCTCTGCAGCAGCGGCGGCACCGTCCGGCCGTGATCGTGCGTGTCCGTCGCCTCCTCGTCGAGCAGGATGCGATCGGCCGGCACGCCGCACGCCGCGAGCGCCGACGCCATCTGTTCGGCCTCCGGACGCAGCTCCAGCCGCTCGTCGGCGATGCCGCCCGACACGATCGCCAGACGCGCGCCGAGCAGCTTGTACACGCGCGCGCCTTCCAGAATCCGGAGCGACGAGGTCTCCGGCAGCTGGCTCAGGACGACGCCGCCCACCTGGGTCGTCTGTACGCCGGCGCCGAGGATCACGACGGCGTCGGCGCCGCGTGCCTGATCGCGTCTCGCGAGCGGAGTGAGGCCGTGCGCGAGTCCGGCGACGAGCACGCCCGCGCCGAGCGGCGTCGAGGCCAGATAGAAGGTGACCAGCCAGGCGCCGAGCAGCCGCAGCGGCCCGCGCGACGCCGGGCGCCTCCAGAGCCACGCGACCGCCACGGCCAGCACGGCGAGCGTCACGAGCGGCGCGTCGAACCGGATGTTGGCCTTGACGAAATTCAGCAACGACTACGTCTTGATCTGGTGGATCGTGGCAGGACGCGCGGGCTTCGCGTCGTCGTCGTCGCGCATGGGGTCTGCATCGACGATCGCCTCGAGGCCGACGCGCAGGCGCGAAAGCTTCACGCCCGCCTCGGCGCAAAGCGTGGTGAGGTTGTTGAGCCGCTCCGGCGGCATCGTCCTCGCGCTGATGACGACGCCGTCGACGGAGCCGGAGTTGATGAGGACGCTCAAGGCCGAGAACCCGCCGAGTACCGGGTAGCCCATCACGCGGATGCCGGCCTTGCGCGGGTCGTCGTCGACGAAGCCCATGAGGCGGTTCTCGGCGCCCTGGCCGAGCAGTTCCCGAATCACCAGGCCGCCGCCGTCACCGGCGCCGTAGATCACGACGCGCGTGCCGGTGCGGCGCTGGCGCTGCACGAACTCGCCCACAAGCCGGAACGACGCGCGCGAGAGCGTCACCGCGATCAGCACGAGCACCGCGTAGATGACGAAGACCGTCCGCGAGTACGCGAAGTAGTGGAAGACGTACAGAATGAACAGCTGCGCGCCAACCGACCCGAGGAACACGCCCTTCGCAACGTTGATCGAGTCCATCATCCCGAAGTGCCGCCACACACCCCGGTAGATGCCAACGACGAAGAACGCGATCAGCGTCGCGGAGAGCACGATCGGGAACGACTGATAGAACGTGTCGAAGTTTTTGGCGAACTCGTACGGATCCTCGAAACGAAGCTTGTACGCGGTGTAGTAGCAGAGCGAAATGAGCGCGATGTCGAGCAGCACTTCGGCGACACGGCGCTTGTACACGAACTCGACAACAATCGGCGTCACGGCGCCCGACTCGACCTGCCGGTCGCGATCGTCATAGACGCGGATGCCGGCGAGATACACGGCGAAAAGCGCCATCGCGATCAAGAATGCGAGCGCAGCCGCCCCCGCCGTCCACGAGTGGCTGCGGAAGTCGATGACGATGCCAAGCCCGCCGCCGATTGCGGCAAGCGTCCAGAGCAACGCTACGGCCGCACGCTCTGAGAGGCCGATCGCGACCAGGCGGTGCGACGAGTGATCGCGCCCACCCTGTGAGGCGCGGCGGCCCGAGAACCAGCGCGACAGCGTGACGAGCGTCGTGTCGAAGATCGGGATCAGCAGCACCAGCACCGGCGCTGCGACGATTGAGAGGACGTCGGTACGGCCAGCGGTCGTGCGCTCTGCGCTCAGCGTCACGGCCGCGAAACTGAACCCGAGCAGCAGGCTGCCGCTGTCGCCCATGAAGATCGACGCCGGATACGCGTTGTAGACGAGGAAGCCGCCGACCGCGCCGAGCAGCATCGCGAGATAGCGCGCCTCGGCGAACGCGTGCGGATCGGCGCCCGGCAGCAGGCTGATGAGCAGC
>CAZOIK010000115.1:0-19949 GCA_964579765.1 uncultured Bifidobacteriaceae bacterium
CTGAGCGTGATGTAGAGAATCGGCTCGGCGTGCACGTGAAACCACGACTGGTCGCCCGGCGGAATCTGCCCCTCGAGAATCTTGGTCGTCCCGTAGGCGAAGAGCATCCGGTGATGCGGTTCGTGATAGACGGGCACGATCGGACCGTCCGGCCGATCCGCCGGCTCCTGCGCGGAGAGCGCGGCGGCGGCGAGCACAACGAGCAGAATCGCAAGCTTCTTCATACTTCACCTCGCCGGGCCTGAAAGGCCCGGCCTACGTACGCCCACTTTCCTGCTCCACAGCGTATGCGATCTCGAGGACGCCGCGATCGTTGCCTCGTCGTCCCACGAGTTGCATGCCGACCGGCAGTCCCTCGGGCGTCGTGCCCGCCGGCACCGAGGCCCCCGGGCAGCGCGTCGGGCTGATCCAGTAGGCCGACTTCATCCACGCGCAGTAGTGCTCCATCGGCACGCCCTCGATCTCGTGCGGCCAGTCGAGCGCGGCGTCGAACGGCGGCACCTGGTTCACGGCGCAGACCAGAACATCGTGACGGTCGAAGAACGCGTCCACCCGCGCGAGCAGTCGTCGATGCCGCGCGGCCGCCTCGGCGAGTTGCGCGTCGGTCACGCGAGCGCCGCGCTCGATTTCCTCCACGGCCTCGGGCTTCATCTCGTGGCGATGGCCGTTCAGCAGACCGCCGAGATTCACGAACGATCGCCGCCGGCGAACCGTCAGGAAGATCTCGTCGGCGTCGGCGAGATCCGGCCCAACGTCTTCGACGACGCCTCCAAGATGCTCGAATGAACGCCGCCGGCGGTCGAGCGCGGCGCGCACTCGCGGATCGAGCGGCAGGCCGCCGAGATCGGGGCACCACGCAATCCGGACACCGGCGAGATCGCGGCCAAGCGCGCGCGGCTCCTGCTGCCCGAGCATCGCGCTCAACAGAAACGCCACGTCGCTGACCGTGCGCGCCATCGGGCCTTTCACGTTCAGGCCCAGCCAGTCGGGTTCTCCGAGCGCCGGCGCGATGCCCGCGCTCGGCCGCAGCGCGACGACGCCGTTGAAGTTGGCGGGATTACGCAGCGATCCGCCAAGGTCGCTGCCGTCGGCGAGCGGCAGCATGCCGGCGGCGAGCGCCGCGCCCGCGCCCCCGCTCGATCCGCCGGCGCTCTTGGTCGTGTCGTGCGGATTCCTCGTCGTCCCGTAGACGTTGTTGTAGGTGTGCGAGCCCATGCCGAACTCGGGCACGTTCGTCTTGCC
Source organism: uncultured Bifidobacteriaceae bacterium (assembly GCA_964579765.1). Classification (GTDB taxonomy): domain Bacteria; phylum Acidobacteriota; class Vicinamibacteria; order Vicinamibacterales; family CAVVIG01; genus DATNBT01. Next base: position 1,243 of record CAZOIK010000115.1, read on the forward strand.
GATGGGAATCACGCCCGCGCGCCGCAGCAGGGCGACGAGCGGCGAATCCTGCGCCGGCATGCGATGCCTGAAGATCGGCGAGCCCATCGTGTTCGGAAAGCCGACCGCGTCCTCGAGGTCCTTGAACGCCCACGGCAGCCCGTGCAGCGGCCCGACGTCCTCGCCGCGCGCCAGTCTCCGATCGGCCTCATCCGCGAGCGCCAGGCACTGCTCGTCCTCCAGCTTCGCGACGATCGCGTTGAGCGCGGGGTTGCACGTGCGAATTCGCGCGAGGTGATCGGCCATCACCTCGCGGGCGGAGATCGCGCGGGCGCGGATTGCGCGCGCGAGTGCCTGCGCCGAGGCTCCTGCCGCGGACGTGAAGGTCTGCGCTACTTGGCCTTTTTCTTCCACAGCTCCCACGCGCGCGAGTAGTTGTCCGACGCCTCGTACTTGCGCGCCTCCTCGGGGCTGACCTCGGTGATCGGCCCGCCGAGCTCGACGGCCTGCAGCTGGATGCGCGCGTTGAGGTCGAGATAGATTGCCCGGCCGACGACGTTCGGGATGGTGTCGGCGACGACCACGGCGCCGTGGCCGCGCATGAGCACCGCGGGCTTGTCGGCCAGCACCTTCGCGAGCGCGCGGCCGAGCGCCGGGGTCTCCACCAGCATGTTCGTCATGCCCGCCGCGTCGCGGATGTCGAAGACCGGCACGCCGGCGGCGAGAAACGCGCTCTGGTGGTACATCGGCCGCAGCGGTTTCTTCGTGACGCCGAACGGAATCAGCGACGGGGTGTGGCAGTGGACGATGGCGTTGACGTCGCGGCGCGCCCGATAGATCTCGCTGTGGATGAAGCGCTCGAGGTACGACCGCTGTCCCTTCGCGTCAACCGGCTCGCCGTCGATGCCGTACTCGAGGATGTCGGCCGCGGCGACCGACTCCGGCGCGAGCGATCGCGACAGGAAGAACCGCGCCGGATTCTGCGGCGAGCCGACGCTGACGTGGCCGTAGCCGTCGAGGATGTTCTCGGTCGCGAGGACGTGGTTGGCGGCGACGAGATCGTCCGTCAGGCTCTCGAGACCCGCCGGCGCGGCGTAGAGGCTGCGCATCGGCGCGGCGAGCGTCAGCGCGCCCAGCGAGAGAAAGTCGCGGCGGTTCATAACACCTCCGGTTTCATGAAGGTTCCGTCGGGCGCGCGGGCGATGTCGCGCACGGCGACGATCGCGTCACGGTTGAGCGGTCCGTAGAGGTGCGGAAACACCTGCGCCGGATCGTCGTACCGGATCGGCGACGTCACGCGGTCCTGGTCGATGTACAGGACGACCCAGGGCTCGGAGCTGGTCTTGTAGTACTTCGTCAGCGTGATCGACACCGCCTCGCGGCCCTCGGTCGTGTGGATGAAGCCCTCGCGCGCGAACGGCTCGGGCACGTACGGGCGCGACGGATCGAGCGCGTCGAAATACCGCTTCGGCGTGCCGTGATACGCGAGCCTCACGACCGCAACTCGACGCGCCCCTTCGGCGACTGAAACGTCGCGATGATCGCCGGCGTCGGCCCGCGCGAGACGATCAGATCCAGGCCGAGCTGCTTCAGCATCGCCTGGACGCGGGCGGCATCCGGATGCTCGGCGCGCAGCCCGACGAGTCTCACTCCCTTGGCCGCTGTCGCCGACGGATGCGGCGAGGATCCCCAGTCGATGAAGTACGGCACGAGCCGATCCGCGAGCACGACGCGCGGGTCGGTATACGTCCAGGCCAGCACGACGCCGTCGGGACGTTTGCGGCTGCCCGGGATGACGGCGCCGAGGTCGATCCCGTGCGCTTTCGCGTCGGCGGCGAATTGAACGAGCGACATGCCTTTCGCCACCCACGTCGCGAGCCGCGGCGCCGTGATCGCGTCGATGCCGAACCGGTGTCCACCCTTCGGCGCGGGCTGCGCGGGGTCGGGCCCGATGATCTCGAAATACGAGCTCGTGCCGAGCGCGATGAGCGCGTTCCGCGTGCCTTCGCCGGGATGCTGACCGCCGGGCGTCGCGCGGACGCCGAACAGCCGTTCGGCCGTGTCGATGCCGAGCTGGAGATCCGGCGTCGCGAACACGAGGTGATCGACCTGCGCGAGCACGCGATCAGCCGCCGCGCGCGGCGCGGCAACCACAGCCATCGCGAGCAGGACACCGGCACAGCGTGTCATGGCGGGTGATTGTAGCGCGGGCCTTTCAAACCCGCGTCGTTTCTTGAGCGCCGCCCCAGCCGTTCGATTCTGAGGTAGATTTCCCACGACAGCAATGAGGACATCAGGCCGCGGCCCCGCCGTCCCTGCGATTGCGCTCGGGCTGGTCCTGGCCGCGGGCGCCTCGCTTCGGTCGCAATCCCGCGCATTCCGCATCACGCTGACCGGACAATCGATGATCCGGTCCGACATCCGCGAGCACACGCCGTCCATCGTCTCGACGGTCGCCCCGCTTCTGAAGGGCGACGTCGTCTTCACGAACTTCGAGGCGACGGTCGTCGAACAGGATCAGTCGCGGCGCGACGGCCGGTTCCTCTCGCCGCCCAGCGCGCTCGACGCGCTGAAGGCCCTGGGCTTCAACCTGCTCGCGTTGTCGAACAACCACTCATGGGATCTCAAGGTCGCCGGCATCCAGAACACCCTGCGAGCCGTCGATCGCCTCAACCTCGCGCACGCGGGCACCGGCAACACGCTCGACGAAGCCGCCGGGCCCGGCTACCTGCGCACGCCGAAGGGCACGGTCGCGCTCGTCGCGATGGCGTCAGGCTACGTGCCGGAGGGCGGCGCGGCGACGGCGACACGGCCCGGCGTCAACGAGCTGCGGGTGGACGCCGGCAAGACGCCCAACAGGGAGGACGCGCAGCGCATCCTCCGGAGCATTCGAGACGCCAGGACGCGCGCCGATCTCGTCATCGTCTACCAACACAATCACGTGTTCGACAAGCCGTTCGGGACGATCATGTCGGAAGAACTGCCCGAGCGCCTGGCGCCGCCGGCGTGGCTGACGGCGTGGGCGCACGACGAGGTCGAGGCCGGCGCCGACGTCGTCGTCATGCACGGCGCGCCGCTGCTGCACGGCGTCGAGATCTATCGCGGCCGGCCGATTTTCTACGACCTGGGCAACTTCATCTTCCAGTCGCCGCCGACCATCACGATGCTCGACGAGCCGATCATCTGGGAAAGCGTCGTCGCGTCAGTCGAATTCGCCGGGAAGAGCCTGGAGTCGGTGACGTTCCGTCCGGTTGCGATGAACAAGATCGGGGAAGGACAACCCGACGCGCACGACCCCTACGCCAACAATCTCTTCCTCCAGACGCGCGGCCTGCCGACGCCTGCGACAGGCGAGCAGGCGCGCTACATCCTCGAGCGGCTGGCGAACGCGTCCAGGCCCTTCGGCACCACTCTCGCCATCGCCGGCGAAACCGCGCAGATCCACCTGACGCACAGCAACTGAGGCCTATGCCCGCGGCCGGGAAGCGCCGATAGGACGGTGGTAGTGTCCATCTTCCGGCCGCTCTCCCGGGGCATCACCCAGCCGATCTCCCTGTTCGTGCTCGTCGCCTGGGCCGGCGTCATGGCGCTGCTCGTCAGGCACTCGTACCTCGAAGCCTCGGCGAACCTCGCCACCGATCTCGCGCGGTACGGATCAAGCGCGACGTGGCGAGGGGTGTACTACCGCGGCGAGAAGATCGGATTCACCGTCAACCAGACCGTCCCGACGGCCACAGGTTTCGATCTCGAGGAAGACGGACGCCTGCAGATGTCGCTCCTCGGCGCGACCACGGCCGCCACCGTCCGCACGACCGCGCATGTCGATGCCGACTTCAACCTGCGGGCGTTCGAGTTCTCGCTCGATCCGGGCACCGGGCCGATTGAAGTGGATGGGACGATTGGCGGCCCTGAACGGGCCGCCCTGCATCTGACGGTGAAAACGGCCAGCGGCACGCGGACGGAGGATCGCGTTCTCGACGAACCGCCGGCGCTCTCGCTCAACCTGTCGCGGCGCCTGGCGGACGGCGGCCTCGTGCCGGGCGCGCGCCACCATTGGACGGTCTTCGACCCGGCGACGATGCACAACGCGCCGGTGACGATCGACGTCGGCAAGCGCGAGTTCGTCAGCGGACCCGGGCGGCCGATTCCCGCGTTCCGCGTCGAGATGGAGTATTCCGGGCTGCGGACGACGTCGTGGGTCACCGACACGGGCGAAGTCGTGCGTGAAGAGAGCCCGCTCGGGCTCATCACCGTCCGCGAGTCGGCCGATCGCGCGCGCGCGTTGGCGGTGCCGATCAAAGTCCAGACCGACATGTACGACGAGGCGGCGATCGTGCCGGTGACGAACGAGCGCATCGACGAGCCGCGCGACGTACGGCGGCTGCGCGTGCGGCTCGACGGCGTGGATCTGTCGTCGTTCGATCTGGACGGCGTCTGGCAGGCCGAAACGCCCGACGCGACCGGAGGCGGCGTCGTCCTCGACATCCGCGACCCGCGAACGCTCAAGGCCGAGCGCGCCGACGCGGACGCGCGCCAGTATCTTCGGCCCGAGCCGCTGATCGAGAGCGACGACCCCGCGATCGTCGCCGAAGCGAAGCGCGCCGTCGGCGACGTCACCGATCGCCGTGCGCAGGCCGAACGCCTGACGCGCTACGTCAACGGCCTGCTCGACAAGAAGCCCACGGTCAGCATCCCGTCCGCGCGCGAAGTGCTGCGGACCAAGGTCGGCGACTGCAACGAGCACACGGCGCTCTTCGTCGCGATGGCGCGCGCCGTCGGCATCCCGGCGCGCATCGACGTCGGGCTCGTCTTCGTGCACGGCGCCTTCTATTACCACGCGTGGCCGGAGGTGTACCTCGACGAGGGCGCGAAGGGCGGGCTGTGGCTCCCCGTCGATCCGACGCTCAACGAGTTTCCCGCCGACGCGACGCACATCCGCTTCGCGCGCGGCGGCCTCGAGAAGCAGACGGCGATTCTGCCGCTCATCGGCCGCCTGAAGATGACGGTGCTCGGGCTCGACCTCGCGCCCGGCTCCCGGCGCATCCTCGCCGGCGCCACGGCGGCGCCGGCGGATCTCGGTGCGCTCGCCATTCCCCTTCCTTCGCGGAAGACGTGCTGCGCGTGCGCGCGATAGGCCTCTCTTCCCATGATTGCGATTCACGATCTCGTCAAGACCTACGGCAAGTTCACGGCGGTAGACGGCGTCAGCCTTGACGTCAAAGCCGGCGAAATCCACGGCTTCCTCGGCCCCAACGGCGCCGGCAAGACGACGACGCTGCGCATGATCGCGGGGCTGCTGAAGCCCACCTCCGGCCGCATCGAGGTGAACGGCCACGACCTCGCGAACGAGCCCGAAGCGGCGAAGGCGTCGCTCGGCTTCATTCCCGACCGGCCGTACATCTACGAAAAGCTGACCGCGGGAGAATTCCTCCGCTTCCACGGCGGCCTGTTCGGCATCAACGGCAACGGCATCGGCCCGCGCGTGAAGGAGATGCTCGAGCTGTTCGAGCTCGGGCGCTGGGAGAACGAGCTCATCGAGAGCTTTTCGCACGGCATGAAACAGCGGCTCGTCATGAGCGCGGCCTTCCTCCACCGCCCGCAGGCGGTCGTCGTGGACGAGCCGATGGTGGGGCTCGATCCGAGGGGCGCGCGGTTGATCAAGGACGTGTTCCGGAAGATGAGCGAGCGCGGCGTCGGCATCCTGATGAGCACGCACACGCTCGAAGTGGCGCAGGAAATGTGCGACCGCATCAGCATCATCCTGAAGGGCAAGATCATCGCGCGCGGGACGGTGGCCGACATCCGCGCGATGGGCGACGGCGGCGACGATCATCTGACGTCGGTCTTCCTCAAGCTGACCGGCGGCAGCGGCCTGCAGGAGATCGACGAGGTCGTCTGATGGCCCTGCCCCTGCGCGCCGATCGGACGGTGACGTTCCCGTATCTGCTGCTGCCGAGCGTGTGGTCGTCGCGCAACCGCGCGCGCCGGCGCGAGCGCGGCGATCTGACGCGCGGGCTGATGTTCGGCGCCATCGGCGTCCTCGTCTGCTGGGCGCTGTTCCAGGGATCGTTCTGGCTGACGGCGCAGCTCGAGAGCTACGAAGAGCTGGGCGACTACCTGCTGCGCCTCGGTCTCTCGTGGCTGTTCCTCACCTTTCTTTCGTTCCTCGCCTTCAGCGGCGTCGTCACCACGCTCTCGACGTTCTTTCTGTCCGAGGATCTGCGGCTGCTGCTGACGGCGCCCGTGCCGGTGCGCCGGCTGGTGCACGCGCGCTTCTTCCGGACGGTCGGACAGGCGTCGTGGATGGTCGTGATCTTCCTCGCGCCCGTGCTGATGGGCGTCGGCCGCGCGCGCTGCGCGGGCCTCGGCTTCTACGCGACGGCGGTGCTGACGACGATCCCGTTCGCCGTCCTGCCGGTGGCCGCCGGCTCGCTGGTGACGCTGCTGCTCGTGAACACGTTCCCCGCCAAGCGCGCCCGCGACATCCTCATGCTGATGGGCCTGCTCTTCGCCGCGAGCATCGTCATCCTGCTGCGGTTCATCAGGCCCGAGCAGCTGATGCGCGTCGAGTCGCTGCCCGACCTCACGGACTTCTTCTCGACGCTGCAGTCGCCGATCACGCCGATGCTCCCGAGTTTCTGGGCGGGCGAGACGCTGTTCGCGAGCCTGCGCGGGACGTTCGACTGGCTGCATTTCGCCGCGCTCTGGCTCTCGGCGGGCGCCGCGATCGTCGTCGTGCGGATGGCGAACGAGCGCTGGTACTTCGCGGGCTTCAGCCGCTCGCAGGAAGCGCCGAAAGCGCGGTTCACCGAGCTGCGCGCGCTCGACTGGATCGTCTCGCTGCTGCCGTGGACGCCGGTCCGCAAGCAGATGCTCGTCAAAGACCTGAAGATCTTCCTGCGCGACGTCAGCCAGTGGTCGCAGCTCCTGCTGCTGCTCGCGCTGGTGCTCGTCTATCTCTACAACTTCCGCGTCCTCGATCTCGAGCGCATCCCGTACATGTCGGGCTTCCTGAAAAACGTCTACGCGTTCGTGAACCTCGGGATGGCGGGCTTCGTGATGGCGACGGTCGCCGTGCGGTTCGTCTTCCCCGCCGTGTCGGCGGAAGGCGCCGCCTTCTGGATTATCCGCACGTCGCCGATCTCGCTGCGCGACTTCCTGTGGTCGAAATTCTGGACCGGCCTCGTGCCGGTGCTGGCCCTGACCGAGATGTTGACGATCGCGGGGAACGAGCTGCTCGGGGTCGATCCGTTCCTCAAGGCGATGGCGGCCGTGGCGATCGTCTTCATGAGCTTCGCGCTCGTCGGCCTGGCCATCGGCATGGGTGCGCGCTACCCGCGGTTCAGCGCCGACCCGACGCAGGTCGCCGGCTCGTACGGCGGCGTCGCGTTCATGATCCAGGCGGTGCTGTTCGTCCTGGTGATGATCGTCCTGCTCGGCTGGCCCGCGTCGATCTATCTCTTTCGCCGCGTGCGCCGCTTCCCGATGCGGACGTCGCAGGAGCTGCTGATGATCGGCTGCTTCGCGTCCGCGGCGATCCTCAGCGTGACGATCTGGCTGACGTCGATGCGATCTGGCGTCAAGGCGCTTCACAGGCTCAGCGATTGACCGGGTCCGGCTGAAGCCGGACACTACACCATTCATGGCGTATCGATATCTTCTCGGCGACTCGAGGCGCGAGTCCGCGCGGCTGCGTCAGCAGGCGCGCGTGTGGGATCCGACGGCGCTTGCGCTGTTCGATCGGCTGAAGGTCGCGAAGGGCTGGCGCGTGCTGGAAATCGGCCCGGGGCAGGGCTCGCTGCACATGGCCCTCCGCCGGCGCGTCCACGGACCCGTCGACGCCGTCGAGCCGTCGGGCACGTTTGCCCACGCCCTTCGCTCGCGCTGCAGGCGCGACGGGCGTGGCGAGGGAAGGCTCTGGCAGTGCCATCTGATCGACGCGCCGCTGCCGCGTGACACCTACGATCTGATCTTCGCGCGCTGGGTCTTCTTGTTCCTGCCGGATCCGCTCGCGCACCTGAACCGGCTTGTCGCCGCGCTCAAGCCCGGCGGACGGCTCGCCGTCGAGGACTACTGCCGGCTGACGCTGCGGATGGTGCCCGAACCGCCCGAGTGGGACAACTTCCTCGACGCCGACCTCGCGTTCTTCAGGACGCAGGGCGGCGACGCCAACATCGGCGCGCGCTTGCCGGCGCTGTACCGCAAGGCCGGACTCGACCTCGTCGAAGTCACGCCGACGACGAAGGTCGGGCGACCCGGATCGCCGGAGTGGACGTGGCTGTCGGCCTACTTCCTCGGCATCCTGCCGCGCTACGCGGGACTGCGCCCCTTCACGCCGCGGCAGGCCGCGTCGCTGCGCCGCCACTGGCTCGCCGCCGCGACGAGCAAGACCTCACTGCTCATCTCGCCCACCGTCCTCGACGTCGTCGGGCGGAAGCCACGGCGTTAGCGCGCCGCCTGCGCGCAGATCCGCCGCATCGTCCCGCTCGTTGACGGATCGGCGGCCGGGTCTTCCGACGCGGGAGCGGACGGATCGAGCACGAGCTCGAGCCTCAACCACCAGTGCGGCTTGTACACCGCGTCAATGGGAACGCCCGCCATGTCGCCGCGCGCGCCGTAGGTGATCTCGAAATCGGTTCTCGCACCGGACGCACGGCTGTGGATCGAGAAGACGGCGTGGATGACGTCGCCGGCGCGGTGGACGTCGTGGACGGCCAGATCGTAGACGTTCCCTTTGTACACGTACGCCGTGACGAGCGGGCCGCGCGGCGCAGCAGCGATCGTCTCGTCGATCAGGTGCGTCACCGCCGCGAGGAAGCCCGGCTCCGATCCGCTCGGGCGCGCGATGCGGCTGTGGTGCCAGCGCGCGGAGCCGAGCAGGTCGAGCAGGCGCGGCAGGTCTCGGTACGACAGCGTTGACGATCCACGAACGGTCGTCGTCCACGAGTCGTCCGCGCCGGCTGTCACGACCGAGCAGATGGCCCCGAACGCCGCGGGGCCCGCGCCTTCGGCCAGCCGTCTCTCGCCTTCCTTCAGCGACTTGACGTCGCCGAGCGTCCGGAGCCCGAAGACGCTGGCCTCGTCGCCGCTGGCCGCCTCGCGGATGTAGCCCCACTGATTCAGGCCGCGCGCCCGTCGCGGATCCGTTCCGATCAGCAGGCTGTTGACGTGCGTGCCGCCCTCAGGCGTTGACGTGAGGCGCGCGCTGCCGACATCGTCGCTCCCGACCCAGACGAAGAGGAACCGGACTTTCGCGACGATTCGATAGCGACGGACTGGCGCAGACGAGCTCGGCTGTTCACGACGGGCGCTCGAAGACTGCGCCCGTTCGGCGGCCATCCGGCCGGGCACCGCCAGCGCGAGCGCCACGGCACAGGTCCACGCGAGGGCGTTGACGCGCTTCACGCGAGTTCAACGGCAGCAAGAATCGGCCCATCTACGCGCGAAAGATGAAGTAGACCGCCCCCATGAGACAGAAGCCGGCCCAGAGAAAGTCGAGCTTGATGGGTTGCTTCATATAGAGGATCGCGAACGGCACGAAGACGCTGAGCGTGATGACCTCCTGCATGATCTTCAGCTGCGAGAGATTCAGCACGTCGTTGCCGATGCGGTTGGCCGGCACCTGCAGCGTGTACTCGAAGAACGCAATCCCCCAGCTCACCAGGATGGCGACGATGAGCGGCTTGCCGCGCAGGTTCTTCAGGTGCGCGTACCAGGCGAACGTCATGAAGATGTTCGAACACACGAGCAAACCAGCCGACGCGGCGACTTCGACGAAATTCACGGGCGCTCCATGACTGATGACTGACGACTCTGGACTGGAGACTGGAGACTGGAGACTACAGCGTCCTCGTCTGCCCCCCGTCGATGTCGAGCAACGCGCCGTGGCAGTAGCCGCAGGCCGATGGCGACGCGAGAAACGCGACCGCGGCGGCGATTTCAGCGGGATCGCCGAAGCGGGCAATGCCGGTGGCCTTGGCGAGCTGCGACTCGGCCTGCGCCGCCGGCAGCTTGTGCTCGTCCATGAAGTTCTTCAACCGCACCTGCAGCCGCTCGGTCTTGATGAATCCGGGGTTGATCGCGTTGACGCGCACGCCGTCCTTCACGCCGCGGTCGGCCATCGCCTTGGTGAACAGCCGGAACGCCGCGTTGACGCTGCCGCCGATCGCGAACTCGGCGCTGCCCGTCCGCCCGCCCACGCCGATGATGTTGACGATGGAGCCCTTGCTCGCCATGAGCGGCTTCCAGGCGGCCCGCGTGAGGCGCATTGCGCCGAAGAACTTCAACGCAAACCCGTCCTCCCAGTCCGCATCCGTCAACTCGAAGAAGTCGCCGCGCTTGGTCGCGCCGGCGTTGTTGACGAGCACGTCGATCGCGCCGAACTTCTTCATCGTCGCGTCCACGACGGCCTGGGCGGCGTCAGGTTTGCGGAGATCGACGGCCTGGACGAACACGTCGGTGCCGAGCGCCTTCGCGAGATCCTCGAGTTGATCCTTCGATCGCGCGGCGACCGAGAGCTTCATGCCTTCCCCGGCGAGCGTCTGGGCGATGGCGCGGCCAATGCCGCGGCTCGCGCCGGTGACGATCGCGACTTTTCCGGTGAGATTGAGATTCATGGCCGAAAAGTCTACACGGCAGACCTAAAAATCCGCACTACGTGATCACCGCGGACGTTTGAGGAGCGCGGTCGCACCGCCGTTGGAAGACGGCAGCACGGCGACGGCCTCCCAGCCCTCTGTGCCCGCGCGCTCGAGCGCGCGCGCCGGGTCGGCGTCCGCAGGCAGCGGGACGGAGCGGTACTCCCACGCCTGTCTCGCCCGCGCCGCGATGAGCGGATTCGCGGGATCCACACGCACCGGCACGGCGTCGTTCTGGATCAGCACCGGCACGGCTTCCGCCCGGCTGCGGTTCTCGACCCAGACCCTGGCCTGCGTCATCTCACCCGGCCGGCTCGGTGCCTGCGCCTGAGACTGCGCGGCGACGATGACGGCCGTGCCGGCGGCCACGGCCAGCAGCGACCAGAACGATAACGACGGGAGGCGTGGCGACATGACTTACTTCTCCTTTGCGCGCCGAGCGCGCCGTGGCACCTTCGCGGCGAACGCGCGCGTCCGTCTGGACAGCGCCGCGAGCCATCGGGTCTGGATCGCACCGCCGGCCCTGAAATACTCGAGGAAGTCCTCGGGAAATTCCGACCAGTCGATCGTGTGCCGTCCCCAGTCTGGCCGGCGTCGATCGACGTCGGTGAACCCGTACTCGCGCGCCAGTTCCCACGAGCTCAAGAGCTGACCGGTCTTTCTGATGACGTTTGAATCGGCGGCGAGCGCGGCAACTGCGCGGCCGACGTACAGCGGCGTTTCCGAGACGGCGAAGTTGCTGTCCTTCGAGATGCCGTCACGCCAGGTCGCCTCGGTGACGCCGAAGTGCTCGAGCATCCGTTCCGATCGCAGGAAGCCGGGCGTCAGCGATACCGCGGCAACGCCGTGCGACCTGAGCTCGGAGGCCATGTTGATCGCCAACCCCTTGAGCGCGAGCTTCACGACCTGTGCCAACGGATTGCCGCCGGCGCTCAACAGGTCGCTTTCGGTGACTTCGACGATGAGGCCGCGGCGGTCGCGCGTCATCACGCGCGCGGCGTGCTTCGCCGTGACGATGTGCGACAGCAGCGACTGCTCGAAGACGGCGGTCGCGTTCGTCAGATCGGCCGTCCAGAACCAGCCGTACTGGCCCATCAGCGGGCTCTCGCCGCCGACGCTGTCGGCCAGCACGTCGAGCCGGCCATGCTCGCGATCGACGCGCGCGAAGAGCGCCTCGACCTCCGGCTCCCTCGTGTGATCGACGCGGACGGCGATCGCCGTGCCGCCTGCGGCGTTGATCATCTCCGCCGTCTCGTCGATCGTTTCCGGTCGGTTATACGGCGACGGCGCGCCGTGCACGCTGCGGCCGGTGCAGTACACGATCGCGCCGGCGTCGCCCAATGCTCGCGCGATGCCGCGGCCGGCGCCGCGCGTCGCGCCGGCGACGACGGCCACACGCCCCGCCAGGCGCTTCCTGATTTGTCGTGTCTTCGCCATAGAGGGCCGTCATACTACCGCAATGGTGGACGTGACGATCACCGGCGATCGCGCAGTGTTCGAGGTCGAGGGGATCCACAAACTCTGGTCGCTGCGCAGCCGGCTCGAGATTCCGCTCGCGCACGTCACCGACGTGGAGATCAACCACGATCAGGTCGGCAAGTGGTGGCACGGGATCAAGCTGCTCGGCACGGACGCGCCGCCCGTGTTCGTGGCCGGCACCTTCTTCTACCACCGCGAGCTGGTGTTCTGGGACGTGCACGACGTGAGCAGCACGATCGTCGTCTCGCTCGAGCACGAGTTCTACAAGAAGCTGATCGTCGAGGTGAGCGATCCCGTGTCAACCACGCGGATGCTCAAGACGGCGCTCGGCCGCTGACCCGCGTGCCTTCGCAGGACGACCTGTTCAGGGTCACCGCTCGAGGCCGGCGAACGGGCCGGCGGCGTAGACGACGCGCCCGCCGACCATCGTGAGCAGCGACTCGATCGTGTGGACGTCGCCGACCGGCACCGTCAGATAGTCCTTCGACAACACGGCGAGATCGGCGTCCTTGCCCGGCTCGAGCGAGCCGCGCGTCGTCTCGTCGAACGAGAACCACGCGCTGCCGAGCGTGTAGAAGCGAAGTGCGTCCAGCCGGCTCGCCGTCTCCTCCGGCCCGCGAATCGCGTGGCCGCTGACCGTCGTCCCGTCGAGAAACCACTGCAACGAGGTGAACGGGTTGTACGACGCGACGCGGTGCGCGTCGGTGCCCGCGCCGACGGGCACCCCGATCTTCTCCGCCGTCTCGACCGGCGGCACGCGCCGCGCCGCCGCCGCGCCCGCCTGCTGCACATAGCCGTCGCCGCCGAAGTACATCGCGTCCTGCACGGTCCAGCCCATGCCGAGCGCCTTCATCCGCCGCAGGCTCGCCTCCGACGCGTCGTTCAGGTGCGCGATCGACCAGCGCAGCCCGCCGATCGGCGTCTCGCGATTCACGCGCTCGAAGATATCCAGGAGCTGGCCGACCGACGCGTCGCTGTTCCAGTGCATCGTCAGCGTCAGGCCGCGATCGGCGGCCCACTTGACGATCTCGTAGTACTTCGCCTTCTGCTCGTCGGTCGGCCGGTTGTTGTTGTTCATCGCGGCGGTGATGCGCTCGCCCAGACCGCCGAAGCGCAGCATGTCGTCGCCGAAGCCCTGCGGCAACAGAGCGACGAGGTTCTTGATCTCGTCGAACTCGGCGCCTGGCGTCTGGCCGCAGAGGGTGTAGACGACGCGAACGGTCATCTCGTGCCGGCGCCAGACCGTGAAGACTGCCTGATAGTCGTCCGGCGCGAGGTTGTTGCCGCCGGGATCGTACACGCCTGTGATTCCAAGACGGTTCAACTCGCGGAAGAACTTCTTCGTGCCGTCCACCTGCTGGTCGAACGTCGGCTTCGGGAGCCGGTCGAACAGCGCAATGATCGTCGTCTGGCTGCCGCTGACCGACCCGTCCGGCGCAGTCGTCACGTTCAGCGCCTTGATCGCACGCGGCGTGAGCATCGCCCAGCCGTAGCCGAGCTGGACGTAGACGGGGTTGTTCGGCGCCGCGGCGACCAGTTCGGCCTGCGCCGGCCGGCGATTCTCCTTGAACTGGGCGACGTTCCAGCCTCCGGCGACGATCAGCCACGCACCCGGCGTCATCGTGTGCGACGCCGCGGTGATGCGTGCGAGCGCCTCGGTCAGCGACGTGGCGCCAATCCAGTTGACCTCGGTCGCAAACGTCTCGGCCGCGCGAATCGCGTGCAGGTGCGAGTCGATGAGCCCGGGAATGACCGTCCGGCCCTGCAGATCGACGATGCGCGAACGCGGTCCGGCCAGCCGGCGCATCTCCGCCGACGTCCCGAGCGCGAGAATCTTGCCGTCGCGGACAGCGATCGCCTGCCGCGTGGACGACCGCGCATCGACGGTGACGATCTTGCCGTTGACCAGGATCGTGTCGGCGGTCTGCGCGTGCGCGCTGACGGCGACGAACAACACCATCGCGGTAATGACTAGCTTCATATGTAGCGCGGCCCTTTCAGGGCCGCGAATCATCGCGGGCCTGAAAGGCCCGCCCTACTGAGAATCCGGCCGCTCGCTGACCGGCTTGTCCGATTTCACCGGCAGCGTCTCGTCGTCGGCTCCGCCGCGGCGATAGATGACGCGCGCGCCGTTGACCGCGAGCCCGCCGGTGTCTGCCGTCGGCCCGTATGTCGAATACAGCGGCTCGCCCCACAGCCGCAGATAGACGGTGAGCTGCCCGCGATGATGCGCCGAGTGCGCAATTCGCCGCGTCAGCACCCACGCGCGCGACCGATCGGCGTCGAAGAACCTCGTCGTCTGCTCGAACCAGTCGTCGGGCCGCAGCGCGAGCGCGTGCAGCCGTTCACCGGAGACCAGCTCGTAATGCGCCATGAACGCCGGCCGCGTCTCTTCCGCCGGCAGCGCGGGACGGCTGACGTCGATGCCCAGCATGTCGCGCATCCAGTTGTGCTCGCTGACGCACTGGTGAACCATGTGCTCGAGCGGCGAGCGCGCCCGCGGCTCTGGACGGAAGCGCATCCGCGCGTCGGGAATCTGCGACCAGACGCCGAGCGTCTTGAGCCGCTCGGTCCGATACGTCTCGACGAGAAACTCGTAGCGCGACATCACACCACACCGATTTGCGCAAGGTGATGGCGCAGGTGGACGACGTAGTCCGTCACGAGGAACTCGGCGCGCGCGGCTCGCCGGCCGCGCCGTCGGAAATCGCGCGCAGCTTCGGCAGGGCCGCGTCGATGGTCTGCTGCAGGTCGCGCGCGACGCCGGCGACACGATTCGCGCTCATCGCCCAGTCACTCGGAGTACATCCCCCGGACGATGGAGCCAACGCGATTGGTGGACATCCACGCGGGATGCGCCTTCTCGAATTCGGCGGTAATCGTCTTCGCGGCCTCGTCCACCGGCGTGCCCGCCGCCTTCGCCGCGCGCACGCGGGCGCGGATGAACGCAAACGCCTCGCGCTGCTCCGCGATCATCTCGCCGGTGCCGTAGTCGCCGTGCGCCGGCACGACGACCTTCGCCCCGAGCGGCGTGAGCTGCGCGAGCACGTCTTCCCAGGTCCTCGCGCTCGACGTCTGACCGAACGCGACGGGCACGTGCGGCATGACGACGTCGCCGGCGTACAGCACTTTGTCTTCCTCGACGAAGGCCATCGTGTCTCCGCGCGTGTGCGTCGAGCCGAGCGCCATCAGGTGGACGTGCACGCCGCCGAGGTCGAGGTGGTAGTCGCGGTCGAACAGGACGTCGGCTTTGCGGACCGGCGCGTTCTTCAACAGATCGCCCATGACCGCGTTGGCGCCGGCGAAGCGTTTCGTCAGATCCTCGCCGAGTTCGTCAAGGTCTTGCTGCTGCACGCGCGAGATCACGTACTTCGTCTGCGGCGGAAACGCGGAAATACCGGCCGTGTGCTCGGCGTGAAAATGCGTCGTCACCAGATAGAGATCGCGGTTCCTGCTGACCTTGGCCACTTCGCGCATGACCGTCTCGCCGTTCTTCGGCCCGAGTCCGGTGTCAACGACGAGCGTCGCCCTGCTGCCGACGACGATGCCGACGTTCGGGACGAGGACGACGTTGCCGTCGGGGATGACGTAGCTGTGGGGACCGATCTTGACGGTGGCGTTCGCCTTCACCATCGGCGGCGGCAGGTTCGCGAGCGAAAATCCTCCGCCGCGCTGCTGCGCGACCGCCGCGAGCAGCAGCAGGACGATCGAGATCAGCGAGTTCATGGCTCCTCAGTCGTGCCGGGCCTGCGCGAGACCGGCCGTGGCGCACTCGTACGCGACGGTCATGTACCGCCGCACCGCGTCCTTGCCGATGACGTACGGATTGGGATCGCCGGCCTTGCGCGCGCGCACCGCCGGCAGCTTCGTCTTCGAGCCGTCGAAGTCCGTGTGGTTCGCGATCAGGACGTCGGCGCCCGCCTTCGCGGCGATCTCGCGGAAACGCTGCGCGGACGCGGCATAGGTCCTGAACCAGAACGCATCGTCTTTGTCCGGCGTGATGTAGGCGCGCCGGTTGGTCACCCAGTTGAAGGCCGTGCCGCCCCACTCCGCGACCAGATGCGGCGTGCCGTGATCCTTCACGGGAATGAGCGTGGAGATGGTGCCGGCCGTGTGGCCCGGCGTGATGTACATCGTCAGCGTCGTGTCGCCGAGCGTGAGCTTCTGGCCGTCGGTGGCGACCAGGTCGCGCCTGGGCCTCGTGCCGTTGCTGCGATCGAGCAGGTCCCAGTCGTCCGCCGACAGGATGACGCGCGTGCCGAAGTGATCCTGCAAATAGCGCGCGCCACCCGAGTGATCGCCGTGCCCGTGGCTGACGATCGCGTATTTGATCTTTGACGGGTCGAGACCGAGCGTGCGGAGGCCGCCGACAACTTCGTCCTCGACCGAATAGTCGAAGATTGTGTCCACGAGAATGATGCCGTCGGATGTCGTGACGGCCCACGCGGAGTACTCCGTCTGGCCGACGAAGTACAGGTTGTCGAAGACCTTCACCGGCGCCGCGTGCCAGTTGTCGCGCGCGAGCGTCGCCTGTGCGCCCGACGCTCCGCCGCGTCCGGCCGCCGGCTTCTGCGTCAGCGATCCGCAGGTGCGGGCGAACAGCCCGGCGAAGTCGCTGCCTGCCGCCGCTCTAGCCTGCGCGATGTGGTCGGCGGGAGACACCGTACGCTGTGCAATCGCCGACACAGTGCCGGTCGCGAGTGCGAGCGCCGCAGCACAAATGGTGGTCTTCATGGTTGGGAAATTCTATACGGAAGCGCGACTCACAGATCGCTTCTCGAGTGGCGAGCAGGACTCAGATTCGAATCGCTATGCCGCACGCTTCAGACGACAAATGAACGGGCCAGTATCCACCGCGCGGGACCTGAAAATCTCACATCGTCATCGGACCTTACGTCCGCATGATCTTCTGCGCATGCGCCCATATCTCGCGGACGAGATCGCCTGCTGGAACAGGCTTGGCCATCGCCGCTGACTGCCCGGCCCACACCTGCATGCGGTGGTAGTCGTTCGCCGTCGCGCCCGCGTCTTTCATGAGGGCGGTCAGCCCGCGCTGCACCGGGTAGGGCGCGGGCACTGGCGCAGCCGGTGACGCGGACGCCTTGACGTAGTCGGTGGCAATCGCGCGGCCGAGGCGTCCGGTCAGGGCGCGCGTCGGCATCGTGTCTTCCGGCTCGAGGCCGTCGAGCGCGTCCGCCCAGGCCCGATGCGTGCGCGCCTCTGGACACCGCAGGAACGCCGTGCCGATGATCGCGGCGCTCGCGCCGAGCGTGAGCGCCGCGGCGACGCCGCGTCCGTCGCCGATGCCGCCGGCGGCGACAATCGGCAGGTCGAGGCGATCGGCCATCCGCGGCAGCAGCGCGAACAGACCGACCGAGTGGCGCTCGGCCGCCGCCTGATCGAACGAGCCGCGATGCCCGCCGGCCTCGAACCCCTGCGCGATGATCGCGTCGGCGCCGGCATCGCGCGCCTGCATCGCCTCGGCCAGCGTCGTCGCCGTCGCGAACCAGGCGATGCGCTTCGCCTTCAACCGCGCGACGAACGACGCGGGGAACACGCCCCTGATCGACGACCCGACGGGCGGCTCGAGCTCGAGAAATACCTCGAGCTGTTCGCCGAAATCCGGACGGGTCGCGTCGCCCGCGCTCGCGGGCACCGCCGGTCCCCACTGCGCGAGAAATTCGCGTACGCGTGCTTCGGCGGCGGCGTCACGCACGGCCGGCGGATCGGGAATCCACGTGTTGATCTGAAACGGACCGCGGCTGTTCTCGCGGAACTCGCGGACCCAGTCGCGGATGCCGTCGGGCTTGATCTGGAGCGCGCCGAGTGCGCCCATGCCGCCGGCGTTGGCAACGGCAATCGCAAGACTTGCCGGCGAGGCGCCGGCCATCGGCGCCAGCAGAATGGGGACCTCGAGTCCGTAGCGGCCGCAGAAATCGCTGACGAGAGACACGGTCAGTGCCGTTTGAAGTACTGCACGTCGCGCTCGTGCTTTTCGGCGGCCGCGCGCGAGTCGAACGTGCCGAGGTTACGGCGCTTGCCGGTCTTCGGATCTTTCTTGCGCGAGTAGAGCCGGTACTTGCCTGACGCGAGCTTGCGAATCACCGACGGCTCCGTTCGACGCGCGTGCGGAATTCGTCACGCCAGCCCGGCGAGAGTCCCTCAATCGACGCCGCGCGCCGCAACTGCTCGTGCGTGCCGTTCTCGTCGAACTGCAGCGCGAAGATCTCGTGGACGCTCATGCTGGACGGCGCGCGGTGGACGATGCGCACCGCGTCGCCGGCGGCCACGTCGCCTTCGCGCGTGACGGCCACGTAGAACCCCGGCCGCAGGCTGGCGACGAACCGCTTCACCATGTCGCCGCGGCCGAATCGTATGCCGAGTTTGAAGCAGGGCTGGCGCGGCTGCGTGATCTGGAACTCGGCCGTCCCGATCTGCAGCCGATCGCCGATGCAAACGTCGTGCTCGAGCAAACCGTCGGTGGTGAGGTTCTCGCCGAAGACGCCGGACGGCAGATCCGCACCAGGCAACTGCTCGCGCCAGTACGCGTAGTGTTCGTGCGGATAGACGTAGACGGCCTTGTTCGTTCCGCCATGCGCCGAGAGATCGGAC
>CAZOIK010000116.1:0-1726 GCA_964579765.1 uncultured Bifidobacteriaceae bacterium
CGTCCTCCCCGACCAATACAAAACCGGCGACATCGTCGAATACGTCTGCCGCGAACTGGAGTGGGTCAAGGGACAACTGGCGTAGTCTCCAGTCTCCAGTCCTCCAGTCCTCCAGTCAGACAGTCGACCATGACTGGCGACTGGGGACAGGAGACTGGAGGACTACAATGCGTATGTGATGCAGTTAGCGGATCGCATGTCCCGGATCGGGACCGAGTCGGCGTTCGAGGTCCTCGCCAAGGCACGGGCGCTCGAGAAGCAGGGCAAGTCGATCGTCCACCTCGAAATCGGAGAACCCGACTTCCCCACGCCCGCTCACGTCGTTGACGCCGGCCAGCAGGCCCTCGCCGAGGGCTGGACGAAGTACGGCCCCACACCCGGCCTTCCGGAACTGCGCGAGTCGATCGCACGTTACATCTCGCGCACGCGCGGCGTCACCGTGGGCGCCGACAACGTCTGCGTCGTCCCGGGCGGCAAGCCGATCATGTACTTCACCATGACGGCCCTGCTCAATCCCGGGGACGAAGTCGTCTACCCGGATCCGAGCTTTCCCATCTACGAGTCGGTCGTCAACTTCCTCGGCGCGTGCGCGAAGCCGGTTCCGCTCGTCGAGAGCCGGGGCTTCTCGTTCGATCTCGGGACCCTCGAGCGCAGCCTGTCGCCGAAGACCAAGCTCGTGATTCTCAATTCGCCGGCCAACCCGACCGGTGGCGTGATCCCGAAAGACGACCTGAGGCAAATCGCGGATCTGCTGCGCGACCGCGACGTGATGATCCTCAGCGACGAGATCTACTCGCGCATCTGGTACGAGACGCCGCCCGAGTCGATCGCGCAGTTCCCCGGCATGCTCGAGAAGACAATCATCCTCGACGGCTTCTCGAAGACCTACTCGATGACCGGCTGGCGCCTCGGCTACGGCGTGATGCCGAAGTGGCTCGCCGACGCCGTCAACCTGATGACCGTCAACTCGAACTCCTGCACGGCCAGCTTCACGCAGCGCGCCGGCATCGCGGCGCTCGACGGTCCGCAGGACAGCGTCACCATGATGGTCGGCGAGTTCAGGAAGCGCCGCGACGCCATGGTGCAGGCGCTGAACACGATCCCCGGCTTCCGCTGCACGCTGCCCGCCGGGGCCTTCTATGCGTTCCCGAACATCACGGGCACGAAGATGTCGTCGAAGGATCTCGCGGACTACCTGCTGGCGGAGGCCGGCGTCGCCTGCCTGAGCGGCACGGCGTTCGGCCGGCACGGCGACGGTTTCCTGCGCTTCAGCTACGCCAACTCGCTGGCCAACATCATGGAGGCGATCGATCGCATCCGGAGGGCGTCGGTGAAATGGGCCGGACAGACCGTGTAGTGCGGGCCTTCAGGCCTGCGACCGTCGCAATCGCCGTCGGCGCGCTCGCGCTCGCCACCTTCGGCGTCGCCAGCGCGCAGGACGCGCCCCAACCTGACAAGGGCGAGCAGCTTCAGAACGGCGCCTGCCTCTCGTGCCACGACCTCCGTCCGATCCAGACCGCGTCGTACGACCGCGACGGCTGGGCGATGGTCGTGGACAAGGAGATCAAGCGCGGCGCCATGGTGGCGGACGCCGACAAGCCGGCCCTCATCGACTATCTCGTCGGCATGCACGGGCCGCTGCCCGACGGTCCAGGCAAGGCGATCCTGCTCAACACGTGCACCGTATGCCACGACCTCGGACGCGTACGGCTCAACACCGTGTCGC
>CAZOIK010000117.1:0-27813 GCA_964579765.1 uncultured Bifidobacteriaceae bacterium
CGCGGACCAGATCGCCGCGGCGCACATCGGCCAGGACAACCCGCTGCCGTCGATCGAGATCGCCACCGAAGATCAGTCGGGCCTCATCGGCTCGTGCGATCGCGACTACGGCTGCATCTACATGAACACGCTCTCCTGGCGGACGCCGACGACGCCGATGCCGATGGAGATCAACCCGCGCAAGGTGTTCGAGCGGATGTTCGGCCAGGGCGGCAGCCCCGTCGAGCGGCAGGCGCGCAGCGAGGAGGACCGCAGCATCCTCGACGCGGTCACCGATCAGATCAAGGATCTGCAGCGCAGCCTCGGCGCGAAAGACAAGGTCGCCGTCGGCGACTATCTCGACAGCGTCCGCGAGATCGAACGGCGCATCCAGGTGGCCGGCCGCGAACAGCAGGTCTCGCTCGACCTGCCGCCGGCGCCGGTCGGCATCCCGTTCAACTTCGAGGAGCACATCAAGCTGATGTACGACCTGATGGCGCTCGCCTGGCAGGCGAACGTCACGCGCGTGTTCACCTACATGGTCGCGCGCGAGGAGAGCAACAAGACCTATCCGATGATCGACGTCCACGAAGGCCACCACGCGACGTCGCACCACCAGAACCGCCCGGAGAAGATCGAGAAGCTGGTGAAGATCCAGCACTATCACATCGGGCTGTTCGCCGACTTCCTGCGCAAGCTCGACTCGATTCAGGACGGCGACGCGACGCTGCTCGATCACTCGCTCATCCTCTTCGGCAGCAACATGAGCAACAGCAACCTGCACAACCACTTCCCGCTGCCGAACGTCGTCGTCGGCAAGGCGTCGGGCCGGCACAAGGGCGGACGCCATCTGAAGTATCCCGATCACACGCCGATGACGAACCTGGTGCTCGCCATGCTCGACAAGGTCGGCGTGCCGATGGATGCGCTCGGCGACAGCACCGGCCGCACCGAGGCGCTCTAGACATGCGCGCGGCGGCGATCGCGGCGATCGTCTTCTCCCTATGTAGTGCCGGCCTTCAGGCCGGCCAATCACCCGATCGGCGCATCGTCGAGGCGGCGAAGGCCGGCGACAAGTCCGCGGTCGCTTCGCTCATCGACCAGCACGCCGACGTCAACGTGCCCGAACCCGACGGCACCACCGCGATCTCCTGGGCCGTGCGGCAGGACGATCTGGAGATGACGGAACGGCTGATCGGCGCGGGCGCGAACGTGAAGGCGGCCAATCGGTACGGCGTCACGCCGCTCTATCTCGCCGCGCTCAACGGCGACGCCGGGATCGTGCTGAAGCTCCTCAAGGCGGGCGCCGGCGCGAACGACGCGGTGACCGAGGGCGAGACGGCGCTGATGACGGCGTCGCGCTCGGGACACCTTGCGGCCGTGAAGGTCTTGATCGAGGGCGGCGCGACCGTCGATGCCCGCGAAGCGTGGCGCGGTCAGACCGCGCTGATGTGGGCCGCGGCCGAAGGCCATCCGGACGTCATCAAAGAGCTCGCGGCGCACGGCGCCGACGTCAACGCGCGGTCGAACGTGCAGCACTGGGAGCGGCAGCGGACGTCGGAGCCGCGCGACAAGTGGCTGCCGCCCGGCGGGCTGACGCCGATCTACTTCGCCGCGCGGCAGGGCTGCGTCGAGTGCATCCGCGTGCTCGCGTCGCTGCACGCCAACGTCAACTTCACCGACGAGCAGGGCATCACGCCGCTCGTCAACGCGCTCATCAACGGCCACTTCGACGCGGCCTCGGCGCTCCTCGACGCCGGCGCCGATCCGAACATCGCGGACGAAACCGGACGCACGCCGCTGTACGCCGCCGTGGACATGAACACCGTGCCCTCGTCGAACCGTCCGGGACCGAAGACGATCGAGAACCAGATGACGGGGCTCGAGATCATCGCGAAGCTCCTCGACCACGGCGCGAACCCGAACGCGCGGCTCAAGAAGCAGCAGCCGTACCGCACGAAAGTCGATCGGGGCGACGACACGATGCTCGGCGCCGGGACGACGGCGTTCCTGCGCGCGGCGCGCGCGGGCGACGCGGACGCGATGCGCCTGCTGCTGAAGCGCGGCGCCGATCCGGCGATCGCGACGGGGTCCGACACGCCGGTTGACGTCAGCCAGCCGGTGCGGCGCGCGCCCGGCGGCATCAACCCGCTCATGGCGGCCGCCGGACTCGGGTCGAAGGAAGAAGACACCGTCGGCCGCAAGAAGACCGAGGCGCAGTCGATCGAAGCGATTCAGGTGTGCCTCGACGCCGGCGTGGACGTCAACGCGCGCGACGGCCGGGGGCAGACGGCGCTCTACGGCGCGGCGCTCCAGGGCTACGACGACGTCGTGAAGTTCCTGCTGGCGCACGGCGCCGACCCGAAGATCAAGGATCAGCGCGGCTTCACGGCGCTCGACGCCGCGGAAGGCAAGGCGGGCGGCTTCGGCTTCGGCGGCGGATCGTCCAACCCCCATCCCTCAACGGCAAAGATCATTCGCGACGCAATGTGAAGACGACGATCGCGGCGATCTGCGCGGTCGTGCTGACGGCAACGTCCCTGCGCGCCGCCGATCAGATCGTCGATGACTCGCGCATCTCCCGCCTCGATCACTGGCTGCACGCCGTCCTCAACCACGTTCCGGGCCAGCCCGACGCCGCCGTCGCCGACATCAGCGCGTGGTCGAACGCCGACCTTGCGTTCTTCCGGTTCGATCTCGGAGTGCTTACCAGGCTGATGCGCGATCTGAAGCTCACGCAGTTTCAGCTGCCGGCGAGGGAGATCGACTGCACGGACTGCTTCGCGGCGCGCCGTGACGCGGGGCAGACCCGGCTGCTCCAACCCGCTCAGACCGTTCGCTACTCCGACGCGCAGCTCCACCGGCTGAGGACGCTCGCCTGCGCATCCGCCGGGCTTCTCGACAACGTCGAATGCGTGCGCCTCGCGGCCGAACGAGAGCTCGATGCCCCGCTGCGCCGGCTGGCGGCGGTGGCCGCGGGGGCGCGGCGCCGCGGCGACGGCAACTTCCTGCTGCGACGAGGCGCGATGCTTCAGACCGACGTCGCCGTCGCGACGGCCGACGCGCTTCGGCCAGTCGAAGACGCCGCGCTGCCGGGCGCGCAGCCCGTGCGCGTGCACATGATCGACGGCGAGGCCGCGGGCGTCGGTGCGGGCGACGTGTACTGGGCCGTCGCACGCGACCTCGTCGATGCGGTCGCGCCGAGGCCGGATGAGGCGAGCCGCCTCTGGTACATCGCCACCAACGCGTGGATGCAGCGCGAACAACAGTACAACCCGGCGCATCTGGAGCGCGCGCGGGCGCTGTTTCCCCGCGACGCGACGATCGCCATGTTGAGCGGCACGCAGGCCGAGGCGTACGCGTCGCCGGCCATTCAGTCCGTCGTGAGAACGGCCGTCCTTCCGACAGGGTTTGCGATGGAGATCGGCAGCGAAGGCGCGGAGCTCAAGACCGCGGAGACGTTCCTCGAGCGCGCCGTGCGCCTCGATCCCTCGTCACACGAAGCCCACCTGCACCTCGGCCACGTGCTGCTCTCGCGCGGCAAGGCTCGGGAGGCCGTCGCCGAGCTCACGGCCGCGGCGTCGCCGGATCCGCTCCTGCGCTACTACGCGGACATGTTCCTCGGCGCCGCCGAGGAGGCGCTTCGCCGTCCAGACGCCGCGCGTGCCGCATACATGCACGCGGCGACGCTGTTTCCGCGTGCGCAGTCGCCGGCGCTCGCGCTCAGCGCGCTCGAAGCCGGGCAAGGCAATCGCGCCGCGGCGGCAGGCGCCATTGCCGTCGTGTTCGAGTTGCCGCAGGACGCCGAGTCTCGCGACGATCCGTGGTGGCACTACCGCACGCTGCAGGGACGCAACGCCGGCGAACTGCTCGCGCAGCTGCACGCCAGCCTCCGCGAGGTCGCGCAGTGAGCGGCGGACGCGCGCTTCTTGCGGGCGTGTTCGTCGCCGCCGCGGTCGCGGGAGGCCGCACGCAGCAGGCGACGTTTTCGACGCATGTCAACGCCGTGCGCGTGGACGTCCTCGTCACCGACAACGGGCAGCCGGTTCGAGGCCTCGGGCCCGGCGACTTCGAGATCCGCGACAACGGCGTGCTCCAGCAGGTGGATCTCGTCAGCGTCGAACAGATCCCGCTGAACGTGATCCTCGCGCTCGACATGAGCGACAGCGTGGCCGGCAATCGCCTCGAGCGGCTGAGGACGGCGGGCGCGGCGATCCTCGGCGGCCTGAACACGGGCGATCAGGCCGCGCTCGTCACGTTCAACCAGGCCGTGACGCTCGGCGCCCCGCTGACCGGCGACGTCGCGAAGGTCCGCGCGGCCCTCGAACGCGTCAACGGCGCAGGCAGCACGTCGCTCGTGGACGGCACGTATGCGGGCATCCAGGTCGGCGAATCGGACGCGGGGCGCGCGTTGCTGATCGTCTTCAGCGACGGCCTGGATACGGCGAGCTGGCTGCCGGCGGCACGCGTGCTCGACGCCGCGAAGCGATCCGACGTCGTCGCCTACGGCGTGGCCGTGCGCTCGGCTGCCAAGCCGGACTTCCTCCGCGAGTTGACGTCGCTGACGGCGGGCCGTTTGTACGAGGTCGAGGACACGCAGCGCCTGGCGTCGGTATTCCTGGACATCCTTCAGGAATTTCGTCAGCGATATCTCGTCAGCTACACGCCGCAAGCCGTCGCGAAAGAAGGCTGGCACACGCTTGACGTGCGGGTGAAACGCCGCGGGACGGTGAAGGCCCGGCCGGGGTACCAGTCCTGACGGCGGGCCTGAAAGGCCCGGCCCACATACCTACATGCGGCCGTGCGAGGCGCGGGAGACGAGGGCGCCGATCGCGACCGACGCTTCCATGACGTGCGACGCGCGGATCGGCCCGAGCAGGCGTCT
The DNA here is from genome assembly GCA_964579765.1 of uncultured Bifidobacteriaceae bacterium. Classification (GTDB taxonomy): domain Bacteria; phylum Acidobacteriota; class Vicinamibacteria; order Vicinamibacterales; family CAVVIG01; genus DATNBT01. Next base: position 4,865 of record CAZOIK010000117.1, read on the forward strand.
GCGGCCGACCCACTCCAGCCCCGCGGTGACGGCGCAGCCGCACTGGCGGCAATCGGGCTCGCCGCCGAAGAAGCACGGCTGCACCTGGGTCTTCAGATCCGCCGAGTAGTTGACCGACATCCGCGAGAACACGCAGTGATCGGGATCGATCGGCGGCGTCGCGAACGCCTCCGCGATGCCCTCCGTCATCAACAGCGCCGGATAGCGATCTTTGAGCCTCACCAACTCGCCGATCAGGAATCGCCGCTGGTCCATGGTCAGCATCTCCGGGCTCTGCTCACCCACCTGCGGCGTGTAGAGGCTGAGCCAGACGCGGTCGATTTCGGGCCGCGCCGACCAGAACGCGAGGTACTCGTCCAGATAGCCGGCACGCTCGACCTGCTGGCGCGTAATCACCCAGCTGACGTCCACGCGGCGTCCGGCGACGTTCTGCAGGATCCGATCGTAGGTCGCGGGCGCGCGGCGTACGTCGTGGTCGGGCTGCAGGCCGTCGATGGACACGGCAATGCGAACGTGGTCCAGCTGGTTCCACTCGGCGGGAATCGGGATGACGCCGCTCGTGACCACGAGCGTCTCGACGCGCATCCGGCTCAACTCGGGAAGAATCCGACTGAGCTCCTTGTGCCGCACGAGCGGCTCGCCGCCGACGATGGAGAGATGGACCGGGCGACGGGTGCGCACCAGGTCGAGGACGCCGGCGACGAGCGCGTCGCCGCGGAAATCGCGCAGCTGCCGCAGCGTCACCTCGCCGCCTAGGTGTTGATCCTCATATGCGTAGCAGCCGGGACAGTGCAGCGGGCATTCGCGCGTGATTTCAATCGAGAGCATCGGGGGCTGACCTCTGAGAATCCTGCCCCAGGCAGAAATGAATCGCAGAGTGTTCATGCCGCTGACGCCATGCCAGTTCCATGCCTGGCCCTTCATTCAGCGTCAATACTCGTCAGCCAGCGCGTACTTGGCGTCCGCCGCGAGACACACGGCCTCCGGTAACCCCAGCTCCTTGCGGACGATATTGGCGCCGCGCACGATCGCCACCATCTTGTAGAACGCGATACGTCGCGACATCCCCTCGCGGCCGAATCCGCAATCGCTGGTCACAATCAGCCGTTCGACGGGGATGAATATCAGCGCCTTGCGAATCATCGCCGCGACCTGCTCCGGCGTCTCCACCTGCAGGTTCCGGTGATCGACGACGCCGATGGCGATCTTCTTGCCGGTAATCGTCCGGCCGATGGCCTCGAGATCCAGGCCGTCGTTGGCGCACGTCTCGAAGGTCATGACGTCCACATCCAGCCGATTCAGGAGCGGCAGCGCGCTCGCGTACGACTGGTTGGTCGCATACAGCCGCTGCTGCGCGGGGTTGCCCCAGCACGTGTGGCACCACACTTCGGTCTTGCCGCGCAGCCCCGCGACGGTGCGGTTGAACGTCTCCACGAAGAACTCGGCCGGCAGCATCGGCGCGCCGCCGCGCTGGACGCCCGCCAGGTGGATGTTGGGCTCCTCCATCTGAATGATGGCGCAGCCGGCGCCGGCGAGCTCGTCGAGCTCCTCGTGCATCGCGTCGGCCATCGCGAACAGCAGGTCCTCCTGCTTCGGGTAGAAATCGTTCCCCAGCGACGTGCCGAGCACGTCCGGCACGATCGTCCCGAACTTCACCGGCCTGGTCGTCAGGCCCTGCGCGACTTTCCAGAGATACGTGTACTGCAGCGTGCCGCGTCCGATCTTGCGGACCGCGCGCGGCATGACGCGGCTCTCCATCACTTCGAAGATAATGTCGCCCTTGCGCGTGCCGCCGTAGCCCTTCTTCATCCGGGCGTAGTCGCCGCCGCCGAGGCCGTCGAGGCGGCGGGCCGGATACTGAATCCAGCTCATGCCGCCGACATCGGAGTCGAACCGGGCGTCGCCGTCGGTGACGATGTCGAGGCCGGCGCGCTCCTGATCGCGGATGAACGTGCCGACGGCGTCCGTGTACTGCTCGCGGAACGTCGCGTCCGCAATCGCGTCACGAAACGCGCGGTGTCCCAGGTTTTCGGTGTACCACGACGGACGCGGCAGCGATCCGGTGATCGTCGTCGGCAACGTGATAGTGTCTGTAGGTTTGTTCACGAACAAAATCTTACTCTGAGGAGCGCGATGGCGAATCTCGGCTACGTCGGACTTGGTGCGATGGGCGGCAACATGGCCGACCTGCTGATGTCGAAAGGCCACGCCGTCACCGGCTACAACCGCACGGCGGCGAAAGCGGACTGGCTGGTGAAGAAAGGCATGACGCTCGCCTCGTCCCCGAAGGCCGTCGCGCAGGCCGCCGACGTCATTTTCGTGATGGTCACCAACTCGGCCGCCGACGAAGCGGTGATGAACGGGCCCGACGGTTTGCTCGCCGGCCTCACGCCGGGCAAGGTCGTCATCGACATGAGCACCGTGAGCCCCGCCGTCAGCCGCGCACTGGCCGCGAAAGTCCGCGAGGAGGGCGCCGACATGATCGACGCGCCCGTGTCGGGCAGCATCATCACACTCCAGCAAGGCAAGCTCTCGGTGATGGTCGGCGGCCGCAAGACGACCTTCGACAAGGTCAAGCCGATTCTCGACGACGTGGGGCCGAAGGTGACGCACGTCGGCGACAACGGGCTCGCGCTGGTGATGAAGATCGCGACGAACCTGAGCCTCGCCGTGCAGATGCTGGCGTTCTCAGAAGGCGTGCTGCTGGCCGAAAAAAGCGGCATCGCGCGCGAGACCGCCGTGGACGTCCTGATGCACAGCGTGATCGCGTCGCCGATGGTCGTCTACCGCGGTCCGTTCGTGCTGAAGATGCCGTCCGAGGCGTGGTTCAACGTCAACATGATGCAGAAGGACATGCTGCTGGCGCTCGAGCTGGGCCGGCAGGTGGACGTCCCGCTGCCGACGACGGCCGTGACGAACGAGTTCCTGACGACCGCGCGCGCGACGGGGCTCGTCGAGGAGGACTTCGCGACGATCTTCAAAGTCCTCGCGAACATGTCGGGGGTCACGCCGTAGCCCCAACGTAGTGTCCGGCAGCCGGACGTCCGCCTGAAGGCGGACACTACTGGAGCTTGATCCGCGCGGTCTTCACGCGCGACGAGTCCTTCTCGCTCTCGGTCCAGGCGAGCACCGCTTCGTGGTTCGCGACGACCATGCGCGGAAACCGCGTGCCCGACATCGCGGCCACGGCGACGCTCGGTCCCCTGTTGCCCATCTTGTCGATCCGCCGGACCGTGAAGGTCGATTTCTCGTTCGCGAACTCGACCCAGCCCACCAGCGCCGCGCCGTCGGGCGCGAACGCGACCTGCATGCGTCCGAGCGTGCCCGCGTCTTCTACTTTGACGGCCGTGCCGAACGTCCGGCCGTCGTCTTTCGAAAACGCCACGAAGGACTGCTGCTTCTCGCCGGGCGCCGTGAACCACGCGACGGCGAGATCGTTGCCGTTGGCGGCGACCGACGGGCCGTTGATCGGACACGCGTCGATCTTGAAGTTGTCCGCGTGGACGCGAACGGGCGCGGACCACTTGCCGGCGCTGAAGCGCGTCACGTAGATGTCGCGGATGTCGCCGGCGCTGCGATCGCGATAGGCGGCGATCGGGCCGCCGGCGCTGAGCGCGATGCTCGTCGGACAGCACTCACACACGCGCGAGTCGATCAGCGTGTCGCCGAGCGGCTTGTGCATCCGGTCGAACGTCGCCGACCGGAGCTGCATGTCGCCTTCGTCGCCATTCGTCTTGCGGCCGTCGAGCCAGATCACACCCGTGCCGCCGTCGGCAATCGGGAACAGCGTCGCGAACCCGTGCTGCGTGATCGTCTTGTCCGTATTCGGCGCGATCGGCGTCGTCCACGTCGAGCCGTCCTTCGACCACGCCACGCGCAGATCGTACGCCTCGGGATCGGGGCCGCTTTCCTGCAGCCAGGCCGCGGCGAACGAGCCGTCCGGCATCGCGCGCACCGACGGCACGTCCGCCGAGTTGACCATGAGCTTGTCGCTCGCGACGACGACCTTCGGCGCCGACCAGCCGGTCGCCGTGCGCTCCGCGAACTTGAGCGTTGACTTCGCGCCCTGGCGTTCCACCCACGACAGGACCACGTGGTCGCCCTCAACCGTCATCTGAGGCACGGAACTGTTCGCGCCGGCCGGCGACGCGGTCGTTTCGACCTTGAGCGCGGGCGACTGCGCGGACGCGGAGGCCCACCAGATCGCCAGACCACCGACTATTCCAATCCACTTCTTCATGTGCGATCCCAGTCTGGCACCCAGTTGGTGATGGCGCGCTTGATCTGATCGGCCGACAGCTGCTCGCGCTCGGCGCGCTCGACGAGCAGCGGCAGCTCCTCGTCGGACGCGAAGCGCAGCGCGACGAGCTGCGCCCTGGTCAGCCGGCCGAGCGCCGCCTGCTGCGCCGGCGACAGCACGCTCGCGGCGCGCAGGCGCATTTCGAGCTTGATGATGCGATCCTGCAGCCGCACGGTGTACTCGCGGCTGATCACCAGCAGCATGAGCACGGACAGCATCAGCCCGGCCAGCCCGAGCGCCATCGTGTAGTGACCGCCGATCTGAAACCAGCGGAGCGCGAAGCCTATGCCGCTGATCACGAGGAACACGAACCCGATGCCCGTGAGCCTGGGGTTGTGGCGGTGGTTCGCGTAGGCCTGCGTTCGCCCGGACGCCGGGCCGAGTGCCGCCGTGCCGGTGGTCGTCATGGGGGTAGTGTCCGCCTTTTAGGCGGATCTCCGCAAGCGCGCGACGAGCGCGAGCATATCGTCCGGCATCGGCGCCTCGAGCCGCATCGCCGCCCCTGTCACCGGGTGCGCGAACGCGAGCCGGAACGCATGGAGCGCCTGTCGCGGGAACACGATCGGACGCAGCTCGTCGGGGCCGTAGACGTAGCGCCGCTCGCCGACGAGCGTATGCCCGCGCAGCCGGGCCTGCAGGCGGATCTGATTGCGCTTTCCCGTCTCCAGCCGTATTTCGAGCAGCGACGTCGAGGCGAACCGCTCGAGCGTCTCGTACCGGCAGACGGCGTCCTTCCCTTTCGGATCGCGTGGATGCGTCTCCTTCTGGATCAGCGCCTTCGCGTCCCACACGAGCGTGTCGCGCCACGTCCCGGCCGGAGGCTGCGGATGCCCGTAGACGACCGCGCGATAGACGCGCTCGACGGCGCGCCGCTTGAACTGGTCGCGCAGGGCGTGCTGGGCCGCGGTTGTCTTTGCGAACACGACCAGCCCCGACGTGTCGCGATCGATGCGGTGCACGACGAGCGGCTTGCGCTTGCCCTGCGGCCGCAGGTGCACGACGAGCTGATCGACCACCGAGTCGGCGGCCGCTTTCCGCTCCAGCGGCACGGCAAGCAGGCCCGGCGGCTTGTCCAGCACGACGATCGCGTCGTCTTCGTAGACGATGCGGAGATCGTCGCGCAGCGCCGCCGACCGCGGCGGCGTGCGGCCGCGCGAACTGCCCGGCCGATCCATCCACACGCGCACGCGATCGCCGGCGTCGAGTCTCACCGCGCCGGCGTCGGGCGCCGCCTCGACGCCGTTGACGAACACCTTGCCACGGTCGAGCGCGACCGACGCGCGGCGGCGCGAGCCGAGCCGATCGACGGCGGCGAGGAATTTGTCGAGGCGCACGCCCGCCTCCCCGGCCGACACGGTCCAATCCATCTGCTAAAATGCCCCGCGGGTGCTGATTTTTCGACGGATCGTCGCGATCCTGCTCTTTCTCTTCATCGCGATTCCACTACTGCTCGCGCCAGTTTACCGGTTCCCGACGCCACAGCCGTTTGCCGGACCGACGCTGTGGAATCCGTACGCCCACCTGAGCGGCATCTGGCAGAAGGCCAACCTCCACGCGCACGGACATGCCTGGGGCGGCGTCACGAACGGGCGCCAGAGCGACGAAGAAGTCGTGCAGGCGTACAAGGCGCATGGCTACTCGGTCGCCGGCGTCTCGAACTACGCGGACATCGCGGCGTTCCGCGGCGTGGACACGATCCCCATCTACGAACACGGCTACAACATTCCCAAAGGGCATCAGCTCGCCATCGGCGCGCACAGCGTCGTCTGGCTCGACTTCCCGCTGTGGCAGACCGTCGATCAGAAGCAGTTCATCATCGACCGCGTCGGCGCGGCGGCCGATCTCGTGTCGGTCAACCATCCCAACACGGCCTACACCGACGACGACATGCGCAAGCTGACGGGCTATCAGCTGATGGAGGTGGTGAACGGCCCATTCGCCGTCGAAGACCTCTGGGACGCGGCGCTCTCGTCCGGCCACGTCGTCTGGGCGCTCGGCAACGACGACGCGCACGACGTCACGAACCTGCGGCGCACGTTCATCGCGTGGAACATGATCGACGCGCCGTCAACGTCCACCGCCGACATCGTGGGCGCGCTGCGCGCGGGCCGATCGTACGCGGTCTCGCTCGTCGGCAACAGCCCCGACGCCCAGCTCACGAGCGTGGACGTGGACCACGACACGCTGACGGTGGCGTCGTCGGGCGTGCGCGCGACCTACATCTTCATCGGCCAGGACGGCGCCATCCGCGGCACCGAAGACCAGGTCCGCGAAGCGACCTACACGTTTGCCGCCACCGACACCTACATCCGCACCGTGATTCGCACGCCGAACATGGTGCTGTACCTCAACCCCGTCATGCGGTACGACGGGGTGCGGCTGCCCGCGCGGACGGCCGACGTTGACGCCGCTGCCACCTGGCTGCACCGGGTCGTCGTGGCGCTGCTCTCGGCATTCGTCGTCTTCCTGCTCTGGCGCCGTCCGTCGGCGGCGCGGCCGCGGCCCGAGCCGTCGTCGAACGAGCGCACCTAGGCAATGAGCGACGCCCATCTCCTGATTCGGGAGTACTACGAGGCGTTCAACGAACGCCGCCTCCACGACGCCGCCGAGCTGTTCACCGAGGACGCCGTCATCCAGCACCGCCCCGACGGCGACGTGCTGAAGGGCCCGCAGGGATACCTCGAGTCGGCACGGAAGACGCTCGAGATCTTCCCCGACATCCAGCAGCACATCCTGCACGTCGAGCAGCGCGGCGACACAATCGTCGAAGTGGATGTGTCGGCGACCGGCGTCCACCAGAGCGACTGGAACATGGGCGCGCTGGGCGTCCTCAAGGCCACCGGCCGGGTGACGACGGTCCGGCTCCGCGAACTGCTCGAAATCCGCGGCGGCAAGATCACGTTCTCGAGCATCACTTACAACCTGCAGGAGTTCGTCCGCACCTCCGGGGAGCGGCGCTGATGGAAGATCAGCCGACCCCGCTGTGGGCGCTCGAACGCGAGGGACGTGTCGTGTCGTGCGACGTCAAGCTCGTGCCGTACGGCATCGAGATCACGATCGCGCACGACGGCCAGCCGGTGGTGACGCGGGTGTTCGAAACGGGAGAGGAAGCGCTGGCGTGGGCGGAACGGAAACGGGGCGATCGCGAGGCCGCCGGCTGGACGCGTCCGGCCGGGGAGGATGCCGGCCGCTAGCGCCTCAGTGCATGATCAGCTTGCCGCCGCCCCAGATCACCTTCATGCGCCAGTCTTCGTCGAGCACGGTCCACAGCGCCTGATCCAGATATTCGCCGTTGCGCAGGAACGACTTGCGCAGCACGCCTTCCTGCCGCGCGCCAATCTTCTTGAGCGCGCCGTTGCCGCGCGAGTTGCGGATGGCGGCGCGCGCTTCGAGCCGGTGCACGCCGACCGTCTCGAACGCGAACTCCATGACCAGCTCCGCGCTTTCCTGAAACACGCCCGTGCCCCAGAACGGCGAGCCGAGCGCGAACCCCCACTCGGCGGTGCCGAAGCCGGGCTCGGTCGAGCGAATCTGGAAGATGCCGACGGCCGTATCCGACTCGGCCAGCGTCACCGCGAAGCAGACATACGAGCCCACCGCACGCTGGCGCGCGGCCCACGCGATGAACCGCTCGAAGCCTTCGACCGAGCTCGGCGGCGGCGAGATGAAGCGCGCCACGTCTTCGGTCGTGAGCAGCGCGAAGAGCGACGCCGCGTCGGACGTCCGCATCTCGCGCAGGACCACCGTCCGCCCCATCAGCACAGGCAGCGACTCGCGCCAGTCGCTGCTGACGACCTCGCACGTCGTGGTCGCCCTGTCGGACGAGCGCACGTCGGTCGAAGGCGTCTGCACGTCGAGCTCGGGGCGATACGGCATCTTCTCCATCGCCGTTACCGCTTCCCTTTCGGCGCACGTGCAGATGTCGCGAACTGATCGCCGAACTGCACACGCACCCACGCGTCGTCGTGCCGCGGGTTCAGGAACCAGGGATACGCCGGTTGTGTGGGCAGCGCGCCCTTCGCGGCGTGTGCGCCCGCGCCAGTGCCCCAGACGATGTTGTCGCCACCGTCGTCCGTGCCCCAGATGATGTTGTCGCCGCCGTCATCCGTGCCCCAGATGATGTTGTCGCCGCCGTCGTCGGTGCCCCAGATGATGTTGTCGCCGCCGTCGTCGGTGCCCCACACGATGTTGTCTGCGTCGTCGGTGCCCCAGACGATGTTGTCGCCGCAATCCGCGCCGCCGCAGTCGGTGCCCCAGACGATGTTGTCGTCGCCGAAGTCCGTGCCCCAGACGATGTCGTCGCCCACGGCCGTGCCCCAGACGATGTTGTCGTCGCCGGCGGCCGTGCCCCACACGATGTTGTCCGCGGACGACGCGCCGACCGTGCGAGCGCCCCACGGGACGCCGTTCTGCCAGGCGTTGGCGGCCGGCGCCATGATGCCGCCGGTCAGCCGGTGGTTGCCCCAGAAGATGTGCCGGCTCCACGTGGGCGAGAACGGCGCGTCCGTCGCCGGCGCACCGGTCGCATAGAACGCCGCGAGCCGCACGGCGCCGAGCGCATTGAGGAAGCCGGCCCCCTGCTCGAGCGCCGAGTAGTTGCTGTGGAGTTCCGCCGTGTACTGGAGAATCGCCTTGACGAGGTTCGGCGTCAGCCTCGGGTTCGCCTCGAGCATCAGCGCGACGGTGCCCGACACAACCGGCGCGGCCATGCTGGTGCCGCTCATCGACATGTATGGCGTGTGCGTGGCAGACGGACAGCCGCCGAGCAGGCACGTGGCCGAGACGAGGAACTGCGAGGCCGACGCGTAGAGCACGCCTTCCGAGGCGATGGTTGACAGGGTGCCGACGCCCGAGGCGACGAGATCCGGCTTCGCGATGCGGCCGACCGCGGGCCCGCGCGAGCTGAAGCCGGCCAGCGTGTCGTCCGCGCGCGTGACCGAGCCCATGGTGCTCGACGCGCCGACCGTCAGCACCCACGGCGCGTCCCCCGGCGACATGATGCCGCCCCAGACCTTCTTGCCGTCGTACTGGCCGTTGTTGCCCGCGGCCGCGACGACGACGATGCCGCGATCGACGAGGGCCTTGGCCGCCAGCGCGAGCGGGTCCTGATCCGGTGCGTCGGTCGGCTTCGTGCCGAACGACAGGTTCACGACGCGAACGCCGAGCGCCGGACCGTTCGTGGCCAGCCAGTCGAGCGCCGCGATGACGTTGGAGACGGTGCCGTTGCCCTCGTTGTCGAGCACCTTCAGGACGACGAGTCGGGCGCCGGGCGCGACGCCCGACACCTGGCCGCTCGAGTCGTTGCCGTGTCCCGCGATGATGCCGGCGACGTGCGTGCCGTGCCCGAAGTCGTCGTAGCGAGTCGGACGCTGGTTGACGAAGTCTTTGAACGCGACGACCGACCGCGCCGGCAAATCGTCGTGCTGCGCGGTGATGCCGGAGTCGAGCACGGCGACGGTGACGCCGGCGCCGGTCAGGCCCAGGTTGCGGTTCACGAAGAAGGCGCCCGACGTCACGTTCGTGCGGAAGTCCAACCCGTGCACCGGCGCATCCGGATGCACGTGCACCGTCTGCGCGAGCGTCGCGACGTTTTTCAACTCGCTGTCGGGAATGTCGAGGACCTGGCTGTTCGTTCCGTTGAGGCGTCCAAACCGCGAGTACTTCTGCAGCGCGGCCGGAATGTCGGTGCCGGCCCGCAACGTCACGATGACGGTGCTCTTGCGCAGCGTGCTGCCCGAGACGGCACGCGCCTCGAGATCGCGCTCCAGTTTGGGAAACCGCCGGCCCGCCGCGGCCGCATCCGCCGCCGCGGCAATCATGCCGGCGACCGCGAGCGCGACGACGGAGACGCGGAAGCCCCAGATGGCCTTGCGACCCGAGGTGGCCGTCATGTTCATCCGGCCACCACGGTGCGAGGCGAGGCGACTCGGAAGGTCCAGACGGCTTTGTGACGAACGTCGTTGATGAGAGGAGCCATGATGCCTTGCGCAATAGCAAGGACACGGCCAATGGATGAGAATGAAGTATCTGATTGAAAACAAACACCTTAGAGAAATATGAGCAAATCGGCGATGTCCTCTAGTGTCATATATACGAACATAGAGACTGCCATGAGAGCGGGAATAAATCGAAGTATGTACTTGTGTACGCGTGAATTAACGGCGAATGATTCAATTGTGAACACAATGAATCATAAATGAGCATAGTGTCCTTCTGTGTCGTATAGAGGCATTCAACCTACCGCCGTCACGGCGATATCGCAATCCGGCGATAATGCCGAACGCCCATGCGCACTCCGAACCTCGCGCTCCTTGGCGCCCTGGTCTTCGTCGTTCTCGCAGGCGTTCCCCGCGCCGACGACAACCACGAACACGAATTCCTGACGCGGATCCGGCGCCTGACCATCGACGGCAAGCGCTCCGGTGAAGGCTACTGGTCGCCGGACGGCACGCGCCTGGTATTTCAGAGCGAACGCGAGCCCGGCAATCCCTTCTACCAGATCTACACGCTCGATTTGACCACCGGCGAGTCCGCCCGCGTCTCGCCGGGTCTCGGAAAAACCACGTGCGCGTTCTTCCGCCCCCACGCCGACGAGATCGAATTCGCCTCCACCCACGCGGATCCGAATTCGAAGCGGCTGCAGGACGAGGAGATCGCGTTTCGCGCGTCCGGCAAAGAGCGCCGCTACTCGTGGGACTACGACGAGGCGATGGACATCTATGCTTACAGCGAGAAAACCAGGCGGCTGACGCGGCTCACGTCCGCGCGGGGCTACGACGCCGAAGGCAGCTACTCCCCCGACGGCCAGTGGATCGTCTTCACCTCGATGCGCGACGCCTACAACCGCCCGCTCTCCGACGCGGAGAAGAAGCAGCTCGAGACGGATCCGAGCTACTTCGGCGAGATCTACATCATGCGCGCCGACGGCTCGGGACAGCGCCGCCTGACGAACGTCCCCGGCTACGACGGCGGTCCGTTCTTCACGCACGACGGCTCGCGCATCGTCTGGCGCCGCTTCGACACGACGGGCCTGCTCGCCGACGTGTGGACGATGAAGCCGGACGGGAGCGATCAGACGCGCATCACCGATTTCGGCGCGATGAGCTGGGCGCCGTACGAGCATCCGTCCGGCCGCTACTTCGTTTTTTCGTCGAACAAGCTCGGGTTCGACAACTTCGAGCTCTACATCGTCGATGCCGAGGGCGCGAAAGAGCCGGTGCGGGTGACGTACTCCGACGGCTTTGACGGCCTGCCGGTCCCGTCGCCCGACGGCACCCAGCTCGCGTGGACCTCGACGCGCGGCGGCGGTTCGGCCGGCCAGATTTATCTCGCGCAGTGGAACCACGCGAAAGCGCTCGAGGCGCTGGCGAGCGCGCCGCCGAGGAAAACCCGATGAAGACGCGATCATTCCGGCTTGGCCGCGCGCTCGGGCTTGCGCTCACCACGGTCGCGGTCCGCGCCGATGTCACCGAGCTGCGCCGGTACGTGACCACGCTCGCCTCCGATCGCTTCGCCGGCCGCCTCGCCGGCAGCGACGGCGAGCGGCTCGCCCGCGAGTTCATCGTCTCGGAGCTGAAGCGCATCGGCGCAAAGCCGCTGCCCGGACGCGCCGACTTCGCCATGCCCTTCGAGTTCACCGCGGGCGCGCGCGACGGCGGGACGTCGGTGTCGCTGCCCGGAAAGGCGCGAGCCCTGTCGTTTTCCGACACCGGCGAGGTCACCGCTCCGGCCGTCTTCGCCGGCTACGGCATCGTCGTGCCCGAGAGCCAGAGCTTCGGCTACGACAGCTACGCGACGCTCGACGTCAAAGGCAAGGTCGTCGTCGTGCTGCGGTATTTTCCTGAGGACGCCGACCAGCAGACGCGCGGCGTCCTCGCGCGCTACTCCGATCTCCGCTACAAGGCGATGGCCGCGCGGCAGCACGGCGCCGTCGCGATGCTCGTCGTCACGGGTCCGCGATCGCCGAATGCCGGCGAGCTGATCCCGATGACGTTCGACACGGCGCTCGCCGGCTCGGGCATTGTCGCGGCGAGCATCGACGCCGCGGCCGGAGGCGCGCTCTTCGCCGCCGCCGGAAAGACGCTCGGCGACGTGCAGCAGTCGCTCGATTCCGGCAACCCGCACGTCGCCGGCTTCGCCATCCCGACCACCGTCACCGTGCGCACGAAAGTCGAGCGCGACCGGCACACAGCGTACAACATCCTCGGCTACCTGCCGGCGAGCCGGCCGGCGGCCGTCGAGAAGCCGTGGCTCGTCGTCGGCGCGCACTACGACCATCTCGGCCGGGGCGAAAACGGATCCTCGCTCGCGTCGAAGGACGAAGCCGGACGCATCCACCACGGCGCCGACGACAACGCCTCGGGCGACGCGGCGGTGCTCGCGCTCGGCGAACGGCTCGCCGCGCAGCCGCGTCCGCGCAACGTGCTGCTCGCGTTCTGGTCGGGCGAAGAGCTCGGCCTGCTCGGATCGGCCGCGTTCGTCGCCGTGCCGCCGATCGCGATGGCCGACGTCGCGGCGTACCTGAACTTCGACATGGTCGGCCGCATGCACGACAACAAACTGAGCGTCCAGGCGAGCGGCACCAGCGCGACGTGGGACAAGCTCGTCGAGCAGGCGAACGTCAAAGCCGGCTTCGACGTGAGCCTGCAGCCCGACCCGTATCTGCCGACCGACGAGGCCAGCTTCAACACGGCCGGCGTGCCGAGCCTCAACTTCTTCACCGGCGCCCACGCCGACTATCACAAGCCGAGCGACACCGCAGACAAGATCGACTACGAGGATCTCGACCGCATTGTCGATTTCGCGGCGGCGATCGCGCGGCGCGTCGAGGACATGCGCGACGCGCCGGTCTTTGCGAAGGTGGCGCCGCAGGCGCAGAGCGGCGCGAGCCGCGCCGGCGTGCGCGTGTTCACCGGAACGGTGCCCGACTACGCGACCGAGGCCAAGGGGCTCCTGCTCGGCGGCGTCGTCGCGGGTGGTCCGGCCGACGCCGCGGGCCTGCAGAAAGGCGATCTCATCGTCGAGATCGCCGGGCAGACGATCGCGAACATCTACGACTACACGTACGCGCTCGACGTCCTGAAGATCGGCCAGCCGACGAAAGTCGTCTTCATGCGCGCGGGCCAGCGCAAGGAGACGATGCTCACGCCCGCCGCGCGCAAGTAGCTACGTGTTCACGCTGCGCCGCGTCCGGAAGAACGCAATCATGTCGGTCGGCTTCGGCGGCGGCGCGCCGAGCTGCCGGAGCAGCGTCGTGATCTGACCGCGATGGTACGCGCCGTGGTTGACGACGTGGACGAGCATCTGCCAGAAGGGCGCGGCGTCGGGTGCGCCGCTGAGCAGCCTGTATTCGAAGAGCTGATTGACGCCCGTCTCACCCAGGTTGTTGACGAACTGCCGGACGTCCACTTCCAGGTCTTTCCATGCCGTGCGCAGCGACGTCGCGTCCGGGAACTGATCGTACGCAATGAGCCCGGACGGCGCCCGGCCCATCCAGCGCGTGTACCAGACGAGATCCGCGGCATAGATGTGCGCGACCGTATCGCGCACCGACTTGAAGCTGCTCTCCACGGGCCGGGTGAACTGCTCGCGCGGCAGGTCGGTGACCGCGTCGAGGATGACGTCGCGCGCCCAGTAGTGATAGTCGAGCAGCGTCTGCAGATAGGCGAGGTTCATCCGAGGGATTATCGCCGATCGCGCTCGGGGCTTTCGACGCGCGGGCGGTTGATGCCGAGCGCGATCAGCCGCGGCGGGATGTCGCGGACGATCGGCGTCGCCAGGAGCGCACGCACGATCCACGGGATCGAGGGCGTCTCCGCCGAGAGCAGCGCCGGCTTCAGAAACCGCGACTGCACGAACCGCTGCATCGCCTGAATCACGCGCACGGCGCGTTCGCGCCTCCGCTGCACGGCGGCGAGATCGCGATCGTCGATCCGCCCCTCCGACAGCGGCCGCCACAGCACGTTGGCCGCCGCCACGGCATCCTGAATGGCGACGTTGATGCCGACGCCGCCGACCGGCGACATCGCGTGCGCGGCGTCGCCTATGGCGAGATACCCGGGCCTGTGCCACTGCGTCAGCCGATCGACGCGCACCGTCAGCAGCTTGACGTCGTCCCACGAGCGGATCTCGTGCACGCGATCGGAGAGCTCCGGCGCGGCGCGCACGACGTCGGCGCGGAACGCGTCGAGTCCTCGCGCGCGCACCTGCTCGGCGGCGCTCTTGGGGATCACGAACGCGATCTGCCAGTACGCGTCGCGGTCGAGCATCACCAGCAGCACGCCCGGCCCGAGCCGTCCAGCGACCGCTTCCACTTCGTCGCGCCGCCGGCTGAGCCGGAACCAGAACACGTCGATCGGCGGCGCCGTCTCGGCGAGCGGCAGGCGCGACGCCGCGCGGGTGCGCGACGTGCGGCCGTCCGCGCCGACCGTCAGCAGCGCCGAGAGCTCGTGGTCGCCCTCGACGTCGCGATAGCGCAGCCCGGTCACGCGCCCGTCACGCTCGACGAGATCGACGACCTCGGCGCTCCGCAGCAGCGTGAACGACGGGAAGCCGGCCGCCTCGCGCGTCATGAACTCGAGGAAGTCCCACTGCGGCATGAAGGCGATGAACCGGAACTTCGACGGCAGGCGCTCGAGCGACACCTTCAGCGTCTGGCCGGCCGTCGTCTGCATCTGCACCGACGCGATCCGGCTGTGCGGCAGCCTCAGAAAGTCGTCGGCGAGACCGAGCTGGTCGAGCAGTTCGAGCGTCGAGGGGTGGATCGTGTCGCCGCGGAAGTCGCGCAGGAAGTCGGCGTGCTTCTCGAGCACCACGACGTCGATGCCGGCGCGCGCGAGGAGGAATCCGAGAACCGCGCCGGCGGGTCCGCAGCCGGCAATCGCGCAGGTGGTCGAGGCAGGCAAAGCAGGGCGGGCCGTTCAGGCCCGCCCCATCCAGCTTACCCGTTGGCGGGATGCACCGTCACGTAGAGGTCGTGGCCGTCGCGCTCGACGAGCAGTAGCACCGGGCGATCCGTGGTGCTGCGCACCGCGCTCCGAAGCTCGTCCACCGAAGTCACCGGCTTGCGATTCACCTGGTGAATCACGTCGCCTTCCTGCAGGCCCGCGTCAGCCGCGCGGCTGTCGGGACTCACCTGCGTGATGACCAGCCCCTTCGGCCCTTTCTCGACCGAGATGCCGAGCGCCGCCTTCTCGCCGCTGTCCTCGCCGCCGTCCTCGCGCGAGGCGCGCCGGCTGGCTTCGGCTTCGTCGAGCTTGACGGAGAACGTCTTCTCGCTGCCGTCGCGGTTGACGACGACCGTCGCGTTGCTGCCGGGCGTCGAGTCCGCCACGTGGTTGCGCAGGCTGTTGAAGTCGCTCACCGGCTGGCCGTCGAACGACAGGATCACGTCGCCCTGCTTCAGGCCGGCGCGATCGGCCGCGCTGTCGGGGTTCACCTTCGCGACGATGACGCCGCCGACGTGCTTCAGGCCGAGGCTCTCGGCGAGATCCGACGTCATCGGCTGCACTTCGACGCCGAGCTGCGCGCGGCGCACGCGGCCGTCCTTCCGCAGATCGTCCATGACGTGGCGCGCCATGTTCGACGGAATCGCGAAGCCGATGCCGATGTTCGCGTCCACGGGCGACAGCATCTCGGCGTTGATCCCGATCACTTCGCCCTTCGTGTTCACGAGCGCGCCGCCGGAGTTGCCGTGGTTGATCGGCGCGTCGGTCTGCAGAAAGTCTTGATAGCTGCCGTCGCCGGCGCTCGTCGAGCGGCCCTTCGCGCTGACGATGCCCATCGTCACCGTCTGGCCGACGCCGAGCGGGTTGCCGATGGCGAGCACGACGTCGCCGACCTGCGCGTGGTCGGAGTTGCCGAGCCGCGCCGCGGGCAGACCGCTCGCGTCCACTTTCACGAGCGCGAGGTCGCTGGCCTTGTCGGTGCCGACGACCTTGCCCTCGAGCGTGCGCCCGTCGGTCAGATCGACGTGGATCTTGTCGGCGCCGTCTACGACGTGGTTGTTGGTGAGGATGTAGCCGTCGCCGCTGACGACGACGCCGGAGCCGAGCCCGCGCTGCCGGTACGTGCGCGGCTCGATGCGCTGTCTGCGCTGCGGCTGATCGTCGCCGTTGTCGTCGCCGAAGAAGCGGCGGAAGAAGTCGTCGCCGTCGAAGAACTGCGTCGGCGCCGCCTTGGCCTTGCCCTCGACGCGAATCGTCACCACCGCCGGCGCCACCTGTGTGACGATGTCGGCGTACGAGTCGCGTGAGCCGTCGAACGCGGCCGCGTGCCCGGTGACGGCGGGAGCGGGAGCCGTCGCCACGGCCGCGGCGTGAGCCGTGGAAGTTGCCGCGACGCCGCGCCACGCTGCACCGCTGATGAGCAGGGCAGCGGCCGCCGCGGCAATCCCGGCACGAGTGCTGAAACGTCGCTTGTCCATAGGTGAGAGTCCTTTCGTCTTCATCTGTCCCGATTAGACCGCGCGGCGCCTTTCGCGGCCGTGACCGGAACATTACAAATAGGAAAGGTTCCAGGGGGCCAGCGGTTGACGCGGGTCGGGGGCTGATATATCGTCTGTCGATATATGACGCCGACGCGCGCGGAGTTTCACGTGCTGCTCGCGCTGCTCGACGGGCCGCGCCACGGGTACGGCCTGATGCAGGACGTCGAGGAGCACTCGGGCGGCGAGGTCCGCCTCGGGCCGGGGACCCTGTACACCGCGATCAAGCGCCTGCGCACGTCCGGCCTCATCAGCGAGACCGACGCGGACGCGGATCGGCGCCGGTGCTACAAGCTCACGCGCAAGGGCCGCGCGGCCGCCGAGGACGAGGCGCGCCGGATGCGCGATCTCGTGCATCTCGCACGCAAGCACGGCCTGCTGCCGTCCACGTCATGAACGCCGAGCGCGTGTTCACGGCGCTCCTCTGCCTGTACCCGCGCGCGTTTCGCGAGGAATACGGCGCGGAGATGATCGCCGCGTTCGCTGACCTGCGCGAGCGGCATCGCGGGCGCGCGCTCGCGCTCTGGGCCTTCGTCGTCGCCGACACGCTGCGCGCCGCGGGCCGCGAGCGCCTCCCGCGGCTGCGCTGGCTCGCCTCGGCCGCGTTCGGCTTGTTGACCACCACCGCCGTCAGCGACGGCGCGACCTGGGCCTATCACTACTTCTACCACCCATACCTCGAGGGCACGACGATCCGCGGCCTTCCGTACGGCATCCTGCTCGGCGTGGTGCTCGGCGGCAGCGTCGGGGCGGCGCAGTGGCTGCTCTTCGAGCCGGCCGATCGCCGCGCGAGCCGATGGGGTCTGGCCAGCGCGGCCGCGCTGCCCGTCGCCGTCTTGTTCTGCAGCACGGCGTTTGCCCGCGTGAGCGCGGGCGTCAACCCCCTCGTCGCGTCGCCGGGGCCGTCCGCGCTCGACCTGTTCGTCCTCGGCCTCGCGCCGCTGACAGGCTGGCCCGACCTGACCGCGCAGTGCGCCGCCATGGCCGCGACGGCGTTCGTCGCGCGCGTGCTGCTCTTCGCACGCACCCCGGAGCGCCGCCATGCTCGTTCGTAAGTCCGACGCCGTCGCATCGTCCGAACTCACGCCACGCTCGACCTACCTGCGCCGCCGCGAGTTCCTCGCCGCGCTCGTCACGCTGCCGATTGCGAGCCGCATGTCAACGACCGCGGACGCGCCGACGCCGAAGTCGGCCGTGACGACATACACGAACTTCTACGAGTTTGGCTCCGACAAGGGCGACGCCGTGAAGTACGGCGCGGGCTTCAAGGCCACGCCGTGGAGCGTCACCATCGACGGCCTGTGCGGCAAGCCCGGCACGTATCCGCTCGAAGACCTCCTGAAGGCCCATCCGCTCGAAGAGCGCGTCTATCGCATGCGATGCGTCGAGGGCTGGTCGATGGTGATTCCGTGGGACGGGTTCCCGCTCGGGCGGCTGCTCGCGCGATTCGACCCGCTCGCGAAGGCGAAGTTCGTGGAGTTCACGAGCGTCGATCGGCCGTCCGAGATGCCCGGCATCCGGCGGCGCGTGCTGAACTATCCGTACGTCGAAGGCCTGCGCATGGACGAGGCCATGCACCCGCTGACGATCCTCGCCGCCGGCCTCTACGGCGAATCGCTGCTCACGCCCAACGGCGCGCCGCTGCGGCTCGTCGTCCCGTGGAAGTACGGGTTCAAGGGCGTCAAGTCGATCGCGCGCATTCGATTCGTCGAGAAGCAGCCGCTCAACACGTGGCAGGACGCAAACCGCTACTACTACGGCTTCTACGCCAACGTGAACCCGGATGTACCCACGCCCTCATACAGCCAGGCCACGGAGCGCCGCATCGGGGAGTTCTTCATGCGGCGCACGCTCCCCTTCAACGGCTACGCCGACCAGGTCGCGTCGATGTATGCCGGCATGGATCCGAAGCGGCTCTTCTGACCAGGCCGGGCATCGAGCAGGCCCTACGCCAACTTCACCGTAAACGTCGAGCCGCCCCCCGGAGGGCTCTCGACGGTGACGGTGCCGCCGTGCGCTTCGACCACGGCCTTGACGAGACTGAGACCGAGCCCGAGGCCGCGCTCGGTGCGGCTCTGGTCGCCGCGGAACAGCCGCTCCCAGATGCGCGGCAGCTCGGCGGCGGGGATGCCGATGCCGCTGTCGCGGACGCGGAGCATCGCGTGGTCGTCTTCGCGCGCCGCGGAGATGTCCACGCGTCCGCCGGCGGGCGTGTACTTGATCGCGTTGTCGCGCAGGTTCGCCGCCACCTGTTCGAACCGCATCCGGTCGATGGAGACGACGACGTCCGGGTCGGCGTGCGACTCGAGCACCACGCCCTTCGCGTCGGCCGTGTCGCGATAGAGATCGACGGCGCGCTCGACGACGGCCGCAAGCGGCACCATCTCACGATGCAGCTCGATGGCGCCGCTCTCCGCCTCGGAGATGTCCATCAACGTCGTCAGCATCACGAGCACGCGGTCGGCTTCTTCGACGCAGTCGGCCAGCGCTTCCCGGTAGCGCTCCGGGTCGGGCGGTCCTGCGAGCGCGAGCTCCGCCGATCCGCGCAGGTGCGTCATCGGCGTCCGCAGGTCGTGCGACACGTTGTCGAGCGCGCCGCGCATGCCGGTGACGAGGCCTTCGATGCGATCGAGCATCGCGTTGAACAGCTTCGTCAGCTCGTCGATCGCGTCGTGCGTCTCGCCGAGCGGGACACGCTCGTCGGTCCGCCCGGTCGTGATGATGCGCTGCACGGCGCCGATCAGCTGCCGGATGGGCCGCAGCGCCGACTGCGTCGCCAGCGCGCCGCCGGTGAGCGCGATGAGGAAGATCGACAGCGTCACGAGGCCGAGCGCCGCGCGAAACCGCGAGAGCACGTCGTCGCGCATCTCGGTGCTCTTGCCGACCTCGATCAGCGTGCCGTCGTCGAGCCGGATGCTCCCCGTCTCGAGGTTCGCGACGTCCCAGCCCTCGGGCTGGCTCAGCACGATCGCCTGCCCGCCGAACCGATCGGTCACGCGGACGAACACCCGCTCGGGCGCGGTCTCCTGCTCCGCGCGGACGACGTTGGCCAGGCCCTCGAGGCCGCCGCTGTCGTACGCGGCGGCATAGGTGCCGAGCTTGCTGTCGATGATCTGGCGGTCTCGCTGCGCCAGAGAGGTCGATGTGAGGTAGTACGTCAGGTAGACGATCGCGAGGCACCCGAGCACGAACATCGTCGCGTACCACGCGCCGAGCCGCAGCCCGTACACGCGCGCCCGCGGCTCGCGCTCACCCCCGGATGACATAGCCCACGCCCCGCACGGTCTGCAGCAGCTTCTTCTCGAACCGGCGGTCGATCTTCTCGCGCAGCCGGCTCACCAGCACGTCCACGATGTTGGTCTGCGGGTCGAAGCTGTAGTCCCAGACGTGCGACAGGATCATCGTCTTCGACACGACTTTGCCGGCGTTGCGCATGAGATATTCGAGCAGCGCGAACTCGCGCGGACGCAGGTCGATCGCCGTGTCGCCGCGCGTCACGCGCCGCGACAGCAGATCGAGCACGAGGTCGTCCACCTTCAGCGTGGTCGGCTCGGGCGCGCGCGAGGCGCGGCGCACGAGCGCCTGGACGCGCGCGAGCAGCTCGGCAAACGCGAACGGCTTGGTCAGATAGTCGTCGCCGCCGGCCTGCAGGCCCTTGACGCGGTCGTCCACCGAGCGGCGGGCGCTGAGGATCAGGACGGGCGTCTCGATGCCGCGCTTCCGCAGATCGTCGATGAGCGACAGGCCGTCGCGCCTGGGCAGCATGACGTCCACGACGGCGACGTCGTACGGCTGCCCGATCGCCGCGTCGAGGCCTGTTTCCCCGTCCGCGAAGCGATCGACCGCGAACCCCGCCTCGCGCAGGCCCCGTTCGACGAAGCCCGCGATGGTGTCGTCGTCTTCGACCAGAAGAGCGCGCATGCCGTACACGAGTGTAGTGCAGACCTTCCGGTCCGCTGAGGGGCGGGCCCGAAGGCCTGCGCTACCTCTGGAACGCGTACGACAACTTGACGAACACCTGACGATCCGCGCGCTGCAGGCGGCGCTGGTCGTCGAGCGTGCGGTCGTCGCCGTAGCCGACGAACATCACCGACTGCCAGTTGATCTTGTAGGCGAAGAGCGCCGATCCGCTGAACTGCCCGTCGTGGGCCGTCGTCGTCGGGTCGAGGTAGAGCGACGGATCGCGATCGGTCGAGACGTACTGCCCGATGAGCCGCACGAAACAGCGCGGCGTGAACGTGTAGTTCATGCGGAGGCGCTCGACGTGCGCGGTGAAGAGCGGACGGCTGTCGCCGAGCGCGTCGTCCACATGCAGCCAGCTCACGTTGTAGATGAGGTCGAACACCAGATGATCCGTCGCGTTGATCGACCCGTTCGTGTTGAGCATGCCGCCGCGGCCGCGCCGGATGTTGTCGAAGTCCACGTCCTGCCCGATGTTGCCGTTGACGCCGATCTGCGTGAACCGGCGAGAGGGACTGAAGTTCTGGAAGAACTGGATCTGCTGGCGGGGAAACGTCTCGGTGCCGGCGCGGATCCGATCGACCTGGTACTGCACCTGCAGAAATCCGTTCCAGAGCGTGTCCGCGTTGATGCCCGGACGGACCCAGTGATCGATCAACGCACCCGACACCGTCTCGTTCTCGGTGTCGATGTTCGCGAACGTCCGCAGGCGGCTGAAGAACCCGTGCGGGCGGAACGTCCATCCGGTCTCGCCAACCGCCTCGCGATAGCCCACCTGCGGCACGAACCCGTTGTCGGCGCGGAACCCGGCGCCGAAGTCCTTGTAGAGCGCCGTCGCATCGTAGTGCTCGGTGTTGTGATTCCACTGCACCTGCCCGGCGCCGGAACGCATGTTGTTGCCGGTCCAGGCCGCGTTCACGTCGGGCCGGTTTGGCGTCGTCGTGTCGCTGACGAGCCACTGCCCCGCGATCGTCTCCGTCCCGTGCCATCGAACCTGGAAGTCGGGCCCGAGGACGCGGTTGTGCCCGTCGGCGCCGTTTTCACGATCGCTGACGAGCATGCTCACGAACGAGAGGCCCATGTCCTTCTTTACGCGGCCGACGAACACGGTCGAATGAAAGTCCTGATCGGCGAGCGACGACGAGTTCGCCCCGGGGACGACGATGCTGCCGCCGCCGGTGTCGTCGGCGACGAGGGCCGTGTAGCTGACGCCGCCGAGCTTGCCCGTCGCGCGGCCGCCCCAGTCGGGCGCGTTGATCGTGCGCGTGTAGACGGCCTGAATCGGCGTCGAGAACAGCTCGACGCCCTCGAGAAAGAACGGCCGCTTCTCGGGATAGAAGAGCGCGAACCGCTGGTTGGTCGAGATCTGCGCGACGTCGGCCTCGACCTGCGAGAAGTCGGGGCGGAACGTCCCGTCGAGCACGTTGTCGGCGTTCGGCGTGTATTTCACGTCCATGCCGATCTTGTGGTCGAGCGGATCGTCGGCGAGCGGCGTGCCGAGATCGCCCGTGGGATGCGCCGCCTGCGCCGCCGACACGTACGGCGCGGCGACGAGGTGTCCGCCGGCCGGAAGACGGTCGAGCCCGGTGAGGCGGTTTTCGCGGCACACGAAGCACTGGCTGCCGCGCGGCATTTTCGCCGACGCGAACTGATGGCGGAAGCCGCGCGGGTAATTGCGCCACAGCAGCACGCCCCACGTCTGCGGATCCAGCTTCTTGTAGCGGAGCGACGAGAACGGAATACGCATCTCGAGCGTCCAGCCGTGCGCGTTGATGTGCGTCGCCGACTCCCAGAAGAAATCCGGCGACGCGTTCTCGCCGCCGCCGTTGTCGTCCATGACGGCGTCGAACTGAATGTTGTGCGCCGTCACCTGAAACTCGTACGCGGTATGGCCCTCGTTGCGCGTGTCGAGGAACAGCCCGCCGAAGTCGGCGTTGTTCTGGATGTAGTCGTGGTCGCCGAACGGCGCCAGAATCAGTTTCGGGTTCGGGTCGTCGAAGACGAACGCCGCATAGAAGAACCGGTCGTCGTACGTGAGGTAGGCCACGCTCTTCACCGGCGGCTCGATGTTGTCGCCCGGGTTGATCTCGTACCACCGCTCGATGCGCAGCGCGTCGCGCCAGCCCTCGTCCGAGAGGTCGCCGTCGATGGTGATGCGTCCCTTGGCGCGGGCGATCGCGTACGTCTCGCCGGTCAGCGGCGTCT
>CAZOIK010000118.1:0-15169 GCA_964579765.1 uncultured Bifidobacteriaceae bacterium
CGCCGCGCCGCCTTTTTTGTTGTGCGTGTCCCGCCCCCCCCCCCCCCCCCCCCCCCGCGACGTACGTACATGTAGGGCGGGCCGTTCAGGCCCGCCATGAGCATCGATGAAAAAGATCCTCCTTGGTGTCGCGCTCGTGTCGATGTCGTCGCTCGTCGGCGGCTCGACGCTCACGCTCGTGGACGCGGTGAAGGCGGCCAATCACGACGCCGTGCATGCGTTGCTCTCGACGCCGGCCGGCAAGGCGGCCGTCAACACGCCGGAACCGGACGGGACGACGCCGCTCGACTGGGCGACGCGGAACGACGACCTCGAGACGGCGAAGCTGCTGCTCGCGGCCGGCGCCAACCCGAGCGCCGCGAACCGGTACGGCGTCACGCCGCTGTCGCTCGCGGCCAGCAACGCGAGCGGCGCGTTCGTCGATCTGCTGCTCAAGGCCGGCGCCGACGCGAAGGCCGTCGTCAATGACGGCGAGACCGTGCTGATGGCGGCCGCCAAGAGCGGCAATCCCCAGGCCGTGCAGGCGCTCATCGACCACGGCGCCGTGGTGGACGCGCGCGAGGACCGCATGGGGGAGACGGCGCTGATGTGGGCCGTGGCCGAGAACCACCCCGACGCCGCGAAGCTGCTCATCGCGCACGGTGCCGACGTGAACGCGCACACCAACACGCTCAAGTTCCCCAAGGATCGGTTCGGCCTCGAAGGCGTGCTGACCATCCTGCCGCACGGCGAGTGGACGCCGCTGATGTACGCGGCGCGGCAGGGCTCGCTCCAGGCCGCGCGCGTGCTGGTGGACGCGGGGGCCGACAAGAACGCGCTCGATCCCGATCGATCGACGCCGGCGATCATCGCGACCATCAACGGCCACTACGACGTCGCCGCGATGCTCGTCGAAAAGGGCGCCGATCCCAACATCACCGACGACTCCGGCATGGGCGTGCTGTACGCGGCGGTGGACATGAACACGCTCGGCGAGGTGTACGGCCGGCCGGCACGGAAGTCCACGAGCACGATCTCGGCGCTCGCTCTCATGAAGGTGCTGCTCGAGCACGGCGCGAATCCGAACGCGGAGCTGCGGGCCTCGACGGTCCAGCGGGCGCATACGCCGGGCGATCCGCTGCTCGGCGCCGGCACGACGCCGATGATGCGCGCGGCGAAGAACGGCGACGCCGCGGCGATCAAGATCCTGCTCGACCACGGCGCCGACCCGACGCTCGCGCAGGTCAACAAAACGACGGCGCTGATGTTCGCCGCGGGCGACGGCCGCGGCACCGGCGTGTTCACGAAAGACATCGGCACCGAGCGCGACCTGTTCGACTCGGTGAAGCTGCTCGTCGAGCACGGCGTGGACGTGAACGCCGTGAACAACAACGGCCAGACCGCCATGCACTTCGCCGCGCAGGTGTCCGACGACATCGTGCGCTACCTCGCGGCCCACGGCGCGATGCTCGACGCCAAGGACAAACAGGGCCACACGCCCGTCGATCTCGCGCTCGGCATCGGCGTCCGCGGGCGCGCCGGCGGTCCTCCGCCCGTGCGCAAGGAGACGGCAGCGCTCTTGCGCGAGCTGATCGCGAAGCGCGACGGCGCGGCTCCGACGCCAGCTCCACAATGACCTCCACCGTCCGTAGCGCAGGCCTTCAGGCCTGCAAGACAGGCAGACCTAAAGGTCTGCACTACATCTGCATCGCGTTCCTCTGCGTCCCCGCGATGGCGTTCGCGCAGAACGGACGCGGCCGGGGCGCGGCGCCCGCGCTGCCGGCGCCGCACAACCTGCAGGTGCTGCCGAAGGACACGCCCGCGCGCGAGGTCATCGCCCAGATGCAGCAGTTCACGCGCGCGCTCGGCGTGCAGTGCACGTACTGCCACGTCGAGCAGGCGCCGCGGCAGCTGTCGGTCGAAGAGCTCGAGGCGCAGCAGCTGGCGGCCGCGCAGGCCGCCGCCAACGGCCGCGGCCGCGGACGCGGGCGAGGCCGCGGCGGGCCGCAGATGGACTACGCCGCCGACGACAAACGCCAGAAGCGCGAGGCGCGGGTCATGATGGCGATGACCAACGACATCAACGCGCACCTCGCGTCGTCGTTGCACAAGCCGGCGGCCGAGATGCATCGCGTCGAGTGCGCGACGTGCCATCGCGGCGTGACGATTCCGAAGCAGCTCTCCGATCTGCTGCGTGAGACGATGCTCGGAAAGGGCGAGGGCGCCGCCGTCGCCGAATATCGCGAGCTGCGGCAGCAGTACCTCAATACTCCCGCGTACGACTTCAAGGAATCGACGCTGCTCGATCTGGGCCGTGAATCTCTCGCGACGCACAAGCCCGACGACGCGGTCGCGTGGCTGCAGCTCAACGTGGAGTTCTACCCGCAGTCGGCCGCCAGCTATGTCGAGCTCGCCAGGGCGCACATCGCGAAGCGCGATCGAGACTCCGCGCTCGGCGATCTGAAGAAGGCGCTCGCCGTCGATCCCGCCAACGCCGACGCGAAGCGCGAGCTCGCCCGTTTACAGAAACCATAGGGCAATCCGCGATCCAAACGGTTGGAGATGCGGCTTTAGTATGGGACAAAAGCCGATATCTTCATCCTAACTGGCTATATGCGGCGCTATGATCGCTCGGTTAAACCGGGTCATAAGCCTTGTCTGCACTTGTTTCTGTGAGGAGGAACTCAATGGGAGTTGGCCGAGCTGTGAGACTCAGCATCGTCCTGCTGCTGCTGGCGTTGGTGCCGGGGATCGCCCTGGCGCAGGGCCAGTCTGGTTCTATCGCCGGTGTCGTCAAGGACGCGACCGGCGCAGTTTTGCCGGGCGTCACCGTCGAAGCGTCGAGCCCCGCACTTATCGAGAAGACGCGCACGGCCGTCACTGACGGCAGCGGCGCCTACAAGATCATCAACCTGACGCCAGGCACGTATTCCGTCACGTTCACGTTGACCGGCTTCGGCACCGTCAAGCGCGAGGGCATCGAGCTCACGGCGGCGTTCACCGCAAACGTCAACGCCGACATGAAGGTCGGCGCCGTCGAAGAGACGATCAACGTGACCGGCGCGAGCCCGATCGTGGACGTGCAGAACGTCGTCCAGAAGACGACCTCGACGCGCGAAGTGATGGACGCGCTGCCGACGGACCGCAACTTCGTCAGCTTCGCGGCCATGCAGCCCGGCGTGTTCGTGACGGGCGTGTCGCAGAACGTCGGCGGCTCGGTGCCGGAGACGGGCATGAACCTCGTCGTGCACGGCAGCCGCGCGGGCGACAGCCTCGTGTTGGTCGATGGCATGGCCGTCATCAACGGGAGCGGCAACGGCGGCCTGCAGTACGGCAACTACATGAACAACTCGATGATGCAGGAGATCACGTTCCAGACCGCCGGCAACAGCGCCGAGTTCGAGCGCGCGTCGGTCGTCTCGAACATGATCTTGAAGGACGGTTCGAACATGGTGACCGGCTCGTTCGAGGGCCGCTTCACGAACCAGTCGCTCGAGAGCAACAACCTCGACTCCACGCAGATCGCGCAGGGCCTGAAGAGCGCGAACCTCGTGAACAAGATCTGGGACATCAACCCGGTCTTCGGCGCGCCCATCATCAAGGACCGCATGTGGATCTTCGGCGGGTACCGGCACTGGGGCACGTACAACAACGTCGCCGGTTCGTTCAAGGACGCGAGCTTCACCGAGAAGTTCTACAGCTGCAATCCCGACGCGAACGGCAACTGCACGACCGAGCAGAACCTGTTCCCCGTGTGGCACCAGAGCGCGGCCGCGCACCTGACCACGCAGGCGACGCCGCGCAACAAGTTCAGCGCGTATTACGACTGGCAGTTCACGGACTTCGGCAACTGCTTCGTGCCGAGCTACCTGACGGCGATCAGCGCGTGCCCGGAGTACAAGAACATCCCGCAGTACATCATCCAGGCGAGCTGGAGCTCGCCGATCAGCAACAAGCTGCTGCTCGAGGCGGGCGGCACGCTGACGGCGCAGGACTTCCACGGCTTCCCGCAGGCGGGCATCCCGGTCTCCCAGTTCTCCATCACCGACCTGCTGGCGCCGGCCGGCATGCCGCGCACGTGGGGATCGTCCACCGGCTACGGCGCGAACCGCAGCGATCAGTACAACTATCGCGCGTCGCTGTCGTACGTCACCGGCTCGCACAGCATGAAGGTCGGCGGCACCCTGATGCACCAGTGGCGCTACGCGACGCAGGAGCCGAACAACTCGGTGTCGCTCACGCTGCGCGGCGGGCAGCCGTTCTCGCTGACGGAGTTCGCGACGCCGATTCAGTACCACGAGACCGTCAACTACAACATGGGCCTCTTCGCGCAGGATCAGTGGACGGTGAAGCGGCTGACGGCGAATTACGGCGTCCGCTTCGACTTCCTCAACGCGCAGGTCGATGCACAGAGCCTCGCGGCCGGCCCGTTCACGCCCGCGCGCAACCTGCCCGGCGTGCAGAACGTGCCGAACTGGAAGGACGTCGATCCGCGCTTCGGCGTCGCGTATGACCTCTTCGGCGACGGCAAGACGGCGCTCAAGGCCAGCATCGGGCGCTACGTGGTGGCCGATTCGTACACGATCGCCCGTGCGGTCAACCCGGAAGCGGCCTACGTCAACACGACGAGCCGCCCGTGGTCCTCTGACCCGAGCGGTCAGCTGAATCCGTATCTGGACTGCGATCTCGCCAACCCGCTCGCCAACGGCTCGTGCGGTCCTGTGCAGTTCCCGACCTTCGGCACCCAGGGCACGCCGACGACGACCTACGACCCCTCGATCGTGACCGGTTGGGGCGTGCGTCCGTACAACTGGGAGCTCGAGACCAGCGTGCAGCAGCAAGTCGCGCCGCGCGTGTCGGTGTATGCCGGCTACACGCGCCGCTGGTATGGAAACCTCTACGCGACTGACAACCTGGCGGTGACCAACGCGAGCTACACGCCGTTCTGCATCAACGTGCCGACTGCTCCTGGAGTGACGGGTCTCCAGCTGCCGAACGCCGGCGGTCAGCAGTGCGGCTACTACGATCTGATCAAGCCGACGGCGCAGAACAACGTCGTCAAGTTGGCGAGCGATCTGGGCGTCAACCTGCACGACATCTACGACGGGTTCGACCTCGACGCGAACGCGCGGCTGCCGAAAGGCGCGCTGGTTTCGGGCGGTGTGAACTTCGGCCGCGAGCGCACCAACAGCTGCGACCTGCTGAACAACCTGTCGATCGTGTTCCAGAGCGGCGTGGGAGCGGGTACGGGCAGCGGCTTCGGCACGCAGGCGCCTCGCGCGTCGGCGTTCTGCGACGTGGCCCCGCCGTTCCAGCCTTCGTGGAAAGGTCAGGTCGCCTATACCTTCCCGTGGCAAGTCAACGGCTCGATCAGCTATCAGAATCTGCCCGGCGCGCAGATCAACGCGCAGTACCCGTTGACGAACACGACGGCCGGCCTCACCCTGGGCCGCAACTTCTCGAGCACGCCGCCGACGGTCGATCTCGTGGCGCCTGGCACGACGTACCTGCCGCGCATCAACCAGACCGACATCCGGTTCAGCAAGACCATCAAGATCGGCTCGACGACGATCCGGCCGAACCTCTCGGTCTATAACCTGTTCAACGCGAACCCGACGAACACGAACAACGCGTACAACGCGTTGTACGGTCCGGCGTGGCTGGCGCCGACGGTCATCATGACGCCGCGGTTCATGGACATCGGCGTGCAGATCGACTTCTAGACACGAAGGGCACGAAAGGCTTCTTCATCGCACGAAGGAGCACGAAGAAGAACAGGCACTGCAGGGCCGGGGGCGGACGTTCCGCTCCCGGCCCTTTTGTTTTCTGTATGATCGATCTCGTGCGCGTTCGCACGACTCTTCTGTTCATCACGGCCGTCCTGCTGGCTGCCGCGGCGTGTTCGCGGACGCCGGCGCGGCCCGCTGTCCATGTCGTCACGTTCAACGAGGACATCGCGCCCATCCTCTACGACCACTGCGCCACGTGTCACCGGCCGGTGAACGTCGCGACGTCACCCGTTCCGGCGGGCGAAGTCGTGTGCTTCGCGGGCGCGCCGTTCAGCGTGCTGGCGTACCGCGACGTCGCGCCGCACGCGAAGCAGATCGCCGCGGCCGTGGCACGGCGTCAGATGCCGCCGTGGCTCCCCGCCGACGGCTACGGCGACTTCGCCGGCGCGAGACGGCTGACCGACGAGCAAATCGCGACGTTGAAGCAATGGGCCGAACAGGGCGCGCCTGAAGGCGACCCGGCGCACCGGCCGACGCCGCCGTCGCTGCCCGACGGCTGGCAGCTCGGGCAGCCGGATCTCGTGGTGAAGACGCCGAAGCCGTTCATCGTGCCCGCCGGCGGCGGCGATCTCTTCCGCAATTTCGTCGTTCCGGTGCCGATCGGGATGACGCGCTACGTCCGCGGCATCGAACTGCGCGCCGACAATCCGCGGATGGTGCATCACGCGAGCATCGGCGTCGACCGCCTCCGCGTGTCGCGCAAGCTCGACGGCCGCGACGGTCATCCGGGCTTCGCCTCGATGCCGGACGACGACGACGTGCAGAACGTCTACGGCTGGTCGCCGGGCAAGGCGCCGTACATGGAGCCCGCGGAACAGGCGTGGACGCTCGACAAGGGCAGCGATCTGGTCGTCCAGATGCACCTGCTGCCGTCGGGGAAGCCGCAGACGGTGCGGCCGACGCTCGCGCTGTTCTTCAGCGACACGCCGCCGGCGCGCGCGCCGTTCGTCATCCGGCTCGAGTCGAAGTCGATCGACATTCCGGCCGGCACGCCGGACTACCTCGTCCAGGACGAGTACGTCCTGCCGGCCGACGTGGACGCGATCAGCATCTACCCGCACGCGCACTACCTCGCGCGGGACATGCAGGCGATTGCGACGCTGCCGGACGGCACGAAGCGGTGGCTGCTGTGGATCAAGCAGTGGGATTTCCGGTGGCAGGACCAGTATCACTACGCGACGCCCGTGTTCTTGCCCGCGGGCACGCGGTTGACGATGCGGTACACGTACGACAACTCCGCCGCCAACCCGCGCAATCTGCACCATCCGCCCGAGCGCGTGAAATGGGGGCCCAGGTCGTCCGATGAGATGGCGGCGCTGTGGCTCGAGGTGCAGCCGCGGCACAAGGAAGACCTGCCGGCACTGACGCGCGATTACGTCGAGCGGGCGGTCCGCGTCGACATCGCCGGCGCCGAGATGCAGGTGCAGATGACCCCGAAGGATCCGCTCGCGCACAACTATCTCGCGACGAAGTACCTGCAGGCGAGGCGCGTGGACGACGCGATCGCGCAGCTCAACGAAGCGCTGCACCTCAACGCGAGGGACGCGGAGGCGCACAGCAACCTGTCGCTCGCCTATGAGGTGCAGGGGAAGACCGGCGACGCGCTCCGCGAGGCGCGCATCGCGGTGCAGCTCGAGCCGGACGACGACCGCGTGCACTACAACCTCGCGAACGTCCTCAACGCCGTCGGCGCGACGACGGAGGCGATCGACGAGTTCACGCGCGCGGTCGCGCTCAATCCCGACAACGCCGACGCCCAGTTCAACCTGGGCGTCCTGCTCGGCGGCCGCGGTCAACTCGCCGACGCCGTCCCGCATCTGCGGCGCGCGGTGGCGCTCAACCCGCGCAACGCCGACGCGCACCGCAATCTCGGCCTGGCGCTGGCGCTGTCGGGCAAGCTCGACGACGGAATCGCCGAGGCGCGTGAAGCGGTGAGCCTGCAGCCGGATTCGGCGCCGGCGCAGCAGAGCCTCAGCAACCTGCTGCAGGCAAAGGCCGCCTCGCGCCGCTGACCCGCTGCGCCGCGAGGCGCGCCGCGGGCTCCTCCGGCCGACGCCGTCGCCCCGCGGACGCCCGACCTCGGCGTGCAGGCGCCACACGTCCCGCCGGGGCCGCCAGTTCGCACGTGGCGCGGATCTCTGCGTCATCCGTACTCGTCCCGGCGCAGCGTGCAGGCAGTCGAACCGCCGTCCGCAGCCGCTCTCCGCACCATGTACGCGGCGTGACTGCCGTCCGCGCGCGCCTCTCCGTCGTCCGCACGCGCCGTGCGACAGCTCGCACGAGGTGCGCCCGAGCTCGTACGAGGCGTGACGTCACTGCGACGCAGCCAACTGTCCTCTGGAGGTGACTAGTGTGTAGTGGACACCTAATGTCATTGCACGGTAATGTTCATATTGTGAAACAACCCGTTGCGTCCGGACGTAGGATCGGGATGCGTGTCGCTCAACGGCCAATTCCGGCCGCGCGCACGCGGGAGAACGGTCATGAATAAGCCGGATATCGCTCGGTACACCATGCTCAGGAACGTGCGGGACTTCGGAGCCGCACACCCGGAGCTCTTCCCGAAGGACAGCCTGGGGGCGAAGCAATTCGCCGCTCTGACGGCGGCCGTCGGCGAGCTCGAGGGCTACGTCACGTCGCAGCGGCAGGGACGGTCCGCCGCGCGCGACACGACGATGACCAAGGACGCCGCGCGCGAGGCGATCCACGGCGCGCTCGACGCGGTCGCCCGGACGGCGCGCGCGATGGCCGCCGATACGCCGGGACTGGCGGGGAGATTCCATCTCGTCGCCATCAGGAGCGACCACGAGCTCGTGACGACGGCGCGGGCGTTCGCAGGTGACGCCGCGCCGCTCGCCGGCCAGTTCGTGGCGCACGGGCTGCCGGCGGGGTTCCTCGACGACCTGTCGTCCGCCGTCGAGGCGTTCGAGCAGGCGACGCGGGGCCGCGTCGCCGCCCGGGAGGCGCGCGTCGCAGCCAGGGCCGGCATCGCCGTGGCGATGAACGCGGCGTTCGGCGCGCTCTCGCGGCTGGACGCCATGGTCGTCAACGCACTCGGCGAGCAGCCGACGCTGCTCGCGGAGTGGCTGAACGCGCGGCACGTCGAGCGGGTCAGCCGAAAGCACGCACCGGGCAAGGCGGCCGGTGAGGCGCCGGCGTCCGCGCCGGCGGCGTCCGGGACGGTGAAGGCGGCGGCGTAGGGGGGAGGGGCGGCGGCGCGGGCCGAGGTGGGCGCAGGCCCAATGGTCTGAAATTAAGACCAGTGTGCATAGTGTGTCAACGTCGGTCCCGCGCCGTCCCGTCCGATCAGTCCGTCTGCGCCGGGGGGCGTCGCACCGCGCAGCACGCCTGCTCGAACGACACGAGGTGAAAGCCGGGCAGGAGCGCGGATGCCGTCTGCAGATGCGCGTAGCCGTCGCGCAGCGGCCCCATGACCGCCTCGACGTCGAGCGGCCAGCGTCGAG
This sequence comes from uncultured Bifidobacteriaceae bacterium, assembly GCA_964579765.1. Classification (GTDB taxonomy): domain Bacteria; phylum Acidobacteriota; class Vicinamibacteria; order Vicinamibacterales; family CAVVIG01; genus DATNBT01. The sequence goes on from CAZOIK010000118.1 coordinate 9,233, forward strand.
CCGTGGCCAGGGCGACCCGGAGCGAGGCGCGGGCTTCGTCCAGGTGCCGATGATGGTCGCGCGTGGCGTCCTGCGCCAGTCCGCGCGCGCGGTCGAGGCCGTCCGCGGCCTGCGCAAGCATGTGCTCCGCTGCCCCGAGCAGCGGATGGTCCGGCGCGGCATCGCGCGACCCGGCTGCCTCGAGCACGAGCAGCCCGGCAATCTGCGCGGTGACCTGCCTCATGTCTTCAAACGCCGGATGAACGGCCACGACGTACGCGGCCGTGCGGTCGTCAAGGGCGGAAGGCATAGGGCAGAAGGCACACAGCGTACAGCAAAATGGGCCGAGAGCAGTCGTGCTGCCCCCGGCCCCGCCTTGCGCTTCTTCGTGTCCTTCGTGCTGTGAGAAGCCCTTCGTGCCCTTCGTGTCTAGAAGTCGATTTGCGCGCTGATCTTGAGGAACCTCGGCTGGAGCACGGAGGTCGGCGTCAGCCAGGTCGTCGTCAACGGCGAGTACGTCTGGTTGTACGTCAGCACCGCCGCGCTGTTCAGGATGTTGTAGATGTCGATGCCGACGTTGGTCCGCGTCCGCCCGAACTTCAGGATCTTCGCGAACCGCAGGTCGAACTCGTTGACGCGGTCGCCATACAGCGTGCCCGGCTCGATCAGGTTGACCGACGCGAACGGCGCGCCGTTCGAGAGGTTGCGCCCGAGCGACGGCGCGATGGCCGAGTTCGGGACGTTGTAGTTGGCCGCCAGGGGCGCGCCCTGATCGCTCCGGAACGTGCCGGCGATCTGGACGTCAACCTTGGGCAGCGTGTACGACCCGAGGCCGGAGTAGCGCGTCACCCAGCCGGTCGCCGTGTTGCACCACGGGTTGGTCGGGCTGAATCCGGTTGGAGTGGGCGGGCCGGGCGTCACCTGCTCCGGCAGCAGCGTCCGCACCGAGCAGTAGTCCGTCCGCGTGGTGCCGCTGCTGACGCCTCCCTGGAACACGAGGCCGTTGCGCGGGCGGGCAGTGAGGTTCACCAGAAGACCGTTGTACATCTGCGAGTACGCCCCAGGCGCCAGTTCCTGCAGGTTGCTGACCGACGACGCAACGTTCTGGTTGACGTTGTAGAGGCCGCCGATCGTCTGACCCGACGCCGCACCGAGACGCGGATCGGTCGGGGCGGCGATGCTGAACGTGCCGAAGTTGCCCGGCGCCTGCAGCAGGTTGTCGGTGACGGTGAAGTTCGTCAGCCAGCGCCGGTTGTACCCCGCTTCGACCGACACACGCGGCATCAGTTCCTGCTGCACCGACGCGCCGAACTGCCAGTCGCCGGACCGCACGCCCCAGCCGCTGACGAGATCGGGCGCGAGGTCGCTCGTGAACTTGTTCTGGCCGAACGCGAGGTCGCTGATCTGGCCGCACGAGTCGATGCCGGCGTTGGCGAGCGGGTTGGCCAGATTGCAGTCCACGGCGTAGTCGTGGTTGGCGTCCGTCCACGTCCTCGTCACCGTCGTCGTGAGGCGTGACGTCGGGCGAAGCGCGCCGTAGGTGAGGCCGTTCTGCGCGGCTTGCAGGTACTTGCCGGCGTTGACCTTGATCGACGTCTTGCCGTTGCCGAAGACGTCGATGGCGACGCCGCCGCGCGGCGTGATGTCGTTGTAGCCCGTCACGCCCTGCGTTTCCGGATACGTGACCGTCTGCGGCAGGAACGGCACGCCGCCGACCTGCACCTCGGGGAACCAGCTCCACGCGCGGTCGTAGCGCACCGCGCCCTGCAGCGTCATGCGCCCGCGCGTCCACGAGTCCTGCGCGTAGTAGGCGTCGTACCGGACGCGCTGTTTGAGCGGCCAGCGGTCGATCGTCTCCGTGAGCTGATCCGGAGTGCCGTTCTGCATGCGGTAGATCAGCTCCTGGTTGTCGCCGTAGGTGACCTCGTTGTCCACGAGGTAGCCGCCCTGGTAGCCGAACTTCATGTTCTGCGCGCCCGTGACGTACGAGGCCGAGGCGCGCCACGAGTGCGTGCCCTGCCAGTCGGCGCGCCACGTGCCCGAACGGTACGTGAGACCGGGGATGTTGCCGTTGTTCGCGCAGCCGCGGGCACAGTTCTCGACCGCCTGGATGAAATTGTCCTGCTGCGGGAAGCCCGGCATCTCGTTCCCGCCCCAGCGGCTGAGATAGGTGCCGACGCCCGCCTCGAGGAGGAGCTTGTTCGTCACCGGCGACGACCACGTGAACTGCTGCACGCGCTGGCCGTACGGGTTGAGGTAGGTGCCGACTTCAGGCGCGGCGGTGGCGCTGCACGACGGGTTCGACGATCCCGGCGCGCCGCAGATGATCTCGTTCGAGCTCGACTGACGGCAGCCGGCGCTCGTGCCCGGCCAGCCGGCGCCCTGACACGGATGCTGCTCGTCCCAGAACAGGTTGAACTTGTTGCGGGTCGTCGGCTGCACCGTCAGACGGATCGAGCCGGTCCGCCAGCTGCCCGCCTGGACGGCGGGACGTGAGAGGTCGGCCGCGTACGTCCACTTCGTGATGTCGCCCATGTTCACGTTCGCGAACATGCCGGGCACCGTGCGGTAGCTGCCTTCGTCGCGGTATTGCATGAAGAACCAGACGCGATCCTTCTTGATCGGACCGCCGAGGCCGCCGTTGTAGTCCCACAGTTTCGTCAGCGCGCCTGGCGTCGTCAGACCCTGCGCCTTGAGGGCGGCGGTGTAGTTGTTGCCGACCATCCCCGAGCTGACGCCCGAGATGTAGCCGGAGCCCTTGAAGGTGTTGCCGCCGGTCTTCGGCACGATGCTGAACGACGGGCCGCCGACTTCGGCTTCGCCGAGGCCGCCCGACGTCGTCATCGCGATCTCCTGCGCGTTGCCGATGTCGGGCACGTAGCTCGAGACGCCCGCGCCGTTGAACGCGGCCCCCGTGTTGAGGCCGTCCACCTGGATGCGCGCTTCGTTCGTGCGGCCGCCGGCGCCGCCGAACACCAGCATGCCGGGCGTGATCTGGATGTCGAGGTTGCCGCCGGCCTGCGTCGTCGTGGCCGGGATGAGAAGCATGACGCCTGCGTACGACCGCGCGGCGGGCATGGACGTGATGACGTCGTTGCTGACGGTGACCTGGCGCCGCACGCTCTGCGTGTCGACAATCGGCGTCTCGCCGGTCACGGTGATGGTTTCCTCGACGGCGCCGACCTTCATGTCGGCGTTGACGGTCGCCGTGAACTGGCCCGACAGCTCGATGCCCTCGCGCTTGACGCTGCTGAAGCCCGTCAGCGTGAACGTCACGGTATACGTCCCGGCCCGCAGATCGACGATGCGGTACTGGCCGGTGCCGTCGGTGACGGCAGTGCGCGTCTTCTCGATCAGGGCGGGACTCGAGGCTTCCACGGTCACGCCCGGCAGAATCGCGCCCGACGCGTCCTTCACTGTGCCCGTGATGGAGGCCTGGGCGAACGCCATGGCCGGGACGAGCACGAGGAGCAGAACGGCTCCCAACCACACCTGCAGCCTACGCATGCGCTGTCTCCCTTCCTTACAAATAACGCAGCGGCGTTAACGAAGAATTCACACCGGCTGCGGATTTAACGACAGCGTCTTACGGAAGGTCAATAATTTTCTTATATTTCTTCGCGTTATTGAGGCTATTGAGATATGTCAGATTCAAGCCGTTGGATTGCCGCCTGAATCTGATATGTAAGTTCTGGCTACCGCTGGATGAAGGGGTTCGGCACTTCGGCCGCCGTCGAAATCCAGACGCTTTTCACCTGCAGATACTCTTTCAGCATCTCCTGGCCGTTCTCGCGGCCGATGCCGGAGCGCTTGTATCCGCCAAACGGGGACAGGTAACTGACCGCCCGATAGGTGTTGATCCAGACGGTGCCCGCCCGCAGGCGCTCGGCCATCGTCAGCGCCCGACGCATGTTCTGGGTCCACACGCCGGCCGCGAGGCCGTAGACGATGTCGTTGCCGATGGCGACGGCTTCCTCTTCGTCGTTGAACGGGATGATCGACAGGACGGGGCCGAAGACTTCTTCCTGCGCGATCCGCATCGAGTTCTTGACGCCGGAAAAGATCGTCGGCTCGACGAACCAGCCGTCCCCGAATTCGGGCGCGGTCGGCCGCTGGCCGCCGAGGACCGCCGTCGCGCCTTCGCCCCGGGCGACGTCGATGTATTTGAGCACCTTGTCGAGCTGCGGCTTGTTGGTGATCGGACCGACCTGCGTGCTGAGGTCCATCGGGTTGCCCATCTTCGCCGTGCGCGCGAGCGCGAGGAGCCGATCCACGAACGCATCATGAATGCTCTGCTGCACGAGCAGACGCGAACCGGCGACGCAGGTCTGTCCGGTCGCCGCGAAGATGCCCGACACGACGCCCTTCACCGCGTTGTCGATCTCGGCGTCGTCGAACACGATGTTCGGCGACTTGCCGCCGAGTTCCATGCTGACCTTCTTCAGCCCGCGCGCCGCGGCCTCGTACACCTTCTGTCCGGTGAGGTCTGAGCCGGTGAAGGCGACCTTCGCGACGAGCGGATGTTCAACCAGCGGCTGGCCGGTTTCGGGGCCGAACCCCGTCACGACGTTGACGACGCCGGGCGGGACCCCGGCCTGCTCGACGAGCTTCATGAACTCGAGCGTGGACGCCGACGTGAACTCCGACGGCTTGACGACGATCGTGTTTCCGGCGGCCAGCGCCGGCGCCAGCTTCCATGTCAACAGAAACAGCGGCGAGTTCCACGGGATGATCGCGGCGACGACACCGAGCGGCTCGTATCGTGTGTAGTTGAAGATGTCGGGCTTGTCAGCCGGCAGGACGGCGCCCTCGATTTTGTCCGCGAGGCCGCCATAGTAGTAGTACCACTGCGCCAGGTAGTGCACGACCGGGCTGATCTCCGCCATCAGCTTCCCGTTGTCGCGGACTTCAACCTCGGAGAGCGTCTTCGCGTGCTCGAGCACCAGATCGCCGAGCCTGCGCAGGAGCGCGCCGCGCTGCGAAGCCGTGAGCTTCGGCCACGGGCCCGTCGTGAAGGCCTTGTACGCCGCGCGCACGGCGCGGTCCACGTCTTCTGCGTTGCAGCGCGGGATGCGCCCCCACGGTTTGCCCGTGTACGGATTGTCGGTGTCGAAGAACGCCCCGGACGCCGCGTTGACCCAGCGTCCGTCGATGTGGGTCTGATATGTGACGAGTTCCATGCGGCAGGGCCCGCCCTACGTCAGCGGTTGTCGCGATCCTCGGCGCGCGCGCCGCTGAGGATGTTGAACAGCGCGTGGTTCCCTTCGTGGCACGCGTACTCGAACATGCCGTAGTCGTTTTCGCGGCGCCACGGGAACTGAAGGGTGAACGGACGTGTGTAGGTTTTCGGGTCGTCGATCGTCGCCGAGTACTCGATCGTGTCCGGCGCGACGCGCGTGAAGCGCTCCGTGATCTTCAGCGCGTCGCTGAACGGCTGGCCGCCGCCGTTGCCGCCGATCCCGTTCCGGTCGAACATGTTGGTCGTCTCGACGACGAGCGTCTCGCCGTCCCAGTGCCCGCGCGAGTCGCCCATGTAGCTGCGGATTGTCGAACGGACGTGCGGGCGGCCGTCGAGATAGAAGAAGCGCGTCTCGTGGATCATCTCGTTGCGGAGGACCACGAGCCCCGGTGCCTGGATGATCTGGTTGCCGTTGTTGTAGATGACCGGCTGCAGCGATCCGAGCACCCCGCGCGTGATGCACTGATCGTAGAGGCTGCGATCCTCGTACGAATCGGCGGGGCCGTGCGTGGCTCTCGCCGCCTGGATTGCGCGCAGGCGCGCCATGCCCTCGGGCGTCTCCGGCGGGACGCGGCCGTCGGGCGGATCGACGATGAGCGAAGCCTGGTACGACGGCCGGCCGCGCTCGAGCCAGTGCGGCGGCGGAGAGACAGGGCCGCCGACCGTGCCGCGCGCTTCCTGCTCCGGCGTCACCGCGTCGATGTTGAAGTCGGCGTTGT
>CAZOIK010000119.1:0-1936 GCA_964579765.1 uncultured Bifidobacteriaceae bacterium
CGTCTCCGTCTGCCACCACGTGTCCACGATCGGACAGCGGCCGCCGCCGATGACCTCGTGATACCAGATCCACGCTTCGGGGTTGATCGGTTCGCCGACGGATCCGAGCAGCCGCAGTGACGACAGATCGCATCGCTTCGGCCATTCGGTCCCCCAGCGCATGAACGCGCGGATTGCGGTCGGCGCGGTGTAGAAGACCGTCACCCCGTAGCGCTCGATGAGCGACCAGAACCGATCCTTCTGCGGCCAGTCCGGCGCGCCCTCGTACATCACCACCGTCGCGCCGTTGGCGAGCGGCCCGTACACGACATAGCTGTGGCCCGTGACCCAGCCGATGTCGGCCGTGCACCAGAACACGTCGTCGTCGCGGAGATCGAAGACGAGCTTCGTGGTCGCGTACGTGCCAACCAGATATCCGCCGGTCGTATGGACGATGCCCTTCGGTTTGCCCGTCGTGCCGGACGTGTAGAGGATGTAGAGCATGTCCTCGGCGTCCATCGGCTCGGGCGCGCACGCCATCGGCGCGGCCGCCATCAGCTCGTGCCACCAGTGATCGCGGCCGGCTTTCATCGTCACAGGAATCGAACTGCCTCCGCCGCGCTGATAGACGACGACGTGCTCGATTGACGGCGTGCCCGCCAGGGCCTCGTCGGCGACCTCCTTGAGCTGGACGATCCCGCCGCGGCGGTAGCCGCCGTCGGCCGTGACGAGCAGCCGCGCCCGCGCGTCGTTGATGCGATCGCGCAGCGACTCAGCGCTGAAGCCGCCGAACACGACGCTGTGGACGGCGCCGATGCGGGCGCACGCCAGCATCGCGACGGCGAGCTCGGGGACGAGCGGCATGTAGATGGCGACGCGATCGCCTTTCTTCGTGCCGAGCGACTTGAGCACGTTCGCGAACTTCGAGACCTCGCGCTGGAGATCGAAGTACGTCAGCGTCCGCCGATCGCCCGGCTCACCCTCCCACACGATCGCGGCCTTGTTGCGGCGGCCGCCGCGCACGTGGCGATCGACGCAGTTGACGCTGGCGTTGATCTGGCCGCCGACGAACCACTTCGCGTGCGGCGGATTCCAGTCGAGCACCTTCGACCAGGCGCGCGACCACTCGAGCTCGCCGGCGAACCGCGCCCAGTACGCCTCGGGATCTGCCTCGGCGTCGGCGTAGATGCGATCGTCGTGGGCGACGGCGTCAGTGCGGAACTCGGCGGGCGGCGGAAACGTGCGGTGCTCGCGAAGCAGGTCGGCGAATTCGGCGGCATGTTTCTGGTCGGACATGCCGGAATCTTACTTCACCCTTCGACTGCGCTCAGGTCACCCGGTCAGCGCCGCAATCCGCGCGCGCACCGGCGCCACGAGGTCGCCGTGCGTGACCGAACCGTACTTGAGGAACGCGCGATAGTGCTCGACCGCCGATGCGCGGTTGCCGCTCTCGTCGTCAACGACGGCGAGGTTGTAGTGCGAGCCGGCGCTGCGCGGGTCGATGGCGACGGCGCGCTGCAGGAGCTCGCGCGCGTCGGCCAGCCGCCCGGCGGCTTGCGGCACGAGCGCCAGGTTGACCAGCGAATCGACGCCGCGCGCGACGATCGACAGCGCGACGCGGAACTCAGCCGCGGCTTCGGCCGGACGGTTCGATCGCATGTAGGCGACGCCGAGGTTGTTGTGCGCGATGACGTACTTCGGGGCGATGGCAATGGCGCGCTGATACTCAATGACGGCGTCGTCGAGACGCCCCTGTGCCTGATCGATCAGCCCGACGTTGTTGTGCACTTCGGCATTGGCGTCGTTCTGCGCGAGCAGCGCGCGATAGTGCGTCAGCGCGTCGTCGTAGTTGCCGACGCGCTGGTCGTAGAGCGCCAGCGCGAAGTGGTTCGCGGCCGCCGGCGGCGGCGAGGGCGTGCTGACCACGGCCGGCGGCGGCGGGGCCGCCGGCTCCGCG
>CAZOIK010000120.1:0-3701 GCA_964579765.1 uncultured Bifidobacteriaceae bacterium
GTCGTGATTTCGTGTCAACCGGCGATCACCCGATCGCCGCGTCGCCACGTGCTCCGATTCACTTGAACGGCACCGCTGCGCTCGAGACGGGCAGCGTCACCCTGAAGCGTGTTCCGGTCTCCGGACTGCTGCTCAAGTCGATGCGCCCGTCGTGCGCGTCGACGATCTTCCGTACGATGCCGAGCCCGAGCCCCGTGCCCTTGACCTTCGTCGTGAAGAACGGGTCGTAGATCCGGTCGCTCAGCTCGAGCGGGACGCCGGGCCCGGTGTCGGCGACGTCCACGACGATCGTCGGCGACAGCTCCGGCGCCACGCCGAACTCCGGGTCGGGTTCGATCTCGCCGATCGACGCCGCGATCGCGATCGTGCCGCGGCCCTCGAGTGCCTCGAAGGCGTTGGCGATCAGGTTGGTGAACACCTGACAGAGCTGGTGCTGATCGCCCTCGATCATCGGCAGTCCGTTCGGCACGTCCATCGTCACGGTCACGTTGCCGCGCGCGACCTTCGACTCGGCCAGCAGCACCGCCTGGTGGAGCACGTCGGCAATCGCCGTGCGCTCCACCTGCAGCCGCACCGGCCGGACGAACTCGAGCATCTCGACGACGATCGCGTTGGCCAGCTTCGCCTCGCTGATGATGTCGCCGAGAATCGCCATCGCGTCCCGGTTGTCCGGCAGCTGCCGCCGCAGCAGCCCGGTCATCACTTCGATGCCGGCCAGCGGGTTCTTCAGCTCGTGGGCGATGCCCGCCGCCATCTCGCCGAGCGACGCGAGCCGATCGCGCAGGCGTTCGCGCTCCTCGCGCTGCTCGACCTGCGTGAGGTCCTTGAAGAACATGACGGCGCCGATCACCGCGCCGTCGCGATCCGTGTCCTTCACCTGCGAGAGGGTGTAGCCAATCACGCGATCCAGATCCTTCAGCCTCAACTCCAGGCGGTTCGGCAGATGCTTCAGCTCGAACGCCGCCGTCAGCACGCGCACGACGTCGGCGCGCGGGCGCAGCACCTCTGCAAACGGCCGGCCGATGTCCTCGGGATCCGGCGTCAGCGCGAAAATCCGGTACGCCTCCTGATTCATCAGGGCGAGCGTGCCGTCACGGCGCACGGCGAGCACGCCGTTCGCCATGCTGCTGACGATGTGCCGGAAGAAGCGGTCCTCCGGCGCCTTGGAGCGGCGCTGGCCGCCGCGTGTGTGCGATCGCGGGATCTTGTCGGCCATCTGCGCGCTACTCGTCGTCTGCCGACAGGAGGGACGGGCAAACCATATGCCTGAGCTTACGGATTGGAACGCTGAAGAAACCGGTGCGAGCTCAATTAGTTACGGCAACGAGCCGCAAGTCGTTGACGGGAAATTATAACAAGGACGTAATCAGATCACAGATTTGTCATGACGAGACCGACGACTGAAGCTCTTCCCAGCGGTGCATCAAATCGCCTACCTCCCACATGAGCGCCTGATGGCGGTCGATGATCGGCTGCGCGGCGTCACGGTGGTCGTAGAACCCGGGCGCGGCCATCGTCTGCTCGATGTCGCGGATCGCCTGCTCGCACTCGGCGATGCGCGCCTCGAGTTCTTCGATCTTCGCGCGCCGCGCCTGCGCGGCCTTCTGTTCGCGTCGCGCCTCGGCGTCGGCGCGTTTCTTCTCGGCGTGATCGACCTTCGCCTTCGGGGCGGCCGCCGGCGGCTGGGGCTTCTTCGCCTGCGGCTTCCGTGAATCCTGCAATCCTGCCGTCCTGCGATCCTGCAATTCCCCGTGCGGGTGGTCCTTGTGCCAGAGGAACTCTTTGTAGGTGCCCGGATACACGATCGCCTTGCCGCCGCCGACGTCGATGATCTTCGTCGCGAGGCGCTCGACGAAGTACCGATCGTGCGACACGAAAATCAGCGTGCCGCCGTAGTCCACCAGCGCGTCGAGCAGCACTTCCTTCGACTCGAGATCGAGATGGTTCGTCGGCTCGTCGAGCAGCAGCGTGTTGGACGGGCGCAGCAGCATGCGCGCGACGGCGAGCCGCGTCCGCTCGCCGCCCGACAGCACGCGCACCTTTTTGTAGACGTCGTCGCCCGAGAAGAGAAATCCGCCGAGGATGTTGCGGATCGCCGGCACCATGTCGTTGGGCGAGCCGGAGGCGAGCGTCTCGTACACGGTCGGCGCCGGGTCCATTCGCGTCGCCTCGTCCTGCGCGAAGTACTGCATGACCATGTTGTGGCCTTCGACGCGTTCGCCGGCGTCGGGGAGCTCTTCGCCCGACAGCATCCGCATCAGCGTGGACTTGCCGACGCCGTTCGGGCCGACGAGCGCGATGCGATCGCCGCGCTCGACGTGCAGGCTGAGTCTGTCGAACACCACCAGGTCGCCGTAGGCCTTCCGCACGTTCTTGAGTTCGAGCACGGTGCGGCCGCTCTTGGCGCACGACGGAAACTGGAAGTGAATCGTCTTCCGCTCGGGCGGCACCTCGATCGGCACGACCTTCTCGAGCATCTTGACGCGGCTCTGCACCTGCGACGCTTTCGTCGCCTGGTAGCGGAACCGGTCGATGAACATCTTGACGCGGGCGACCTCCTCGTCCTGCTCGCGCTTGGCCTTGCGCAGCGCCTCGAGCGTCGCCACGTGCTCGACGATGTAGTCGCAGTAGTTGCCGACGTAGTCGGACAGCGTGCGCAGCGTCAGGTCGGCGATGCGGGTGACGACGGCGTCGAGGAAGAAGCGATCGTGGCTGACGAGGATGACCGCGTGCGGGTACGCGTTGAGATATTCCTCGAGCCAGTTGCGGGCCTCGAGGTCGAGATGGTTCGTCGGCTCGTCGAGGAGCAGGAGATCGGGCTGGCCGAGCAGGAGCTTGCCGAGCGCGATCCGCATCTGCCAGCCGCCGGAGAACGTCTCGCACGGGCGCGCGAAGTCCGACGTCGTGAAGCCGAGACCCTGCAGCACGGTCGCCGCCTTGAGCTCGATCGAGTAGCCGTCGCGGTGCCGGAAGGCGTCCTGCAGATCGCTATAACGCGTCAGCATCGCGTCGTGCTCGGTCTCCGGGATCGCCGAGTCGCCGAGCCGCTCCTCGAGCTCGTGCATCTCGGCCTTCATGGCGAGCAGATCGGCGAACGCGGTCATCGCCTCGTCCACGAGCGTGCGCCCGCTGTGCGCGAGGCCGTCCTGCGGGAGATAGCCGACGGTCAGCGACGCCGGCCTGAGGATGGCGCCCGAGTCGGGTTCGTCGAGCCCCGCCATCATCCGCAGCAGCGTCGTCTTGCCCGCGCCGTTGGGCCCGCACAGGCCCACGCGCTCGCGATCGGTGATCTGCCACGTGACGTGGTCGAAGAGCACCCGATCGGCGAAAGATTTGGTCAGCTCTGAAAGCTGGATCAACGCTTCGGACTATTCGCCCAGGGCTTTGGCGGCGGCGGCGAGCACCTGCGGGACGCGGAAGGGCTTCGTGAGATATCCCGCGACGCCCAGGTTGACGGCTTCGATGGCGCTCGACTCGGTCGAGAAGCCGGTGATGATGATCACGGGCAGATCGCCCTTGTAGCGCTTGGCCTCGCGGATGACCGTCAGCCCGTCCATGCCGGGCATCTTGAGGTCCGCGATGAGCAGGTCGTACGGGTACCTGCGCATGCGCTCGAGCGCCGAGCGGCCGTCGGGCGCGACGTCCACGTCGTACTCGGCGAGCGCGAGCGTCTTCGCGAGCAAGTCGCGGATGCTGGCCTC
>CAZOIK010000121.1:0-24714 GCA_964579765.1 uncultured Bifidobacteriaceae bacterium
CTTCGGCGTGCGCGTGGTGAGCATCAGGAACACGCCGTGGGCGACGGCGACCGACGCCGTCGTCAGAACGACCAGGCGCTGGTCGTGGTCCGTGGTGGATTACGGCGCGGTGACGGGCGCGGCGTTGCGCAGACGCACCGGCGCGCGGATGAAGATCGCGAAGACGGTCGCGGCGGCGATCGGTCCGTCGCGCGTGCCGCTCGCGCTCGCGATTCGCGCGTACAGCAGAGCACACGACGAGCTCATTCGCGCCATCGTCGCGGAACCCGCCGACCTGGTGTACGGCGGGACGACCGGGGCGATCGCTGCGGTGGCCGACGCGGCGCGCCGCCTCGGCGTGCCTTACGGCATCGACTTCGAGGACTTTCACTCCGGTGAGCACGGCGGCCCCGGCAGCGACGTGACGAACGCGCTCGCGGCCCGCGTCGAGCGTCACGTGATCGCTCGTGCCGCGTTCGCCACCGCCGGCAGCCCGATGATCGCCGACGCGTACGGCGAGGCCTACGGCGTGCGTCCGATTCCGATCCACAACACGTTCAGCATTGCGCCGCGCGTCGAGCGCGCACGACCGGATGGTCCGCTCCGTCTCTACTGGTTCAGCCAGACGCTCGGCCCCGGGCGCGGCCTCGAGGAGATCGTCCGCGCCGCCGGTCTCGCCGGTGTGCCGATTGAATTGCATGTGCGCGCGCGCCCGATTCCCGACTACCTGCGCGCGCTCGAGCAACTCCGCGTCGCGGTCGCGCCGAGGCTTGCCTTCGTCCTTCACGAGCCGGCGCCGCCGGACGCGATGGTGCCGCTCGCCCAGGCGTACGACGCCGGACTCGCGTGCGAACAGCCGGACGTGCTCAACAAGCAACTCTGCCTGGCCAACAAGATCTTCACGTATCTCGCCGCCGGCATCCCGGTGATCCTCAGCCGCACACCCGCGCAGGCGGCGCTCGAGCCGGATCTCGGCGGCGCGGCATTCGGCTACGCCTGTGGCGACGTCGCGGGGGTCGCGCGCATCCTGGCGCGGCTTTCCGAAGACGCCGCGATGCGCGAGTGTGCGCGCGCGGCCGCCCGCGCCGCGGCCGAGCGGCGGTGGCACTGGGAGCATCCGGCGGATCGCGGCGTCCTGGTCGCCGCCGTCGAGGCGGCACTCTGATGCGAGTCCTGTTGATCATGGACCCGTACATCGCGGTGCCGCCGACGCACTATGGCGGCATCGAGCGCGTCATCGCGGACCTGGCCGACGGGCTCGTCGAGCGCGGCCATCACGTGACGCTCTGGGCCGCGCCGGGCTCCGGCACGCGTGCGCGCCTCGAACCGTTCGGCCGTGAAGGCGAGTGGACGCGGTGGAGCAACGTCCGGAACACGCTCGCGCTCACCGCGCGGCTGATTCGCGACGACGGCCGGTTCGACATCGTCCACAACTTCGGCCGGCTCGCGTATCTCTCGCTCGCCTTCCACTGGGACGTGCCCAAGGTCCAGACGTACATGCGCACGATCAACCCCGACAACATGCGGAAGGCCGCGAGACTCGGCGCGCGGCGGCTGCACTTCACGGCCGTGAGCGCCGCCATCCGCGACACGGGCGCGCCCGGCGGTGGCGACTGGAGCGTCATCTACAACTGCGCCGATCCGGCCCGGTACACGTTTCGCGGCGACACGGATCCGCGCTCCGCGCCGCTGGTGTTCCTCGGGCGTCTCGATCGCTGCAAAGGCCCGCACACCGCCATCGACGTCGCGCGTCGGCTGAACCGCCGACTGATCATCGCCGGCAACATCTCGCCCGTCGCCGAAGAACGGGCGTTTTTCGAGCGCGAGGTCGCGCCGAAGATCGACGGTTCGCTGGTGACGTACGTCGGCCCGGTCGATGACGCACAGAAAGACGCGCTGCTCGGCGGCGCGGCCGCCATGCTGATGCCGATCGAGTGGGAAGAGCCGTTTCCCGTCGTGCTGCCCGAGTCGCTCCTGTGTGGCACGCCGGTCATTGCCTTCCGGCGCGGCGGCGTGCCCGAAGGCATCGACGAGGGCCGCACCGGGTTCGTCTGCGACACGCTCGACGAAATGTGCGCGGCCGTCGGCCGCCTGCCCGTCGTGGACCGCGCCGTCTGCCGCGCGGACGCCGAGCGGCGTTTCAGCGGACGCGCCATCACGGACGACTACGAAACGCTGTACCGGCGGCTTGTTGACCGCTCAGGCGATGGACGCCACTGACCATCCGGCGGCGCCGTTGACGCTGAAGCAGCGCGTCGGGCGGTTCGTCTTCCCGCGGCTGCCGATCACGCGGTTCCTCTTCAACATCATGCGCGACGAAGTGGCCGCCGCGATGGTGCGCGCGGGGAACGCCTGGCTGCCGTGGCGGCGGATCCGGCTGCGCCGCGTCCGCGCGATGCGCGACGTCTACGTGAACGTCGCGTGCGGCCCGCAGGTGCTGCCCGGGTTCGTCAACCTCGATCTGCGGCACGACGACCCGGCGGTGATCCGGTGGGACTCGCGGCGGTCGATCCCGATCGGCGACGGCGCCGCGCGCGGGATCCGCGTCGAGCAGTTCATCGAGCATCTCGAGACGCTCGAAGAGCTGCCGGCGTTTCTCGCCGACTGCCGTCGCGCGCTCGCGCCGGGTGGCGTGCTGCGGATCATCGTCCCCGATGCGGGGCGCTATCTGCACGCCTACTGCCGCGCCGATCTGAGCGGATACTGGGAACTCGAGGTCCCGAATCCCTTTCCCGACGATCTGCCGACGCGGATGGACGTCGTGAACCACGTCTTCCATCAGTGGCACGAGCATCGGTGGGCCTACGATTTCGAGACGCTCGAGCATCGTCTCAGGGCCGCGGGCTTCGCGCGCATCGACAAGGCCTGCTTCCAGTCGTCTCACGATCCCGCGCTCGCGCAAGATCGCGACGTGCACGCGCCCTACTCTCTGTACGTCGAGGCGACGAAGTCGTGAAGCGCGTGCTGTTCGTCAGTCCACACTTTCCCCCCGACAGCTCCGCCGGAACGCACCGCGTCCGGCTGCTCGCGCCGCACATGGCGGGGCATGGCTGGGCGCCGACGGTGTTGACCGTGGATTCGCGCGACTACGAAGGACGGCTCGACGACGCGCTCGCGGCCAGTGTGCCCGACGAGGTGCGCGTGGTCCGCGTGCGCGCGTGGCCGGCCGCGCTGACACGACGCGCCGGCATCGGCGATCTGGGCCTGCGCGCGTATCGCGGACTGAAACGCGGCGCCGAGGCGCTCTTGACGGCGGAGCGGTTCGACGCTGTCTTCATCACGATCTACCCGACGTATCCGGCGCTGCTCGGTCCCGGTTTGAAACAGGCATTCGGCGTGCGGTTCGTGCTCGATTACCAGGATCCGTGGGTGGGCGAGTGGGGACGGTCGGTGGGACCTGACGCCGAGGGCCGTCCGGATCTCAAGAGCCGCGCGAGCCGGTGGCTTGCGCTCCGGCTCGAGCCGCGCGCGCTTTCCGCCGCCGACGCCGTGACCGCCGTCTCGCGAGCGACGTACGAGCAGGCGCTGGCTCGTACGCCGTCCGCCGCGCCGCGCGTGACGGCCGAGCTGCCGATCGGCTGGGATCGCCGCGACCGTGCCTTCATTCCGGCGGCCCCGTCGCGCTTCGCGGACGACGGACTGCTGCATGTGTCGTACGTGGGCACGCTGTTGCCGACCGGGTTCGAGACGCTGCGCGCGCTGTTCGCGGCGCTCGCCGACCAACGCCGGCGCAACCGCGACGTCGCACGCATCCGTCTCCATTTCGTCGGGACGAGCAACCTGCGGTCGTCCGACGCGCCGTTTCGCGTGCTCCCGATCGCCGCCGAGTACGGCTTGGACGGCGTGGTCACCGAGCATCCGCCGCGGCTCGACTACTTCGACGCGCTCGGCGTCCTGCGCGACTCGAAGGTGGTGCTGCTGCTCGGCAGCCACGAGCGGCACTACACGCCGAGCAAGGTGTTTCCAGCCCTCGTGGTCGAGCGGCCGGTCCTTGCGGTCATGCACGAGGCGAGCACGGCGACCGATCTGCTGCGGCGGATTGGACGCGCGCCGTCCGTGCGGCTGGTCACCTACGGCGACGACGGCGCGGCGGCGCAGGTCGGCGCGATCGCGTCGGCGCTGGCGGCGCTGGCGGCGGAACCGCGTTATGCGCCCGAGGCGATCGACACGCGCGTCCTCGAGCCGACGTCCGCGTGCGCGCTGGCCGGCACGCTCGCCGACGTCCTCGACCGGTGCGCCGCATGACGCCGATTCGCCTGACCGTCGTGCAGACGCATCCGGTGCAGTACTTCGCCCCCTGGTTCCGGTACATCACGGCGCAGTGTCCGGAGATCGCGCTGACGGTGCTGTATGCGTCGCGTCCGACGCCGGAGCAGCAGGGAACCGGGTTCGGGCGCGCCTTCGAGTGGGACACCGCGCTGTTTGACGGCTACAACTGGACCGTCGTCCGCGACGGCGGCGACGGCGACGACTTCGCCAGCGCCCGCTATCGCGGTCTCGACGTCAGAGGCATCGGCCGGGCGCTCGACGCCACGAAGCCGGACGTGATTCTCGTGCCGGGCTGGCACTCGGTCACGCTCGTCCGCGCGATTGCCTGGGCCCGCCTCCGCGGCATTCCAGTCGTCTATCGTGGCGACAGCAACGACGACACGGCACCGGCGGCGTGGCGCCGCCCGCTCTGGCACCTGAAGACGCGCGTGCTGCTGTCGGCGTTTTCAGGATTTCTCGCCGTCGGCCGCAAGTCGCGCGCGTACCTGACGTCGCACGGCGCCGATCCGTCGCGGGTCTTCGCGTCGCCGCACGCCGTTGACAACGAGGGCTTCGCGGCGCAGGCGGCGCCGCATCTTGCGGACTCCGTCCGCGCGGCCGTCCGGGCGAAACTCGGCGCCGGCCCCCGCGACGTCGTCGTGCTGTTCGCCGGCAAACTCGAACCGCGCAAGCGGCCGCTCGACGCGGTCGGGGCCGTCGCCGCGCTCGGCCCGGACGCGATGCTGGCGGTCGCCGGATCGGGTCCGCTCGATCGCGCGATGCGCGACGACGCGGCCCGCCGGGGAGTCCGGCTCGCGCCGCTCGGATTCGTCAACCAGAGCGGGCTCGGCGAGGTGTATGCCGCGGCCGATTGTCTCGTCCTGCCGAGCGAGTTCGACGAAACCTGGGGCCTCGTGGTGAACGAAGCCATGGCGACGGGCCTCCCGGCGGTCGTCAGCGATCGCGTCGGCTGCGCGCCCGATCTGGTCGTCGCCGGTGAAACGGGAGAAGTTCATCGTGCTGGGGACGTCACCGATCTCGCGGCCGCCCTCGAGCGCGTGCGATCCCGCGGTGGCCGGACGGCGATGGGCGAGGCGTGCCGAACGCGCGCGGCGCGCTGTGGGTTTGCCGCCGCGTCAACCGGGCTCGTCGCCGCGTGTCAGTCGCTGGCCGGCGGCGGAGACGGCGTACGCGTCATCCTCTGCGGCGGCGGCATGGTCATCGTCTCCGGCCTCGAGCGGATGACGTTCGAGGTCCTGCGTGTCGTGCGCCGGCATGGCGGCGCCGTCCACTGCATCGTGAACGGCTGGCAGAACGAGCGCATCGTAGAGATCGCGGAGCAGATCGGCGCCAGCTGGTCAACGGGGTTCTACGGCTATCCGTTCATGCGGCCCCGGACGCCACGCCAAGCCTGGCACAATCTGTCCGACCTCGTCCGCACGAGCGCCGGGCTTGCGCGCGCCGCCTGGCGCTTCGCGCCGACGCATGTGCTGCTGCCCGAACACGTCGCCGTGCTGCGCAACGCGCCGTCGCTCGCCGTACTGCGGGGGCTCGGCGTCACCGTCGTCTTCCGCATGGCGATGGCGCCCGAGCAGGGTCGTCTGCAGAAGCTGCTCTGGAGGCATGCGCTGTCGCCGTTCGTGACGCGGTTTGTCCCGATCTCGCATTTCAGCCAGCGGCGTCTGCGCGAGCGAGGCATCCCCGACCGGAAGATGACGCTCATCCGCAACGCCCTCAGCCGCCGTTGCGTGGCGCCCGGCGCCGACGCCGACGTCGTGAGGCTCGCGCGATCGCGGCGCACGATCCTCGCCGTGGGACAGATTCTGCCGTTCAAGGGCACGCATCTGTTCGTCGAGGCGATTCTGCAGCTGCGGACGGAGGGGTTCGACGTGCAGGGGATCGTGCTCGGGCAGCTGCCGACGTGGCCCGCAGAGATGGTGGAGTATTTCGCGGCGATGCAGCGTCGCGTGACGGAGGCGGGCGCGGAGCAGGACGTGCACTTCGTCGGCATCCGCGAGAACGTCCCCGAGATCATGAAGGCGAGCTATCTGCTCGCGACGCCCGTGCTTGGCGACGAAGCCTTTGGCAGCGTGTCGCTCGAAGCCCGTAGCGTCGGACTGCCGGTGGTGACGTTCGCCAGCGGCGGTCTGCTCGAGCAGGTCGAACACGGTCGGACCGGCTACGTCTGCGAGACCTCGGACCTGTCGGGGCTGCTGGCCGGCCTGCGCTACTACCTGTCGGACCCCGCCGCCCGCGACGCGGCAAGCGCGAACAATCTCGCCGACGCCGCAGCGCCGGGCAACGACTGCACCGCGCAGGAGTTCGAACGCCGCTGGCGCACGATCTTCGCGCCGCCGGCCCCGGCGTTGCTACCATGAGGAAGGATTCCCACGCGCTATGAAGAAGCTGGTGCCGCTCGCCGTCGTCGGCGGCTGGCTCGTGTTTGGCGACTGGCTCGCAGGACTGAGCCTCGGCCTGCTGGCGCTCATCTGGGTGCTGCTGCCTGCCGAAGAAGGTCCGCCGGTGCTCGCGCTGGCCGTCTCGATGCAGTGGGTCGAAGTCTGCCTCGGCTACTTCTACTACGTGATCACCGGACGGCCGCTCGACGCGACCCTGAATGCCGACTACCGGACGATGGTGCTGCTCGGACTCGGATGCGTATTGGCGCTTGTGCTGGGGCTGGCGGTCGCCAGGGCGTTGCTCAACCGCCTGCGGCCGGCGCAAGGGCTGCGGCCGGAACACGCGCTGGCGTTCCGGACGCTCCTGCTCGTTTACGTGGTCGCCACACCCTTCATCGGCGTGCTGCAGCAGATCGCGTTCGACTACGGCGGACTGGCGCAGGCGATCATCTCCCTGACGTATCTCCGGCTCGGCGTCCTGTACTTGATCTTCCGCCGTCTCGTCGCGCGGAATCAGTGGTACTACATGCTGCCGCTGCTCGGCCTCGAGGTCGTGCTCGGCATCACCGGCTTCTACGCTGGGTTCCGCGAGCCAATCATGATGGCCGCACTCGCGTTTCTCGAGGTCTTCGATCGTCGCAACGTGCGCCATTGGGTCTCCGTTGGCACGCTGACAATCGCGGCGACGACGCTTGGCGTCATCTGGATCGGCATTCGCGCCGACTATCGCGCCCGTTACGTCACAGACGACGCGTTCGCGACCAGCCGCTCCCAGCGCATCGACGCGCTGAAGACGTCCGTCAATGCCTGGATGGCGCAGAGCTCGCGTGAGCTTTGGGACAACATCGACAACTTCGTGGACCGCATGTGGCCGATTTACTATCCGGCTCTCGCGGTCGAGCGCGTGCCGAGCGTGCTCCCGCACACCAACGGAACGCTGATGGCGGACACACTTCGCTTCGTGTTCGAGCCGCGGCTGTTCTTTCCAGACAAGCCCGAAGTCATGAGCGACAGCCAGATGGTGCGGAAATACGCCGGGGTGATGGTCGCGGGCGACGAAGTCAACACCGACATCGCGTTCGGGTATGCCGCGGAGTCGTACATCGACTACGGCGTGCCGGGCATGTTCGTGCCGTCGTTCGTCTGGGGCCTGTTCATCGGGGTGGCGTGTGGTCTGGTGCTGCGCGAATACAGGCATCGCGATCTGGCCGTGTCGATGGTCACGGTCATCGCCTGGATGACGCTCTATCTGTTCGAGCGGTCGTGGACGAAGACGATCGGTCTCGGAGGCACGCTGCTGATCTACGGCGGCGGATTGTGTTACATCCTGGACCGCCTCTGGTTCGAGAAGTTCAAGAGCCTGTACATCGCGGACACCGACGACGACACGGCGGACGTCGGCCCGTTCGAGCTGCAGCCTCACTCGAAGTAATCACCCGCGTGCGAGTCCTGCACGTCACTCCGTACTTCGCGCCCGCCTACCGCTACGGCGGCCCGCCGCGCAGCATCCTCGGCCTGTGCCGCGCGCTCGGCGCCGCCGGTGTGGACGTCGAGGTCTTCACGACGACGGCCAACGGGGACGAGCCGCTGGCCGCCGCGCCGGGCGGCACCGTGCACGACGGTGTGCGCGTGCGCTACTTCCCGCTGACGTGGCCGCACCGCTACTGGCGCGCCGAGGGACTGCGCGCCGCGCTGAAGGCCGCCGCGCGCGACGCGGATCTGATTCACGTCCACGGACTCTGGAACATGACGAGCTGGAGCGGGCCGGTCGCCGCCCGTGCCGCTGGCGCGCCTTACGTCATCTCGCCGAGAGGGATGCTGCAGCCGGAGGCGCGCCGCCGCCACCGTGAGATGAAGTCGCTCGCGTACTGGGGCGTCGAGCGCGCGAACCTCCGCTCGGCGGCCGCCCTGCACGCGACCTCGGCGCTCGAAGCCCGCGAGCTGACGACGTACGGTCCGCCCGTGATCGTCGTGCCCAACGGCGTGACGCCCGGGACGGCGTCGGCCGACGACGTCGCGGCGCTGCGCGCACGCGCCGCGCTCGACGACGGAGACGACGTCGTCACGTTCCTCGGGCGCTTGCATCCGATCAAACGCCTCGACCTGCTCGCCGACGCGTTCGCGATCGTCCGCCAGGCGCGGCCGCGGGCGCGCCTGCTCATCGCCGGACCCGACGAGGGCGGCTATCGTCAGCACGTCGAAGCGACGTTCGCCCCGGTCGCCGCGGCGACACGGTGGCTCGGCGCGCTCGACAGCCGCGCGATCGCGGCGCTGCTGGCCTCGACCGACGTCCTCGTGCAGTGCTCCGATTCGGAGAGCTTCGGGATGAGCGTGGCCGAAGCTCTGACCGCCGGGGTGCCCGTGGTGGTCACGAAGCGCAGCGGATGGGCCGAAGTGGACGCGCTCGGCTGTGGCTTCTCGGTGGCGCATGAGCCGGTGTCGATTGCCGACGGCCTCCTGCGCGTGCTCGACCAGCCCGACCGCGGCGTCATGCGGACGCGCGCGGCGCAGTGGGCGCGGCAGACGTTTGCATGGGATGCGATCGCGCGGTCCACGCGCGATCTGTACGAGCGCGCGTTGTCGGGTACGGGCCGGAGGGTGGCCTAGTGGCGGCGGCCTGGCGATCCATTCTGCTGACGCCGAACGTGCTCGGACGCGACGGGGTGTCGGCGCTGTCGCGCGAGATCGCGCGGGCGCTGCCGGCGCCCGCGCTCGTGGTGAGCCTGCACGACCCGCCGGCCAGCGCGGACCGATCGCCGGTGGGTGTCGAGATCCGCGGCGTGCGCAGCAGCCGGATGGCGTTCGTGGCGGCCGTCCTCGGACTGCTGCGGCGCACGAGCCCGTCAACGGCGGTTGTCTGCAGCCATCTCCACCTCTCGCCCGCGGCGAAGTGGCTGTCCTGGCGCGGTGGACGCCCCACGATCGTCCTGTGCGGCATCGAAGCGTGGGTGCCGGCGCGGACGCTCGAGCGGTGGGCGCTCTCGACGAGCGAGGTGACGGCGATCTCGCAGCACACGATCGATCGCTTCAGGAGCGCGAACCCGGAGCTGCGCGCCCTCGAGGTCAGCCTCTGCCATCCCGGGGTTCCCTCGACGCGGGCGGTGGATGCCGCAGTGCAGACGATCCCCTCGCACGCGGCGCTCATCGTCGCGCGCATGTCGGCCAGCGAGCGCTACAAGGGGCACGACGCGCTGCTCGACGTGTGGCCGGCTCTGCTCCAGCGGCATCCCGAGGCCGTCCTCGTGGTCGCGGGCGAGGGCGACGATCGCGCGCGGCTGCAGGGGCGCGCGCGTGACCTCGGCGTGGAGCAGGCCGTGCTGTTCACTGGCAGCGTCAGCGACGAAGTGCTCGCGTCGATGTACGACCAGTGCCGGTTCTTCGTGATGCCGAGCCGGGACGAGGGGTTCGGTCTCGTGTTTCTGGAAGCGATGCGCGCCGGCAAGCCGTGCATCGGCGGCACGGGTGCCGCCGCGGAAATCGTCGAGCACGGCGTCACCGGATTCATCGTCGATCCAGACCAGCCGCGCGAGCTCGAGGCGGCGCTGACGCGCCTTTACGACGAGCCGGCGGCGTGTGTGCAGATGGGCGCGGCCGGACGAGCGCGTTTCCTGTCGTGTTTCACCGACGCGCATTTCCGCGCGCGGTTCGCGCGGGTCGTCGCCCGCACCGGTCCTGCGACCCTGGCCGCCTCCGTCTCGTGAACATCCTCGGCCTCAACGCGTACCACGGCGACGTCTCGGCCGTCCTCGTGCGTGACGGACGGCTGATTGCCGCCGTCGAAGAGGAGCGCTTCCGCCGCATCAAGCACGTCACCGGATTCCCGAAGAGCGCCATGACGGCGTGCCTCCGGATGGGCGGCATCGGTCCGCGTGACGTCGATCTCTTCGCCGTCTCACGCCGGCCCCGTGCGCATCTGTGGCGCAAGGCGCTCTTCGTGCTGCAGCACCGGCCGAAGCACACGCTCGGCGATCGGGCGCGCAACATGGCACGCCTCGACGATCTGCCCGTCACCATCGCCGACGCGCTCGGCCTCGACGAGTATGTGGTCCGTCCGCGGATGCGGTACGTCGAACATCATCCGGCGCATCTCGCCAGCGCGGCGTTCGTCGCCCCGTTCGACGATGCGGCGGTGTGTGCGATTGACGGGTTCGGCGATTTCGTCAGCACGTCGTGGGGCGTCGTGCGGGGCACCTCGCTCGACGTGCGCGAGCGCGTCTTCTTTCCGCATTCGCTTGGGCTGTTCTATCTCGCGCTGACGCAGTATCTCGGGTTTCCGAACTACGGCGACGAGTTCAAGGTGATGGGCCTGGCGCCGTACGGCGAGCCGGCATTCGTGCGCGAGCTCGAGACGCTCGTCGGCCTCCGCGACGAGGGCCGTTTCGAGCTCGATCTCTCGTGCTTCAGCCATTGGTCCGACGGCGTCGAGATGACGTGGAGCGACGGCGCCCCCACCATCGGGCGCGTGTTCACGCCGCGCCTCGAGCAGCTGCTCGGTCCAGCGCGCCGGCCCGACGAGCCGTTGACCGCCCGCCACGAAGCGATTGCGGCGTCGCTGCAGGCCGTCTTCGAGCGCGCCGCGATGCACGTGCTCAGGCACGTCTACGAGCGCACAAAAAGCCCGCGACTCTGCCTGGCGGGCGGCTGCGCGATGAACAGCGTGGCGAACGGGAAGATTCGCGAGCAGACGCCGTTCCGCGAGGTGTTCATTCAGCCCGCCGCCGGCGACAACGGCACGGCCCTCGGCGCCGCGTTTCACGCGTGGCACCAGGCATCGGCGGTGCCTCGCACGTTCGTGATGGAGCATGGCTACTGGGGCCCCCAGTCAACCGACGCGGAGATGGCGGCGGCCCTCTGCGCGCGCGCCGACGACATCCGCGCGGCCGGATGCGTCACACGCGCCTGGGAGGACGAGGCCGCGCTCGACGCCTGGACCGCGGCACAGATCGCGGCGGGCCGCGTGATTGGCTGGTTTCAGGGGCGGATGGAATGGGGCGCCCGCGCCCTCGGCAACCGGAGCATCGTCGCCGACCCGCGGCGTGCGGACATGCGCGAGATCATCAACACGCGGATCAAGTTCCGCGAGCGCTTCCGTCCGTTCGCGCCGTCGGTCGCCGAAGAGGCGCTCGACGAGTACTTCGTCGGCGCCGTGCCCGATCCGTTCATGCTGCAGGTATATCCCGTGCGTCCGGACCGGCGGTCGATCGTTCCGGCGATCACGCACGTAGACGGATCGGGGCGCCTGCAGACGGTCAGCGCGCGATCGAATCCGCGATACTGGAACCTCATCAAGGCGTTCGAGCGTGTCAGCGGCGTGCCGATGCTCTTGAACACCTCGTTCAACGAAAACGAACCGATCGTGCTGCGTCCGGAGGAGGCGCTCGACTGCTTTCTGCGCACGCACATGGACGTGCTCGTCCTCGGACGCCACGTCGTGGAGCGATCATGAACCTCGCATCGAAGCGCGTGCTCGTCACCGGCGGCAGCGGCTTCCTGGGCCGGCACGTCGTCGCCGCGCTGCGGCGCCACGGCTGCGCCGACGTCGTCGTTGTCCGCAAGGCGCACCACGACCTGACGCAACAGGCCGACGTCGCGCGTCTCTTCGCCGAGGCGCGGCCGCAGGTCGTCGTCCATCTCGCCGCGGTCGTCGGCGGCATCGGCGCCAATCGGGAGAATCCCGGACGCTTCTTCTACGAGAACGTCATGATGGGCGCGCTGACGATGGAGCAGGCGCGTGTGTCGGGCGTGGAGAAGTTCGTCGGCGTCGGGACCATCTGCGCGTATCCGAAGCTGGCGCCGGTGCCGTTTCTCGAGCGCGATTTGTGGAACGGCTATCCCGAAGAGACCAACGCCCCGTACGGCATCGCCAAGAAGATGCTGCTGGTGCAGGGACAGGCGTACCGCGAGCAGTACGGCTTCGATGCGATTCATCTGCTGCCGGTGAATCTGTACGGGCCGCACGACAACTTCGACCCGGCGTCGTCGCACGTCGTCCCGGCGCTGATCAGGAAGTTTCTCGAGGCTATGGAATCCGGCTCGCGCGAAGTCGTCTGCTGGGGCACCGGCAACGCGACGCGGGAGTTCTTGTACGTCGAGGACTGCGCCGACGGCATTGTGCGGGCGGCCGAGCAGTACGATCGTCCGGAGCCGGTCAATCTGGGAGCGGGCTTCGAGATCAGCATCCGCGATTTGGCGGAGCTCATCGCTGAGCTGACCGGCTTTGGCGGCGGCATTGTCTTCGACCGGAGCAAACCCGACGGCCAGCCGCGGCGCAGCCTCGACGTGTCGCGCGCGCGTGAGGCGTTCGGGTTCCGGGCGACGACCGATTTCCGGACGGGGCTCGTTCGCACCATCGAGTGGTACAAGGCCGAGCGCGGGCGTCAGACGGCAGCGACGGTGTGAACCTCTGCTTCTTCAATCGATCCTACTGGCCCGATCAGGCCGCCACGGGCCAGCTCCTCACCGAACTCGCGCAGGATCTGGCGTCGGTCTACGGCTGCGGCGTCTCGGTCGTGGCGGGCCGGCCGCTGCACGCGCGTGCCCGGGAGCGCGCGTCGTTCTGGCCGGTGGCGACCGAGCAACACGAGGGTGTTCGCATCCTGCGCGCCAACGGCACACTCCTGCCGACGCGCCGGTTCGCCGGCCGCGCCGCCAACTACCTGACGTACTTCTCGTCGGCGCTGGCCGCGAGCTTCCAGATCGGCCGTCCCGACGTCGTCGTCTCGCTGACCGATCCGCCGATCGTGGGCCTGGCGGCGCTCGCGGCCGCCCGCCGCGCCGGCGCGCGGTTCGTGTTCCTGTGCGAGGACATCTTCCCTGAGGTGGCGTCGCTGCTCGAGGACTTCCACAACACGGCGGTGAACGGCGCGCTCGATCGGATCAACCGCAAGCTCGTGCGCGACGCGGACGCGATCGTCGCGCTCGGCGAGCGCATGAAGCGGCGGCTCGTCGAGGAGAAGGGCGCGCCGGCCGACCGCGTGCACGTGATTCACAACTGGGCCGACTGCGAGGCGATTACGCCAGGGCCCAAGGACAACGCGTTCACCCGCGCGCACGGGCTGCAGGACAAGTTCGTGCTGATGCACTCGGGCAACGTCGGGTTGTCGCAGAACCTGGATGTCCTCGTTGACGCCGCCGACCGGCTGCGAACGCGCGATCGGCTGGTCATCGCGATCGTCGGCGAGGGGGGGCGCCGGCCGGTGCTCGAGCAGATGGCCGCGGCGCGCGGCCTGACCAACGTGCGCTTCTTCCCGTATCAGCCGAAGGAACTGCTGCACGAGTCGTTCGCGGCCGCCGACGCGTTTCTCGTGTCGCTCAAGCCCGGCCTCGAGGGCTACATCGTCCCGAGCAAGTTGTACGGCATTCTCGCGGCCGGCCGTCCGTTCGTCGCTGCCGTCGATCCGAGCTGCGAGGTCGCGGCGATTGCCGAGGAGCGCGCGTGCGGCCTCGTCGCGCCGCCTGGCGATCCGGACGCGCTGGCCGGCGCGATTGCGGCGCTCTGCGACGATCCGCACGCCGCCCGACGCATGGGCGAGCACGCGCGCCGTGCGGCGTGGCGCTACGACCGGCGCGCGGCCGTGCGCGCCTACTACGATCTGTTCGCGGGCCTGAGCCGCGTGGCGCACGCGGCATGATGAAGCGAGTCTTCGACGCGTCCCTTGCGGCGGTCGGCCTCGTGGCGTCGTCGCCGCTGTGGCTGATCATTCCCATCGCGATCAAGCTGGAAGACGGCGGCCCGATCTTTTATCCGCAGGAGCGCGTGGGCCTCAACGGACGCGTCTTCAAGGCACTCAAGTTCCGTTCGATGCGGCCCGACGCGGAGGCCCTGACCGGACCGGTGCAGGCGACGGAGAACGATCCCCGCGTCACGCGCGTCGGCCGGCTTCTGCGCGGCGCGGCGATGGACGAACTGCCGCAGCTCGTGAACATCCTGCGCGGCGACATGAGCTTCGTCGGCCCGCGTCCGCTGCGTCCCGGCGAGGTGGACGTGCGCGGCGACGGCCAGGTCGTGCATCTCGACGAGATTCCCGGATACGAGGAGCGCCACGGCGTGCGTCCGGGGCTCACGGGGCTCACGCAGATCTACGCGCCGCGGGACATCTCGCGCGCCGGCAAGTTCCGGCTCGATCGCCTGTACCTGAAACGCGCCAGCTTCTGGCTGGACGTGCGGCTGATTCTGGTGTCGTTCTGGATCACGGCACGCGGCACGTGGGAGGTTCGCGGCCGCAAGGTGTGAGAACCGTAAGGCGACGCTTATAATGTTCGCACTCAATGACTGATTTTGACGTGCTGGTAGTTGGCGGCGGACCGGCAGGTCTGTACGCCGCCGAACGGCTTGCACGCCGCGGCGTCTCGACGCTGGTCTGCGAAGAGCATGGCGTCGTCGGCGACCCGGTGCACTGCACGGGCGTTCTGGCGACCGAGAGCTTCGACATGCTCGGCCTGCCGCGTGAGGCCACCCTGAACGCCCTCACAACGGCTCGGTTCGTGTCGCCGTCGGGCATCACCGTGTCGCATTCCACGCCGACGCCGCTCGCGGCCGTCATCGACCGCGGCGTGTTCGACCGCGCGCTCGCCGATCGCGCCCTGGCGGCCGGTGCCGAGGTGCGCAACGGCACGCGCGTGTCGATGGTCGAGACCGGGCCCGCCGCTGTCCGCGCGCAGGTGGGCGACGAATGGGTCAGCGCGCGTCTGTTGATGCTGGCGTGCGGCGCCAACTACGCGTTCCAGCGGCGTGTCGGGCTCGGGCTCCCGCGCCAGTACCTCCACAGCGCGCAGCGCGAGCTGCCCGCGGCGCAGCGTGGAGACGTCGAGATGCACTTCGGCCGCGACGTCGCGCCCGACGGCTTCGCGTGGGCCGTCCCGGTCGTCCGCGGCGCCGACACGTTCGTCCGCGTCGGCGTCATGACGTCGCGCGACCCGGTCGGCTGCTACACGAAGATGCTCAGCCGCGTCGCCGCCCGCTGGGGCATCGGCGATCTGCGCCAGCCGCCGCGGCAGAAGATCCTGCCGCTCGGCGCCATCGACCGCACCTACGCCGATCGGTCGCTCGTCATCGGCGACGCCGCCGGGCTCGTCAAGCCGACGACCGGCGGGGGCATTCACTACAGCATCTGGAGCGCGGCGCTGGCGGCCGACGTGGCCGTTGACGCGCTGGCCGCGGACCGGCTCGACGCCGGCGCTCTGGCGTCCTACGAGCGAAAGTGGCGCGATCAGCTCGGCGAGGAGTTCGCCGAGCAGCGCTCGCTGCGCGATCTGGTCACGCGCCTGAACGACCAGGAAATCGACATGCTCTTCGACCTCGCCCGGACCGACGGCATCATGCCGATCGTGCGAAAGACGGCGCAGTTCAACCACCACCGCCATCTCATTCGCGCCCTTCTGCGCCACCCTCCCGCGCGGAAGATTCTCTTCAGATCCGTTTTCGGATAGCGTCAGCCTCGCCGGCGATCAGCTCGTACAGCCTCTTCGAGCAGATCGCGTCGGTCATGTTGGCGAGCACCCACGCGCGCGGCTGGAAGCTGCCCAGCGTGGCGAGCGCCTGCCTGATCGCCGGCTCGAGGCCCGCCGTGTCTCTCGCGGCGAGGCCCGTGGACGCCGTCAGGTACGGCGCCGACGAACCGGACGTGAAGTGCCGCCCGCGCCATTCGGCGTCGCCCCGCGGGTCCCAGACGACGGTCGGCACGTCCATCGCCCAGGCCTCGGCGAGCGCGATGCCCTGGGTCTCGAACGTGCTGAGAAAGACGCCGAGCACGGATCGATCGAGCATTTGCCGCAGCGTCTCGGGCGTGAAGATGTGGTGCTCGCCGTGGCGCGAGCGGACGCGCAGCGGCTCGAGTCCGCATCGGCGCACGATCCGCTCGACTTCCTCGCAAAACGCCTCGTCGCCGCTCTTCCAGTAGACGACGGCCGTGCGCTGCTTCGCGGCGCCCGACGGCGTCCAGGTCTGCACGTCCACGCCGCACGGGCACACGCGGCTCTTCCGGACGAGGCTCGGCACGTCGCGATAGAGATCGACGGCCCATTCGCAGGCGACGATCAGGAGATCGATTTCAGGCCTCTGCAAGATGCCGTCGTTCTCGTCCGCAAAGAGCGCGTTCACCGGGCCCGCGGCGAGGAAGTCGATGGCGCCGCGGCGCTTGAGTTCCGCGGCCTGCCGCAGGGCTTCGTTCGCCGGTGCGTACACGACGCGGGCGAGCTGTGAGAACGAGACGGGATTGAAGTTGAAGTCGGCGCCGATCTCGCGGAGGCCTTCGACGACGCTGCGGACGACGGCGTAGTGGCCGGGATAGCGTGACCCGCTGAGGCCACGCGAACCTGGTTTGAGGATCCGGCGCGCGGCGCCACGCAGCGCGATGTACGCGCGGCGAGAGGCCGGCAGAATCGGCCTCGTGAGGACGGTCAATGCGGGTCGGCTCACGGCCGCACCCGCCGTCGGACCGCGTTCCACGCGCGACGACCGAACGATCGGGCGCGGGTCGGCCACGCCGCGCGATACGACCGATCCGGACGCGGCCGGCGCCCCGTTCGCCGGATGAATTCCTTGCGCAGCCGCGGCACCTGCCAGATCTCGAGCGGCTCGAAGAACTCGATCCCGTGGAGGTCGAACAGGCGCAGCAGCTCGGTGTCGTGCCAGCCGGCATCGTCGTCCACAGACGGCGGTGGCAGCGTCACGCCCTCGATCCACGCGGGCGGCAGCGGCGCGGTGCGGACGAAGATCGGTTCCGTCGTGATGGCGTACTGGTCGTTGATGTCCCGCGCCGTGCGCCGCCCGTCGAGCCACTCGACGCAGCGGTACCACGCCTGCTTCATTTGCGTGCGGCGCCATGGAGCAAACTGCAAGTGCAGCACGGGAAGAGCGTCGGCTCGGAGCGCGCGCGGGTCGTCGTCCATGGGCGTGCGCGGCTCGTGCAGCGGGCGAACGTCGGGATCGCGCCGGTAATCGACGTGACGATCGTCCATCCAGGCGACGGTCTTGAACGACGGGCCATAGTACGACCAGTCGTCGCGATATCGCCTGAAGCTCTTCCAGAGATGGATGTAGCGTGCGGCGATGGCGAGCGGGAGAGTGAGCTCCGCACGACGGGCTTCGAGAAAGGCGACGGCGAGAGCCGGGGACACCAGTTCGTCGGCGTCGGTACACCAGAGCAGATTCGTGCCGTCGTACTGGCGTGCGGCGTCAAGCAGCCGCCAGCGCGCGTGTCGC
The DNA here is from genome assembly GCA_964579765.1 of uncultured Bifidobacteriaceae bacterium. Classification (GTDB taxonomy): domain Bacteria; phylum Acidobacteriota; class Vicinamibacteria; order Vicinamibacterales; family CAVVIG01; genus DATNBT01. The sequence continues at coordinate 17,830 of CAZOIK010000121.1, forward strand.
GGCAGTCGATTCACGTCGTCGCCGTCCGGCGATTCGAGCAGCACGACCTTCGAGAATCGGCGGCAGATGTCCTGCGATCCGTCGGAGGATCCCTGGTCGCTGACGATGATGACGTCGCAGAAGCCGGAGAGCGCCGACAGTGTGTGCTCCAGGATCCAGGCTTCGTTGCGAACGGGCAGCAGCGCGATGACTTTGAAGGGCAGGGCCACGCTAGGACGTCTGGTTGAGGAGCGCGCGTTGAATCTGGCGCAAGCCGAAGCGCCCGCGCGCCCGTGGATCGTAAAGGCCCTCGTGCCACGCGCGCAGCAGGTACCTCCACACCGGTGGGCGCTGCGCCGGCAGGGTCATGCGATACAGTTCGAACAGCCAGTAGCCCGTGTACTTGAAGAAGGCCGTCCGCTCGTCCGCCGACCACTCCACCGGCAGCGCCGCCCGGTACCTGCGCAGCAGATGCAGGACGTGCTCGGCCGTCATGGCCATATGGCGCGTGTCTCCCTCGCCGTGACGCCGGTACCAGACGAGCGGCGCGTCGATGACGGCGGCTGTGCACCCGCGGTCCATGATCGAGAGAAGAAACGGCCGGTCTACCAGCGTCGCGTAGCCCTCGTGATCGGGCTCGACGCCGTCGAGCGCCGTGCGCCGGTACACGACCGAGCCGAACATTGGCTCGACTCCACGCAGGATGCCGCGTACCAGATCGCCGGACGAGTCGAACATCGCATAGCCGGCATCGTGCGGTGACGCGGTGAGTGCGGCCGGAGTGGGTTCCTCCTCGAATTCCGTGAGCTGACAGGCGACGAACGCGCATCGCGGATGACGCTCGAGGATGTCGATCGCGGTCTGCACGTAGCTGGCGCCGAGCAGGTCGTCTTCGTGAAACGCGAGTGTAAATCGCCCGGTCCCGGTGGTGATCGCGGCAAACATGTTGCGCATCGCGCCGAGGCGCACCGCGTTGCGTCGGTACTGTACCCGCGGGTCACCAAGTGACTCGACGTACTCCCGATACTCGTCCGAGGCGCCGTCGTCGAGCAGTGTAATCTCGAGATGCTGATGCGACTGAGCGAGCATCGACGCGACCGACCGTCGTGCGTAGTGCAGTTGGCGATAGCACGGAATGGTGATCGAAACGAGCGGACCTGCGAGGCTCATCGGATCTTCAGCACGCGGAGCAGCCGGCCCGCATGGAAACGTGCACGCCGCCCAACGTGCAGGAGAGGGGCCCGTGCCGCCGCGTCTGACACGCTCGACCGACACGAGCCCGTACGTCCGCAGCTTGTCGTCCGGTCTGGCGCAGCAGTTCGGGACCGACCGATCGGCGATGCGGGTGAGCGCCGACAGCTCGGCGGCGAATCGGTGATCTGGATCTTCTTGCGCCCGTTGACGGCGTTGAACACAAACCCGAGCGCCTTCGCGTCTTCGAACGTGGGGCAGGCGTCGGCAATCGTCCGCGCCACACGAGGATCGACGACGTGGTCGAACCAGATGCGTGGAAACGGGGACGCGGCCGAGAACTGCGCCCGATGATCCGCCAGGTGGAGGTGGCTCAGCATGCCTGCCATACGGATCTGGTTTCTAGTCTCCGGCGGACCATCCCTGCGGGATGACAAATGGCCCGTTATGGTCGCCGGTGACGCTGTGGCCGGTCTTGAACAAATCGCACCGCACAAGGACGAAGGCGATCGCGTTCTCCCAGTAGTCCCAGCGCTCCTCGTTCCAGACACGCACGGTGAAGTTGAAGGAGTACGTGCCTTCGGTCAGCGGCAGCGGACCGAGCCGGCAGATGAAGTGCTGCTGATCGGCCGTGTAGTACGTGTTGCACATCGGGTTGGCCGTGCCGAAGCTGATGACGTCGCCCGACTCGTCGAGCAGCTTGAACTCCGCGGTGAAGGAGTTTTCCGGCGCGCGGCCGCTGGCCCAGAGGTGGATCTCCATGACGTCGCCGGCGTCGAACTCGCGAGTGACACGGCCGGATGCGTCGCGCAGCTCGACGCGGCGGAGGTGATAGTGCGGCGGCGGGTGCGCGCGATCGGCGGCCCCGGCCGCTGCCGACGACGGGTCGCGGTTCAACTGCTCGTACTTCCGCGTCACCTCGTCGGGCGTGCCCTGCATCGCGACGCCTCCGCCGAGCAGCAGCACCGCGCGATTGCAGAGCTGGCGGACGCTCGTCAGGTCGTGGCTGACGAAGAGCACCGTGCGGCCCTCGTCCCGCATGTCGCGCATCCGGCCGAGGCAGCGGTTGCGGAAGTGCAGGTCGCCGACTGAGAGCACCTCGTCGATGATCAGGATTTCGGGCTCGAGGTGCGCGGCCACCGAAAAGGCAAGCCGCACGTACATGCCGCTCGAGTAGTGCTTGACCGGCGTGTCGATGAACTTCTCCAGCTCCGCGAACGCGACAATCGCGTCGAACTTCCGCCGGATCTCGTCGCGCAGCATCCCGAGGATGGCGCCGTTCAGGAAGATGTTCTCGCGGCCCGTCAGCTCGGGGTGAAATCCCGTCCCGACTTCGAGGAGGCTCGACACACGCCCGTCGAGTTCGATGTAGCCCGTCGTCGGCGGCGTGATGCGCGACAGGATCTTCAGGAGCGTGCTCTTGCCGGCGCCGTTCGGTCCGACGATGCCGACGACGTCGCCGACGCCGACGGTGAAGCTGACGTCGGTCAGCGCCCAGAAGTCCGTCGTCTCCGACGAGTCACGCCCCGCGAGGCGTCGCAGGCGTCGCAGCGGCGCGCCGAGGATCGAGACGATCGACTCGCGGAAGTTGGTCGCCTGCTGCGCGCGGCCGATCGCGTAGCGCTTGCCGATGCCGGCGATGGTGATGGCGTCAGATGACATCGGCAAAGCGGCGCTCGACCGTCGTGAAATAGCGGAGCGCGACGACCAGCAGCACGGCCGACGAGACGAACGCTGCGGCGACGAGCTCGCCGTACGCCGGCCCGCCGAGGACGGCCGCGCGGAAGCCGACAATCATCCCGACCATCGGGTTGACGCCGTAGAGCAGCCGCCACCGCGCCGGGATGATGTTCATGGCGTAGAGCACGGGCGTCGCGAACAGCCAGAGCTGCACGACGAACGCGATCACGTAGCGGAAATCGCGGTAGCTGACGATGAGCGCCGAAAAGAGCGAGCCGGCGCCGGCGGCCACCATCATCGTGCCGAGCACGAACACGGGCACGAGCAGGATGTGCGGCGAGGGGGGCACACGATAGGCGATCATCAGCACGAGCAGGAAGGCGAACGAGATCGCGAAATCGACAAGGCCGGAGAAGACGGCGGAGATCGGGATGAGCAGTCGCGGGAAGTAGACTTTCGCGATCAGATGGCTGCTGCCGACCAGGCTGTTCGCCGCCAGCGAGACGGCGTTGGCGTAGAACGTCCAGAGCGCGAGCCCGACGAACACGAACAGCGAATAGGATCCGTTGACCTGCTTCGACAGCCCGCCGAGCCGGCCGAAGAACACGGTGAAGAGCAGCGTCGTCGCGACCGGCTGGATGATCGCCCAGAGCGCGCCGAGCACCGTCTGCTTGTAGCGGACTTTGATGTCGCGCCACACAAAAAAATACAGCAGCTCACGATAGCGCCAGACTTCCGCCAGGTGCAGGCCTTGCCACGCTCCTGCGGGCTCGATTCGCAGTTTGCGCTGACTCGACTGTGTCACGAAGTGGGCTTATTGTACCGCGCCCGCCGGGCGCCCGGATGGGTACACGAGCTGGAACACCGCCGTCTCCTCGACGGGCGGCTCGCGGAAGAAGCGCACCCCGCCGAGCCTCGAGGCGGGATTGCGGTAGACGGTCCGCAGGTACGGCTGCATCCGCGCGAAACTCGCGACGTTGCCGAACAGATGCGTGATGTGCGCGCGGCGGCACGCTTCGACAAACCGCAGCGGGTCGTCCAGCTCCTCCTGGCCGATCTCGATCTGATACGTCGGCGCGAGGAACAACGACGGGATGTCCAGGTAGGCAAGGGCCTTGTGATCGGAGGCGACACGATCGCGCCCGCGATCGAGATGCATGTTCATCCACTGCACGTCGGCATAGTTCTGCGTCTCGCGAGCGAGAAACGTCCGCGTATCACGCGCGTACTTTGCCGCGCGCACGACGCCGACGACGGCCGGCGCGGCGAGTGACAGCGCGGCGGCCGCGATCCCGGCGAGTTGGAGCGCCGGCCGGCGGCGTAGCCACGGCACGAGACGATCCGCGGCGGCGGGCGCCAGCAGCACGGCCGCAGGCAGCAGCAGCCGTGCGTTCTGCAGGCTGAAGAACCAGCCGACGTAGAGCACGGCCGCGACGAAGAACAACGGGCCACTGCGGCGGCGCGCGCCCGCGACGAAAAGGCCGGCGAGGCCCGCGTAGGCCAGCGGGTTGTACAGGTTGAACCATCCGCAGAACTCGGCGGGATGGACGAAGATCAGAAGCGGCGCGAGGACGAATTCCAGACTGCTGCGGCCCGGGCCGTAGCCGTCCACGAAGTCGCGAACGGACGCGGCGTCCGCGATCGTCCCGTGCGCGCCGAACACGAAGGGCGCAACCGGGTTGCCGAACCGCCACAGGTTCAGCCCGTACCAGATCCCGCCGCTCGCCGCGGCGCACGAGGCGACGATGAGCGCGTCGCGAACGCGGCTGCCGCGCCGGCGGAGCAACGGCCAGAGAACGGCGGCGGCGGCGACGAGCGCGCCGGGATATTTCGCGCCGGCTGCGATGCCCGCAAAGAGCCCGGCAGCGGCGAGCTCGCCGGGGCCTTCTTCCCCCGCCAGACAGAATCCCGCCGCTGCACTCGCCGCGAGGAGCAGTAGATCTTCCTTCGCCGATGCGACTTGAAACGCCACGGCCGGCGCGCCGAGCGCGATGACGACGGATGGCCACGCGTGCTCGGGCCGCTCGCACACGCGGCGGGCAAGCGCGCTGACGACGCCGATGCACAGCAGCCACTCGAACGCGGTGACGAGACCGAGGCGGTCGCCTCCGAGGTGGAGCACGAAGGCGAGCACGACCTGCTGCGCCTGCGGCCACATGGCGCGCGCCTGATCGGGCCAGACGCGCAGCGCGCCCGTCTCCGCGATGTGCCGCGCGATCGGCACGACGTAGGCGAGCGCGTCGTCGTCGGTGACCGGGGCGACGGCGCCGGCGCATGCGGCCAGCGCGCACACGACGACGGCTGCCGCGGGAAGCGAGATCGTCTGCGCTCCGGCGGATCCCGTCTGTGCCGTGCGGCGCCTCATGACGTCCCGTGCGCCGACAACGAGGCCCACGGCGGCGAGGAGGCCGACGGCGGTGGTCGCAAACGAGAAAAGGCCCATCAACGCGAGCAGGGACAGGACGAGCGACGTCAGGCCGAGGCCGGCCGTCAGCCGCAACGCCGTGCGCTCGTAGCCGCGCAATTCGGGCCATTGGAGGCGCGACAGCGTCGCCCGGCCGAGTGTCCAGGACGATACAGCGAGAAGAACGACGGCGCCGACGCTCCGCGCGCCGCTCATCGTGGTGCGGAACCGTGCACGGCGTTCATCTTACGCGCCATCGCCCGTATGTTATTCTTCGAGCAGCCCTCCCTTGGATATGACGGATCTCGATCAGGCCGTTCGCGTGCCGGACGACGTCGTGTTTCGCGAGCTCCAGGGCGAAGCCGTGATCCTCAATCTGTCCACGAGTATGTACTTCGGCCTCGACGCCGTTGGCACGACCATCTGGCAGCTCTGTGGATCGCAGCCCTCGCTGCGCGACGTGTGGAACGCGATGCAGCGGGAGTTCGACGCGCCCGCTGAGGCGCTGCGCACGGATCTGCTCGCGTTCGTGAACGAGCTGGTCGCCAAAGGTCTCCTCACCGTCCGTTGAACATGCCGCAGATCCTTGCGCGCGCCGCTCGTCTCAGCGCCGGCGACTGGATCTTGCTCGCCGGTGCGGCCGTGGCCCAGGTGACGATCGCGTGCGCGATCCGCGTGACGAAGCTGCCGGCCGTCCGCGCGGCGTTCGCCCGTCTGCGTCCGTTCGCGCGCCTGATCCTGCAGGGGTCCGACGAACGGGTCGTCTGGGCGATCGAAACGACGGGACGGCGACTGCGCGGCGTCAGCACGTGCCTCGTTCGCGCGCTGCTCGTGGAGCTTCGCCTGAGCACGCCGGAGCGGCCGCTGCAGTTGACGATCGGCGTCACGCCTGCGGCACTCGGGCGCATCCGGGCGCACGCGTGGGTGCGCGACGGCGATCGCGTCGTCATCGGCGGGCCCGTGCCGTGCGAGTTTCAGCCGATGATCGTCTGGGAGCGCGTCGCCGCATGACCGCGTGCACGCCGGCCGCCCGCCACGCCTACTCGCTATACGGCGTCCACGTGACGAGCGACGTCCCGCTCGCGTTTCCGGCCTCGGCCGGCGACAGCGCGCCGGACGCGCTCGCCGCGGTCGAGTTCGTCGAGGGGACGCCGCGCGATTTCGCGCCGTTTCTGCCGCACGTCGAGTCCGACGACGAAGACGTCTGCCGGCGGCTGCCTGGCGGCGCGACATATCTTCGCTGGGCGCGCCTCTACGAGTTCAGCGTGGCGGCGGACGGATCGCGTGTCGCATCGCGGCCGCTCGACGGCTGCGATGCGGCCGTGTTCCAGAACTTTCTGTTTGGACAGGTGCTGGCCGTGGCGCTGGTGCTGCAGGGCGTCGAGCCGCTCCACGCCGCGGTGGTGAACGTGGACGGCAGCGCCGTCGGCTTTCTCGGCGACTGCACGTTCGGAAAGTCCACGCTGCTTGCGAGCTTCGTGCGGACCGGCCATCGCGCGCTCACTGACGATCTGCTCGTCGTCGATCGGCGCGCCGGCGGCATGCTGGCGCGTCCGGGATCGGGCCGGATCAAGCTCCGGCCGGACAGTGCGCAGCGCGTGCTGCCCGACGCGGGTGAGGGGACGCCCCTC
>CAZOIK010000122.1:0-4239 GCA_964579765.1 uncultured Bifidobacteriaceae bacterium
GAGGTGCGAGCGTTCGTCCGGGACGCCGATGCCCGAGTCATCCACGCGCTCGAGCACGAGGATCTCGAACGCCCCGGCGATCCGCTGCTCGATCGCGGAGATGCGGTCTTCACGATCCTCGAGCACGAGGCCATGCATCAGGAGACGCTCCTGTACATGTGGCATCGCCTTCCATTCGAGCAGAAGCGGCGTCCCACCGGCTACACCCCTGTTGTGGATGCGCCGCTGCCTGCCGACGAGTGGCGCGAGATCCCCGCCGGTCGCGCAATGCTCGGTGCCGACCGCGCCCGGCTGCGCTTCGGCTGGGACAACGAGCTGCCGTCGTGCGTCGCCGACATCGCCGGGTTTCAGATGCAGCGTCACAACGTTGTCAACGCGCGCTTCATGGAGTTCGTCGAGGCTGGCGGCTACACCGAGGCCCGTTGGTGGCGTCCTGACGACTGCCAGTGGTTGCAGGCCGAGCAGATTACGCATCCGTTGTTCTGGGAGCGCGTGGACGGCGAGTGGTACTGGCGCGGCATGTTCGAGCGCATTCCGCTTCCGTCGTCGTGGCCCGTTTATGTGAGCCACGCCGAAGCTGCAGCGTATGCGCGGTGGCGGGGATGGCGGCTGCCGACGGAAGCGGAGTACCAGCGCGCGGCGTACGGCGACAGTCGCGATCTTGCCGTGCTGCCCTGGGGCGACACGGCAGCGGACGCGTCGCACGGCGTCTTCGACTTTTCGAGCTGGGATCCCGAGCCTGCCGGCAATCATCCGGCCGGCGCGAGCCGGTTCGGCGTCGAGGATCTCGTCGGCAACGGATGGGAGTGGACGAGCACGTCGTTCGCGCCGTTCCCTGGCTTTCGCGCGTCGGCGTCGTACCCCGAATACTCCGCCGATTTCTTCGACGGGGAGCATTTCGTCATGAAAGGCGCGTCGCCGGCGACGGCGCGCGAGCTGCTGCGGCCGACGTTCCGCAACTGGTTTCGCGCGCGGTATCCGTATGTCTACGCGACATTCCGATGCGTAAGGTAACCGCGAACGGGACGGACAAGGCGTCCGCGGCCGCGCAGTTCGCGAGCGACGTGCAGTACTACCTGTCGCTCACGCCGCGGCAGCTGCCGTCGCGCTACTTCTACGACGATCTCGGTTCGGCGCTCTTCGACGCGATCTGCCGGCTGCCGTGGTACGGCGTGACGCGCGCCGAGCGCCGGCTGCTCGAGCGCCATGGGCGCCAGCTGTTCGCGCGCGCTTCGGGTCTGTCCACGATCATCGAGCTCGGTCCCGGCAACGGGGAGAAGCTGGGCTCGCTCGTCGAATGTGGTCGCCGCGGCGACGAGCGTCTCGATCTGCGGCTGGTGGACATCTCCGCGAGCGCGCTCGCGTTGTCGAGCCAGGTGCTGTCGGCGTTGCCCAACGTTGACGTCACGACCTACGAGGCTGAGTACGAGGCGGGGCTGGCGGCCGCGTCGAGTGAGTCACGATCGGGGCGCGCCCTCGCGCTGTTCCTCGGGTCGAACCTCGGCAACTTCGATCGGCCGGGCGCGGCGGAATTCCTGCAGGGCATCAGGGCCAGCCTCATGCTCGGCGACATGCTGCTCGTCGGCGTCGATCTGGTGAAGCCCCAGGCCGATCTGCTGCTTGCCTACGACGATCCTCTCGGCGTCACGGCGGCCTTCAACAGGAACCTGCTCGTGCGCATCAACCGTGAACTGGACGGCACGTTCGACGTCGATCGCTTCTCGCACCGAGCGATCTGGGCGGCGGAGCATTCGCGTGTCGAGATGCACCTGGTGAGCCGCGGCAGACAGCGCGTCCTCGTCGGCCGCGCGGACGAGAGGTTCGAGTTCGTCATCGAGGACGGCGAGTCAATCTGGACTGAGAGTTCGTACAAATACGCGCCCGGAGAAATCGCGGGCGTCCTCGAGCAGGCGGGCTTCACGCTGGTGGAGCAGTGCATCGACGCCGAAGGCGGCTTCGCACTGACGCTGGTCGAGACGGCGTAGCGGGCTATGTGACCTTCCAGCCTTCAGTGCGGAGGTCGTTCATCAGCTGCACTGAACGCTCGATCAAATCGGTCGGCTGGTCTACCTCTTCGATCGACTCGGATCCGTCGGGCCGTGTCAGGATGACGCGGTACTTGCCCGTGGCGCGATCGTGGCTGATCTCATAGCGCAGCCGCTCGCCGTCCTTGTCGAAGAACCAGATCACGGTTCGCGCAGAATACTGCAAAAGTTCGCCGCGCCCAAGAGACCCGCAGTGTCGTTGAGGATGATCTTCACCGGCATCGCCTCGAGCATTGCCGCGAACGGCGCCTTGTCGCGGAACGCGCGGAGAAACGCGCCGTCGGTGAGCGTCGGCAGGAGTTTTGGCGCGATGCCGCCACCGACGAAGACGCCTCCCGTCGCGACGGTGCGTAGCGCCAGGTTGCCTGCCTCCGCTCCGTACGCGGCGACGAACATCTCGAGCGCATCGACGCAGCCGGCGCAGCGCCGCGCGGCTGCGGAGGTGGAGATGGCCGACGGCGCATCGAGGTCGGCGAAATCGATCGCGGCGTCGCAGCCGTCCTGTATGGCGCGGTGAATGTTCACCAGGCCGATCCCCGACACGACCTGTTCGACCTCTGCGCGTCCGCGCCGGCGCACGAGATCGCGCAGGACGAGCACGTCGCGTTCGGTGCGCGCGGCGAAGTCGGCGTGGCCGCCTTCGGACGCGACCGCTACAGGTCGCCCATCGACCGTGTAGAGTGCCGCTTCACCGAGCCCCGTGCCGGCTGCTATGACGGCCATCGCGCCGGAACGCGCAGCCACGCCGGCCTGCAGAACGTGCAGTTCGTCGTCGGCGAGCACTGGCAGCGCGTACGCCAGGGCCTCGAGATCGTTCAACAGCGACACCCTCGCGACGCCGATGGCGGCGGCGATCGCGGTCGCGTCGACGCGGACCGGCGTGTTCGTCAGTACGACGACGTCGCCCGTGACCGGACCAGCCGCGCCCACGCACGCTGCCCGGATCGAGCGTGGGTCCACCGCCACCTCGTTCAGGAACGCGGCGGCCATGCGCTCGAGGGTGTTGAATTCCAGGGTCGCGTACGTGCGCAGCGCCACCAAACGCGGCCGCGTGCCGGCCGTGTCGAACACGCCGAGTCGTGTTGTCGTGCCGCCTACGTCGCCCGCGAGTACATTCGCCATTGACAATCCGATCATTCTCCTTCATCTTGATGCCGTTCCCCCGCGTGCCCTCGAGCGGAGGCTGATTGTCTGCAGCGTCCCCACACTCACCGAGCCCTCCGCCGCTTGCGGGACACGTTGTCGTCTTCACCGGAAAACTGAGCTCGCTCGGCCGTAAAGACGCGTTCGCGCTGGTCGCACGCCTGGGTGGGTCGGCCGCAGACGACGTCAACGCGAAGACGACAATGCTCGTCGTCGGGTCAGAGGGGTTCGGTCCGGTGGATCGAAGCCACAAGCTGCGGCGGGCCGAGGAAATGAACGCGCAGCAGCCCGCGCCAATTCAGATCCTGTCCGAAGATCAGTTCTGTCGGCTTGCGGGCGTACCGCCGCCCGAGGCGCTCAAACGCCAGTATCACGCGACGCGCGATCTGCTGGCGCGCTACCGCTCGCTGCGCGACGACCACATCCGCTATCTGGTGAAGTACGGCATCATTCGCCCGGTGCTGCGGACCAACGCGGACGCGTACTTCGCGTTCGGCGACGTGGCGACGGTGAAGCAGGCCAACGACGACCTGTCGCAGGGCCTCTCGTTTCGGAGCGTGGTCCGCGCGTTGACGGCGTCCCGCGACGGACAGCTGACGTTCGACTTCCGGCACGAGGCGACGCCGGCCAAGATCATCACGCTACGGCGGCCGGCGGAGGAGAAGTCGGCGAAGCTCGCCGACGCGTCGGCGGCGGTGATTCGCGACACGGCGCTTGCCGAGTCGTACTTCCGCGAAGGCTCGGCGCTCGACGACGGCGACGAGGCGACGCTCGAAGATGCCGCGGTAGCGTACCGGTAGGCGCTCGAGCACGATCCGTATCTCGTCGCGGCGCTGATCAACCTCGCCAACATCCACTACAGCCGCGACGAACTGGCCGAGGCGCAGGCGCTCTACGAGCGCGCGATCGGCCTCGAGTCGGACTTCTTCGAGGCGCACTTCAACCTCGGCAACATCTACCACGACCTCGGCCGCTTCGCCGAGGCGCAGGCCTGTTACCGCGAGGCGATTCGCCTCAATCCCATGTACGCGGACGCCCACTTCTATCTCGC
>CAZOIK010000123.1:0-11302 GCA_964579765.1 uncultured Bifidobacteriaceae bacterium
CCGACCGGCTCGGGCAAGTCGGTGCTCATCAGCCTGCTCGCGCGTGTGTACGATCCGCCGCCGGGGACGGTGTTCCTCGACGGCGTGGACGTCCGCGATCTGCCGCTCGCGACGCTGCGAGGCGCAATCGGCTTCGTGCCGCAGGAGCCGTTCCTCTTCTCCGACACGCTCGGCGCGAATGTCGCGTTCGGATACGACGCGCAGCAGGCCGGCGGCCCTGAAAGGGCCGCCCTCCGTACGTCGGCGGAACGAGACGAGCGCATCCTTCACGCCGCGGCCGTGTCGCGGCTCGACAAGGACGTCTCCGACTTTCCCGACGGCTACGAGACCATGGTCGGCGAGCGCGGGATCACGCTCTCGGGCGGACAGAAGCAGCGGACGGCGCTCGCGCGCGCCATCGCGGTCGATCCGAAGATCCTCGTCCTCGACGACGCGCTGTCGGCCGTCGACACGTACACCGAAGAAGAGATCCTGGCGCGGCTGCGCGGCGTCATGCGCGAGCGCACCTCGATCATCGTCTCGCACCGGATCTCGACCGTGCGCGACGCCGACCTGATCCTCGTCCTCGAGGACGGGCGCATCGTCCAGCGCGGCACGCACGACGAGCTGGTCCGCGCCGGCGGTCTGTACGCCGAGCTGCACAAGAAACAGCTGCTCGAAGAGGAGCTCGCCGCGTCATGACGCCGCAAGACGACGAGATCCTCGGCAAGGCGTACGACGCGCGGCTGATGCGGCGGCTGCTGCAGTATCTGCGGCCGTACTGGCGACAGGTCGCGATCGCGTTCGCCGCGATCATCCTCGGCGCGGCCGGCCAGCTCGCGCAGCCGTACATCATCAAGGTCGCGATCGATCGGCACATCGCGACCGGACGGATCGAGGGGCTCGACACGCTGGCGCTGCTGTACCTGCTGATCGTGGTCGCGGGCTTCGCGTTCGAGTACCTGCAGACGTGGACGCTGCAGCTGACCGGCCAGCGGATCATGTTCGACCTCCGCATGACCATCTACAACCACCTGCAGGAGCTCGACCTGCAGTACTACGACCGCAACCCCGTCGGCCGGCTGATGACGCGCGTCACCTCGGACGTGGACGCGATCAACGATCTGTTCACCTCGGGCGTCGTCACCGTGTTCGGCGACGTGTTCTCGCTCGTCGGGATCATGGCCATCATGGTCTGGATGAACTGGCGGCTCGCGCTCGTCGCGTTCTCCGTGCTGCCGCTCATCGTCGTCATCACGCAGTGGTTCCGGCGGCACGTCCGCGAGTCGTACCGCGTCGTCCGCGGGTACATCGCGCGCATCAACGCGTTCCTGCAGGAAAACCTCACCGGGATGGCAACCGTGCAGCTGTTCCGCCGCGAGGCCGTGAACTTCGAGCGGTTCGACGAGATCGACCGCAAGCATCGCGACGCCAACTTCGAGTCGATCTTCTACTACTCGGTGTTCTACCCGGCGATCGAGCTCGTCGCCGCGCTCGCCTCGGCGCTCATCATCTGGTACGGCGGCGCCAGCGTCCTGCACCACGTGCTGACGATGGGCGCGCTCGTGGCGTTCATGCAGTACTCGCAGCGCTTCTTCCGGCCGATCAGCGACATGTCGGAAAAGTTCAACATCATGCAGGCGGCGATGGCGTCGTCCGAGCGGATTTTCAAGCTCGTTGACGAGCCGATCGTCATTCAGCAGCCGGCGGCGCCCCGTCGTCGCGAGAGTGTCGGCCAGGCAGGCCACATCGTGTTCGATCACGTCTGGTTCGCGTACAACGGCGACGACTACGTGCTGCGCGACATCAGCTTCGAGGTGAAGCCGGGGCAGCGCATCGGCATCGTCGGCGCGACGGGCTCGGGAAAAACGACGCTCATCAACCTGCTGCTGCGGTTCTACGACGTGTCGAAGGGGCGGATCACCGTTGACGGCGTGGACATCCGCGAGCTCGATCTCGGCGACCTGCGCGGCCTGTTCAGCCTCGTGCTTCAGGACGTGCACCTGTTCTCGGGGACGATTGCCGAGAACATCCGCCTCGGGCAGGCGATCGACGACGAGCACGTCAGGCGCGCCGCGCACGCGGTGCATGCCGACGCGTTCATCGAGCGGCTGCCGGACGGCTACCAGACCGCGGTCGCCGAGCGCGGCTCGACGCTCTCGGTCGGGCAGAAGCAGTTGCTGTCGTTCGCGCGCGCGCTCGCATTCGACCCGCGCGTCCTGATTCTGGATGAGGCCACGTCGAGCGTGGACACCGAAACCGAGCTGCTGATCCGAGACGCGCTGCAGGTGCTGATGGCGGGCCGTACGACCATCGCGGTCGCGCATCGGCTCTCGACAATCCAGGACATGGATCGCATCCTGGTGTTCCACAAAGGCCAGCTCCGCGAAGCCGGCACGCATCAGGAATTGCTCGCCGAACGCGGGATCTATTTCAGGCTCTTCGAATTGCAGTACAAGAACGCAGAGGGCGGCCCTGAAAGGGCCGCCCTACGAGCGTAAGTGCGAGCGTGCCTCAATTGCTCGCGTTCGTGGATATCGGCTTGAAGATCTTGTCGAGGAACGTGGGCGTCGTCGCGCGGGGACTCCACCCAAGGCGAAGCACGGTCAGGTGGATTGGCTGGCGGCCGAAATCCAGCGCCTCGTTGCAGCTCCACATATACAGATCGACCTGCCGGCCCTGTACCGCCGGGCCGGTGTCGAGCACCGTATAGATTCCGTTGTAGTGCCCGGGCAGCGAGTCGATCTCGACGACCGAGCCAACTGGCAGCAGGTCGGGGTCGGCGGCGGCAATCCCGCTGTGGATCGAGGCGCCGGACGCCGTTATCTCCCCCTTGCAGTAGGCCGTGGCGCTGAAGGCCAGCCGGGCGCCAGGCGTCGGCAGGGCCGTGGTCTCCCGGAGGACCGCCTGCCTGGCGGCATATTTCGAGTCGAGAATCGTGACTTCGTACGTCGAGACGAACGCCACGCTCGCCACCACCGTGACGACGGCCTTTCGCCAGAACGATTTCGAGATAATCACCCTCCCATTGTAGGGGTCGCCGGGGGCGGGCGCGGCGGGGTTTTGCCGCGTTGCAGATCTGTTATCTCGTGTCTTTGCTATGAATTAGGTGGTGTAGTCGGCGCCGGCTGGTCACGAAGGCGAGCGCGATCGGGTAGGCGAGGCCTGAAAGGGCGACGGCACCGATCAGCGACCCGACCGTGTAAGGCACCACGAACGGCCGGAACAGCACGAGCAGATGGTGCCAGAACTCGCGGTGGAAGATGGAGTCTTCGAACAGGGCCATCACGGCCTCGCGGAAGCCTGGGGGCATGTGGTGGCCCGTCAGCGGCGCGCCGACAAACATGGTCGTGAACGCGTAATAGGGCGCGACGATCCAGGGCAGGTTCGAATACACCCCCAGCAGCACGGCGACGCGGTTGAAGTTGAGCAGGAACGCGAACGCGACCGCCAGCAGGGTGTGGAACCCGAGGAACGGCGAGAAACCGAAGAACACGCCGAGCGCGAAGGCGGCGGCGGTCCGTTCGGGGGAGTCCTCGATGTGGAGCAGCGCCCCGAGCCATCGCCGGACCAGCGCACGCGTCAGGTGAATCATCGGAAATGGTGGTAGCCGGCTGGCAGCGGCACGCGCACCGGGCCGCCGGGAGTCCGGCGCTCGAGCAGCACGCCGGGTTCACGCGTGCAGACGCCGATGCGCGTCAACTCGACGCCGCCGTGCCGCCGCGGATTGGCCAGCCTGCGGCCGAGCCTGGCCGGCACCGCCAGAAGCAACTCGTAGTCGTCACCTCCGGTGATGGCGACCTCTTCGACGTCGCGGCCGCTCCGGCCGAACCAGTCCCGAGCGGCCGGCTCGACCGGCACGCGGTCGGCCTCGACCACGGCGCCGACGCCGCTGGCCAGCGCAATCTGGTGCACACCGTCGGCCAACCCATCGCTCAGGTCCACGGCCGCGCTGGCGGCGCGATTGCGGGCGACGAGCAAACCCATCCGTACCCGCGGTTCAGGGAAGAGGTACCGCGCTGCACACGGGTTCGTTTCGCTGCATGCGGACGCGTCCTGCGCCTTGAGCATCTCGAGTCCCGCCGCGGCGGCGCCGATCGTGCCGGTGACCCAGAGCTCGTCGCCCGCACGCGCGCCGGCCCGGGTCAGCACCTGACGGCGCTTCGCGGTCCCGATCACGGTCACGTCCACGACCAGCGGGCCGGGGGATCGCGTCAGGTTGCCGCCGGCGAGGTGCAGACGGTAGCGGGCCGCAAGGGCGGTCATGCCGTCGATCATCCCGTCGAAGTCGTCGATGGGCAGCGAGGCCGGCAGCGCGAGCGAGAGCAGGCAGAGACGCGGCGCGGCGCCCATGGCCGCGAGATCGCTCAGGTTCACGGCGAGCGCACGATGGCCGACCGCGCGCGGCGGCGTGAACGCGCGGTCGAAGTGCACGCCCTCGACGAGCGCGTCAACGCTCAGCACCTCGAGCCGCTGCGTCTCCGGCTCGACGACCGCCGCATCGTCGCCGATGCCGACGGTCATCCAGGCGGGCGGCGGCGGCAGGCGGCTGCTGATGCGGGCGACGAGCTCGCGTTCGGTGAAATCGGAAACGGTCACTTCGCGTAGTCAACCGCACGCGTTTCCCGGATGACGGTGACTTTGATCTGTCCCGGGTACTCGAGCTCGTTCTCGATGCGCCGCGCGATGTCCTTCGACAGCCAGACGGCCTCCTCGTCCGAGATCTTCTCGCTCTCGACCATGATCCGGATCTCGCGGCCGGCCTGCAGCGCGAACGACTTCGACACGCCCTTGAACGAGTCGGCGATGCCCTCGAGCTTCTCCAGGCGCTTCACGTACGACTCGAGGATGTCGCGGCGCGCGCCCGGCCGCGCCGCCGAGATGGCGTCGGCCGCCTGCACGAGCATCGCCTCGAGCGACGGCCAGTCGATGTCCATGTGGTGCGCGGCCATCGCCATGACCACCGGCTCGCTCTCGCCGAACTTCCGGAGCAGCTCGATGCCCAGCTCGAGGTGGGTGCCCTGCATTTCGCGATCGACGGCCTTGCCGATGTCGTGCAGGAACGCCGCGCGCACGGTGACGTGCGCGTCGAGGCCGACCTCCTTCGCCATGATGCCGGCGAGGCGCGCGACCTCGGCCGAGTGCGCCAGCATGTTCTGGCCGTAGCTCGTGCGGTACTTCAGACGTCCCATGAGCCGGCGGATCTCGGGGTGCAGATCGTGCAGTCCGAGGTCGAACGCGACCGCTTCTCCCTCTTTGCGCATCGCCTCGTCGGTCTCGTCCTTCACCTTCTGGACGACCTCCTCGATGCGCACCGGGTGGATGCGTCCGTCGGCGATGAGGCGCTCGATGGCCTGCTTCGCGATCTCGCGGCGGTAGGGATCGAACGCCGACAGGATGATCGCGCCCGGCGTGTCGTCCACGATGAGATCGACGCCGGTGGCGAGCTCGAGCGCGCGGATGTTGCGGCCCTCGCGGCCGATGATGCGTCCCTTGAGATCGTCGCTCGGCAGATCGACCACCGAGACCGTCGTCTCGACCGCGTGCTCGCCGGCGCAGCGCTGGATGGCCTGCGTGATGTAGTGCTTGGCGCGATCGACGGCCGTTTCGCGCGCTTCGGCGTCGAGCCGCTTCAGCAGGTTGGCCGCGTCGTGCCGCGCGTCGGACTCGATCTGCTTCAGCAGGAGTTCCTTGGCTTCCTCGGCGGTCAGGCTGGCCACGCGCTCCAGCTCGTGCTGCTGGCGCGCGACGAGCTCGTCGTATTTCTTCGCGGCGGCGGCGGCCGTGCGCTCGCGCTCGGTGACGGCGCGGTCGCGGGCGGCGAGTTCCTTGTCGGTGCGTTCGGCTGTCGCCTGGCGTTCGGCGAGGGAGGTCTCTCGGCGCGTCAGCGTCTGCGCGAGCGCGTCGGCCTCCTGCCGATCCTTGCGCGCCTGCTGTTCGGCGTCGCGCAGGATCTCGTGGGCCTTCTCCTTGGCCTCGAGCAGCGCTTCCTTCTTCCGCGTCTCCGCGTCGCGCTCGGCGTCGCGAACGACGCGCGCGGCCTGTTCTTCGGCGCGGCCTACGGTCTCTGCCGCGAGGCGCTTGCGGTTCGACAGCCAGACGACGTAGACGACGGCCGCGGCCACGATCGTGACGACGAAGTTCGCAACGTAACCGTATATCGGCAACACGCGTGACGTCCTTTCCCGTGACCCACTTCGGGCGTTCGTGGAGTCGGCGCCGCGCGCGGGGTGTGAACCCGCGTAGAACTGAGAACTGAGAACTCAGAAGTTAGAACTAATGGCTCCGCTTTGCCGTGTGGGGAGGTCGATGAACCTGCGTAAGCAGGTGGAACCGCTCAGATAAGCGGCGCTTCAGGCTTCCTCGTTGCAGAGGCATGCACACCACGCCGCGTCACGATTCTCTTAGGATGAAACGTTGGCTCAAACGAGCCTGCCGCCATCACAAGCAAAGCAGAAACCGACTCGAATCTTAGTCGGCGAGGAGGACCCGGTCAAGGAGTCGTTCGAGCTCTTCGGCGCGCTCGGCGACGGTGCCGTCCTTGACACGCGCGGCGTCGTGGTGTCGGAACAGTTCGTCGGCGATGTTGAGGGCGGCCAGCACGGCCAGGCGCAGCGGGTCGCCGCTCGGGGCCGATTCGCCCGCCGCGCGGATCTTGCCGTCAACGTAGGCCGCGAGCTGCGCCACGTACTCGGCGTCGAGCGTGCTGCGAATCGGGTAGCGCTGGCCGAAAATCTCGACCGAGACGCTCTTGGCGTCGCTCACAGATTCAGCGCTTCGAGCTGCTGCAGCATGTCGCTGACGCGGCCGCGGATGACCTCGCGTTCGTCCTTGAGCGCCGAGAGCTCGGTCGAGAGGCTCTCGCCGGCCGCCGCGCGCGTCCGCAGCGACTCGATTTCGCCCTTCAGCCGCTGGTTCTCCTCGGCCGCCCGATCCTGCTCGGCCTTCATGCGCTCGATCATCCCGACGAGGCGCTTCACCTTGTCCTCGAGCCGGTCGAGGGCATCGAGCTCCGCGCCACGCACCGCCGTTTTCGCCATACGGAATCCTTTATCGCTGAACCGCGCCGTGCGCCGCCTTGAGCGCGGCGACGATCGCGTCGAAGTGTGCCTGCACTTCCGCGTCGGTCAGCGTGCGATCGGCCTGGAACGTCAGCCGCAGCGAGAGGCTGACCTTGCCCTCCGGCACGCCCTTGCCCTGATAGCGATCGAAGACGCCGACGCTCGCCAGCGGCGTCTGCGCGCCGGCCGCCTGAATGGTGCCACGAATGATTTCGGACGGCAAGGCGGCATCGACGACGATCGACAGATCGCGGACGACGAACGGATGACGGGGCAGCGCCGCCACGCGTTCGGCGCGCGCGACGGCGTGCGCGCCGGCGAGGTCGAGATCGAGCTCGGCGACGAAGATCGCATCCTGCCGCGGCGCGCCGCGCTCGTCCACGATGGCCGGCATGACGCGGCCGATCGCACCGAGGCGGACGCCGTCGGCGACGACCGTTGCGGTCTGACCGGGCACCAGGTACGGAACGGTCGCGGTCTCGAATCGCAGCGGCAGCCCGAGCGCGTCGCCGACGAGCTCGACGATTCCCTTGACGTCGAAGAAGTCGGCCTCGCGCGCGCCGTCTTTCCAGTGCTCGCTCACCGCCCCGGTCAGGGCGATCGCCATCGCGCGGTTCTCGCCGGCGGTCGAGAACCGCATGCCGATCTCGAACACGCCGACGTCCCGCCGTCCGTGCCGGCGATTGTGCGCGACGGCGTCGATCAGCCCGGGCAGGAGGAGCGGCCGCAGCGTGTCGAACTTGGCCGACAGCGGATTGGCAATCGCCACCGTCGTGGTCGCTTTGTCGTCGAACAGCGCGGCGGCTCTGGCTTCGATGAAGCCGAACGTCACCGCTTCGGAGAGGCCGGCCGCCGTCAGCACGCGCCGGAGCAGGCCGTCGCGCGCGATGCGCGGATCAGGCGCGGGAGAGACCTGCTTGAGGACGGGAACGCTCGCCTCGAGGCGATCGAAGCCGTAGTGTCGTCCGACTTCCTCTATGAGATCGATCTCGCGGACGAGATCGACGCGGAACGTCGGCGCGACCACGTCCCAGCCGTCGCCCGAGGGCGTCGCGCCGAGCCCGAGGCCGGTCAGGATGCGGACGACGTCGGCGTCCGGGACGTGGACACCCAGGACCATCGCGAGGCGGTTGCGGCGGAGGTGCAGCCTCACCGGTTGGCGAGGAGACGGGTAGCAGTCCACGATCGGACCGGACACCGTGCCCGCTTTCACGAAGTCGATGAGCGCAATCGCGCGCTCAATCGCAGCGAGCGCGCCGTTGACGTCGGCGCCTCGCTCGAACCGCGCGGACGCCTCGGTTTTGAGGCCGAGCCGCTTGCTCGTTCTCCGCACCGACGCCGGTTTGAAGTACGCGCTCTCGAGCACAATCGTCTTCGTGGCCGCCGACACCTCGGAGCGCAGGCCGCCCATCACGCCGGCGATCGCCTGGGCCCGGTCGCGGTCGGCGATGACGAGCATGTCGTCGTCGAGCCGACGCTCGACGTTGTCGAGCGTCGTGATGCCCTCGCCCTTCTTCGCGCGCCGGACTCTGATCTCGGCGCCCGCGAGCGTCGCGTGGTCGAACGCGTGCATCGGGTGCCCGCGCTCGAGCATCACGTAGTTGGTCACGTCCACGACGGCGCTGATCGGCCGGACGCCGGCGGCCTGGAGGCGCAGCGTCATCCACTCGGGCGTCGGGACGTTCGTGACGTCCATGACGGCGCCGACGTACCGTGGGCCGAGGTCGGCGTCTTCGATGGCGATCGTCAGCCGGTCGTTGGCACCGGTCGGCACCGCCGCGCCGTTCGTCACGTGCGTCGGCGCGTACGGGATGTCGAAGGCCGTCGCCACCTCACGCGCGAGTCCCATGACGCTGAGGCAGTCGGGCCGATTGGCGGTGACTTCGAAGTCGATGACGGCTTCGGGCTTGTCCGGGTACGCGGGATGGTTCGGCAGCGACTCGACCGACGCGACCTCGAACCCGCGCAGCGCGAGCGTGTCCGCGATCTCCTGCGCGGACGCCTGCACGTCCACGAAATCCCGCAGCCAGCTCAGAACGAGTCGCATTTACAACCGCAGACGAAACCACGAAGCCACGAAGGACACGAAGACGCGCGAACAATCTCTTGGAAAAGAGAAGTTCGTGCCTCCTTCGTGTTCTTCGTGCCTTCGTGGTTTCTCATTAGTACGGGAACTGTTCCAGGAACCTCAGATCGTTCTCGTAGAAGAGCCGGATGTCTTCAACCTGGTACTTGAGAATCGCGATCCGCTCGATGCCGATGCCCCAGGCGAAGCCGGTGTAGCGCTCGGCGTCGTAGCCGACGGCTTCGAAGACGGCCGGGTGCACCATGCCGCAGCCGCCGAGCTCGATCCAGCCGGTCTTCTTGCACATCGCGCAGCCCGCGCCGTCGCACTGCCAGCAGCTCAGGTCGATTTCCGCGCTCGGCTCGGTGTACGGGAAGAAGCTCGGGCGGAACCGGATGCGCGTGCGCGGCGAAAACATCTGCTGCGCGAACGCGAGCAGCGTGCCTTTGAGATCCGCGAGCGTCAGCCCCTCGTCCACCGCGAGTCCTTCGATCTGCGCGAACGCCGGCGAATGCGTCAGGTCGAGATCGTCACGCCGGTACACCCGGCCGGGGACGACGATGCGGATCGGCGGCGTGTGCGTCTGCATGTACCGGATCTGCATCGAGGACGTGTGCGTGCGCAGCAGCGTGCGAAGGTCGCCCGGCGCGTCGCCGGCGAGCGGCGTCGCGAGATAGAGCGTGTCCTGCATGTCGCGCGCGGGATGCTCGCCGGGCATGTTCAGCGCGTCGAAGCAGTGCCACTCGTCCTCGACTTCGGGCCCCTCGACGGCGGTGAATCCCATCCGCGCGAAGATGTCCTCGAGGGCGCTGCGCACGATCGTCAGCGGATGCCGGTGGCCGAGGCGCGGCACGCGGCCGGGCAGCGTGACGTCCACCGCGGCTTTGTCCCCTGCGAGCGCGTCGAGTGACGCGCTCGCTTCGAGAAACGTCGCCCAGCGCGCCTCGAGCTCGCGTTTGAGCGTGTTGGTCAGCTGTCCGAGGTGCCGCTTCTCGGCGGGCGGCGCCGCGGCGAGCCGCTCCATCCACTCGGCGAGCACGCTGTGCTTGCGCCCGAGATAGCGGTCGCGGACAGCCTGCCGATCGCGCGGCGTCGTCGCCGCGTACAGATCGTCGTGGAACTGGGCGAGCACGCCCTCGAGAGTGTGCAGGTTGGGCAGGGGCATGAGCGCTGCGGGCGCCTGCGGTCGATCGCAGGCGCCTCGGCCGGCTACCAGTGTAACGGAAACGGTTTTGGAGGTGCGGTCAGGCGCGGGCCGGCGCCTTGGCCGACTTCGCCTGCTGGGCGAGCTTCGCGAATGCCGCCGGGCTCGCGATGGCGAGCTCCGAAAGGCTCTTGCGATCGAGCGTGACGCCGGCGTTCTTCAGGCCGTTCATGAACTGGCCGTACGTCAGGCCGTGCTCGCGCGCTGCAGCGTTGATCCGGACGATCCACAGCGTGCGGAAGTCGCGCTTCTTGCGGCGGCGGCCGACGAACGCGTACTTGAGCGCTGTGTCTACCGATTCCTTGGCGGCGCGATAAAGCTTGCTCTTGTTGGCGTAGTAGCCCTTCGCCAGGCCGAGCAGCTTCTTGCGCTTGGCGCGGCGAACGGTTCCTCTCTTGACTCGCGGCATCGATGTTTACCTTTTCTTCACTGGCGGCGGGGCCCACCCCGCCGCGCACTGACGCTGAGCCTCGCGCTCCCGCGCTCGGCTGGCCGCAGGCGCTCTTTACTTATACGGCAGCATCCGCGCCAGCTTGGCCGCGTCTACGTCGGCCACCGTCGTCGTCCCGCGAAGCGCGCGCTTGCGCTTCGTCGTCTTGCTGCTGAGGATGTGCTGCTTGAAGGCCTTGCTCCTCAGAAACTTTCCGCCCTTGGTCCGCTTGAACCGTTTCGCGGCCCCGCGGTGTGTTTTCAGCTTCGGCATTTGTCCCTCTAACCCTTCGCCGCCGCCGCGGCGGGTTTTGGCCGTCCGCCGCCGCCCTGCGGACGCCGGCTGAGAATCGTGTGCATCTGGTTGCCTTCGAGCCGCGGCAGCGTTTCCGCAATCGCGACGTCGGCGAGTTCCTCGACGAGCCGCTCGAGAATGCGCCGTCCGATTTCCGGATGCGCCATCTCGCGCCCGCGGAAGAAGATCGTGGCCTTCACCTTGTCGCCGTCCTCGAGGAAGCGCTCGATGTGCTTCTTCTTGAACTGGTAGTCGTGCTCGTCGACCTT
>CAZOIK010000124.1:0-1931 GCA_964579765.1 uncultured Bifidobacteriaceae bacterium
AGCCGCGGCGTCGGCAGGGGCGTGGCCGCTGCCCTGCACGCCGCGGGCTACTCCGTGTTCGCCACGGGCCGGACGATCGCGTACGCCGATCTGCCGGCCGGCGTCACTCGCCTCCCCTGCGTTCACAGGCGCGACGACGCGCCCGATGAACTCGGGGCTCTCGCTGTTCTCGAGATTGAACCAGCCCTGCGCCGCGGCCGCGAGGACGGCCTCGGTCCGCACGAGACCGGGATAGAGCGACACGACCGAGATCCCGTGCGGCCGCAGTTCGTGCGCCATGTCCGCGGTCAGCTTGTCGGTCGCGGCCTTCGAGACGCCGTAGATGGCGTTGCCGATGTACTTGCG
The DNA here is from genome assembly GCA_964579765.1 of uncultured Bifidobacteriaceae bacterium. GTDB lineage: Bacteria > Acidobacteriota > Vicinamibacteria > Vicinamibacterales > CAVVIG01 > DATNBT01. The sequence goes on from CAZOIK010000124.1 coordinate 346, forward strand.
CGCGGCCCAGAGGCTGATGTTGACGATGAGCCCGCGCCGCTGCGGCAGCATGAGCGGCACGGCGCGCGCGCTGACCGCCCACGCGGCGCGGACGCCGGCGTCCATCATGCTCGCCCAGCGATGCGCCGGCTGCTGCCAGAAGGGAAGCGCCCAGGTGAACTGCCCGCCGTCCACCATCCGCTCGTAGCCGCCCCACGCGCTGTTGACGACGACGTCGAGCGACGGCGTCGCGGCGGCGATGCGCGCGAACGCCGCGTCCGTCTCCTCGTCGCGCGTGTGATCGCAGGGCAGGCGGACGACGCCGGCCGGCAGGTCCGCGGACGCGATCGTCCGGCCGGTCGCAAAGACGGTGTAGCCGGCGGCGTGCAGGGCAGTGGCCACGCCCCTGCCGACGCCGCGGCTCGCGCCGGTGACGAGTGCGGTAGGCAACTACACTGCAGCGATGTCGGGGTTGTCGCGGATGAGGCCGAGCTCGCGGCGGACGCGATCTTCAATCGTCTTCGCGATGTCGGGGTTCTCTTTCAGGAACTGCTTCGCGTTCTCACGACCCTGGCCGAGGCGCTCGCCGCTGTAGGCGAACCACGCGCCGCTCTTCTCGATGATGCGCTTCTCGACGCCGATGTCGATGAGGTCGCCCCACTTCGACACGCCCTCGCCGTACATCACGTCGAACTCGGCCTCGCGGAACGGCGGCGCCACCTTGTTCTTCACGACCTTCACGCGCGTGCGGCCGCCGACGACCATGTCGCCGTCCTTGATGCTCGCGATGCGGCGGATGTCGATGCGCACCGACGAATAGAACTTCAGCGCGCGCCCGCCGGTCGTCGTCTCGGGGTTGCCGAACATGACGCCGATCTTCTCGCGCAACTGGTTGATGAAAATGAGGCAGGTCTTGCTCTTCGACACGGCGCCCGTGAGCTTCCGGAGCGCCTGCGACATGAGCCGCGCCTGCAGGCCCATCTGCGCTTCGCCCATCTCGCCCTCGATTTCGGCCTTCGGCACGAGCGCCGCCACCGAGTCCACGACGACGACGTCCACGCCGTTGCTGCGGATGAGGACTTCGACGATTTCGAGCGCCTGCTCGCCGTTGTCGGGCTGCGAGACGAGGAGGTTGTCCACGTCCACGCCGAGCTTCTGCGCGTAGGACGCGTCGAGCGCGTGCTCCGCGTCCACGAACGCCGCCATGCCGCCGGCCTTCTGCGCCTCCGCGATGATCTGCAGCGACAGCGTCGTCTTGCCCGACGACTCCGGGCCGAAGATCTCGACGACGCGGCCGCGCGGCACGCCGCCGACGCCGAGCGCGTAGTCGATGCTGATGGCGCCGGTCGAAATGGTATCGATCGGCTGGATGGCGCCCTTCTGGCCGAGGCGCATGATCGAGCCCTTGCCGAACTGCTTCTCGATCTGGCCGATGGCGAGATCGACGGCCTTCATGCGTTCGCGATCCATCCGGTCGTCCCGTTCAACGAGTGTTGGCGGCATTTGATCTCCTTTTTTCCACTGGCGGCGGGGCCCCCCCCCCCCCCCCCACAGACCCGGAGGCCCCCCCCCCCCCCCCCCGCGGGGCGCCCGGGGGCGTTGCCCCG
>CAZOIK010000125.1:0-31023 GCA_964579765.1 uncultured Bifidobacteriaceae bacterium
AAGTGCACGGCCCGGAACAGCTCGCCGCGATCGAACTCGCAGAACTGGACCTCGCCCTTCTTCGGCGTGTGACGATGATGGACCTGCCCCTTGATCAGGAGATCGTCGGGCGAGATCTGGATCTCCAGATCCTGCGCCGGCACGCCGGCCGTGGCCGCGAGCACTTCGTACTCGCCATCGCGGCGACGGAGTTCGACGGCCGGCTTCCACACCATCTCGTGCTCGGCGGTGGTCCAGTCGGTGGCCGGGTTCGTGCGGCCGGTGCCGCTCGTCCTGAACAGTTGGTACGCGCGCTCCGCGATCGCGTGGTTGTGCCGATCAATCTCGTCGAGGACGGTGTCCATCGCGCGGATGGCTATCCAGTGCTTCGCCATGTCATTTCCTCCGCCTACTTCTTCCACGACAACACGTCGGGTGCCTTGCGAGGGACGTCCGATGAGGCGCCGGCTGGGATGCCGACGACAATCGGCACCACCGGCGTGACATCGGCTGGGATGTTGAGGTCGGCTTTCGCCTCGGCGGTGTTCAGCACGGGCACGGCCGAGCCGATGCAGCACGTGCCGAGACCGAGCGCGCACGCCGCGAGCATCAGGTTTTCGGCGGCGAGCCAGCAGTCCGCCTCGACGAACGGCCCGAGCGGCTTCGCGCAGATCACGATCAGCGTCCCCGCGTTGTGAAAGATCGAGAACGCGGGATCGGCGGCTCGGGCCGCGAAGCCACGGCCGGCGCGCGGGACGTGCAGCGCCTCGTACTTCGCAGACTCCTGGAGCCAGCTCTTCTTCGCGGCCTCGGAGTATCGGTGCAGCAGCGCGTCGTCCTGAACGACGACAAACGCCCACGGCTCCATGTGCACGGCCGTCGGCGCCTGCACGGCCGCGTCGAGCAGCGCTCGAATGGTATCGTCGTCGAGTCGGCGGGGTTCGAACGCGCGCACCGAGCGTCGTGTGAAGATGGCGTCGAGCGCGCTGAGCGGTCTTTCGGACATCACTGTGTGCCGAAGCAACCGGCGTACCTCGCGGGGTGACGTGATTCCGGCAGCGGATGCGGGCACATCACTTGCTCCGACAGACCGGCAGATTGACGTCTCCACGCGCTCGGATCGATCGGCTGCGACGTGACATCCGGCGACACGACTATCTCTACTACGTCCTCGATCGTCCGGAAATCTCCGACACGGAGTACGACCGCCTGTTCGCAGCGCTTGCGCGTCTCGAGGCGACGCACCCCGATCTCGTCACGCCGGACTCGCCGACGCAGCGCGTCGGCGGCGCGGCGGCGGCGGCCTTTCCGGTCGTGCGCCACGCCGCGCCGATGTTGAGCCTCGAGTCGGTGACCGATCCGGCGGCCGTCCGTCGGTTCGCCGGTCGCGTCGCCGCGCAGGATGCGCACGGGCGGCCCCGCTTCGTGCTGGAGCCCAAGTTCGACGGGCTGTCGATTGAAATCGTGTATCGCGACGGCGTGCTCGAACGCGCATCGACCCGTGGCGACGGCGAGCAGGGCGAGGGCGTCACCGAGAACGTCCGGACGATTCCATCCGTGCCGCTGCGGCTGCGAGGCCCGGCGGCATCGCTGCCGCGCCGGTTGGCCGCGCGCGGCGAGGTCATGATGCGCACGCGCGACTTCGAGGCGCTCAACGCCGAGCTCGCGCGCACGGGACAGCCGGCGTTCGCCAACCCGCGCAACGCGGCGGCGGGATCGCTGCGGCAGCTCGATCCGCGTGTGACCGCCGGGCGCCGGCTTCAGGTGTTCTTCTACGACGTGCTCGACATCGACGGCGGGCCGCGGCTCGACGACGACCTGACCGCGCTCCGCGCGCTGGGCGCGTGGGGCCTGGTGACGAGCCCGTTCGCGGAGTCGTGCGAGACGGCCGACGAAGTGTTCGCGTATCACGACGCGATGGAGCGGCGGCGCGGCGCGCTCGGCTACGACATCGACGGCGTCGTCATCAAGGCTAACGCGTTCGCGGTACGGCGCGGCCTGCACGCGACCGGCCGGCACCCGCGCTGGGCGCTCGCGTTCAAGTTCACGCCGCGCGACGCGCTGTCTGTCGTCGAACGCATCGTCGTGCAGGTGGGGCGGACGGGTGTGCTGACGCCTGTGGCCCTGCTGCGGCCGGTGTCGATCGGCGGCGTGACCGTCGCGCGCGCGACGCTGCACAACCGAGAGGAGATTGCCCGGAAGGATCTGCGCGTCGGCGACACGGTCCGCGTGATTCGCGCCGGCGACGTGATCCCCGACGTCGTCGAGCGAGTGCCGCGTGTGCACGAGCGGCGCGGGCCGCGGTTTGCGATGCCGCGCCGGTGTCCGGCCTGCGGCACCGCCGTGGTGCGCGACGGCCCGATCGATCGGTGTCCGAACGGCCTCGCGTGCCCGGCGCAGCTGCGCCGCACGATCGAGCACGCCGGGTCGCGCGACGCGCTGGACATCGACGGCCTCGGCCCGGAAGCTGTTGACGCGCTCGTGTCATCCGGGCTCGTGGGATCGATCGCCGACCTCTTCGCGCTCACCGCCGACGACCTCGTCCGGCGCGCGCACTTTGGCCGCACGTCGGCGGCGAATCTGCGGCGCGGCATCGACGGCGCCAGGCACCCTGACCTGTGGCGGTTTGTGTGTGCGCTCGGCATTCCCGGTGTCGGCGCGCAGACGGCACGCGACCTCGCGTCACATTTTCCGAGTCTGAACGCTCTGCGGACGGCCGACGAGCGCCGCCTGCGCTCGGTCGCGGGAATCGGACCCATAGCCGCGCACGCCGTCGCAGGCTTTTTTCGGGTCGCCGCGAACCGGCGCGCCGTCGATCGCTGCTTGCGCAACGGTGTGTCACTCGCCGCGGCACGCGCCAACGGGCGAGGACCGCTCGCCGGGCGGTCGGTCGTGTTCACAGGCAGGCTGACGTCGCTGACGCGCGCGCAGGCCGAAGGTCTCGCGCAGGCGAGCGGTGCCCACGTCGTCCGCAGCGTCGGCTGCGGCACGGACGTTGTCGTCGCCGGCCGCGAGCCGGGCACCAAGTACGACCGCGCGCGGACGCTCGGCGTACGGATTCTGTCCGAGCGCGAGTTCCAGCGGCTGGCCACGGCGAGGTGAGGCGTCATGGAGAACATCGAAATCGCGCGGACGTTCGAAGAGATCGCCGACCTGCTCGACATCCAGGGCGCGAATCAGTTCCGCGTGCGCGCCTATCGCAACGCCGCCCGGACAATCGGCACGTTGAACACGCCGGTCGAATCGATCCTGAAGAAGAACGGGCATGCGCTCGAGGAATTGCCCGGCATCGGAGCCGACCTGGCAGGGAAGATTGGTGTCATGTGCCGCACGGGCGCGCTGCCGCTGCTGGCGCAGCTGAAACGCAAGACGCCGGAGAGCCTCGTGACGCTGCTCCGGATCCCCGGTGTCGGCCCGAAACGCGCGAAGCTGATTTATCGCACGCTCGGCGTGAAGACGCTGCCGCAACTCGAGCGCGCCGCGCGCGCCGGCCGCCTCTCGACGCTGCGAGGCATGGGCGCGGCGACCGAGCAGTCGATCCTGCGTGGCCTCGCGCAGGAGCACTCGCACGAGGCGCGCGTTCCGCTCGCCGACGCCGAAGCCTACGTGCGTCCGCTCGTCGAAGCGCTGCGGGCCACGCCGGGAGTGGACGCGCTCGACGTGGCGGGCAGCGTGCGCCGGCGGAAGGAGACGGTCGGCGACGTCGATCTCCTCGTCGCGTCGAGCGCGCCCGCCGCCGTGGCCGCCGTGTTCACGCGACATCCCGACGTCCGCGCTGTGCTCGCGCATGGCGACACGAAGTGCTCGGTCGTGCTGCGCTCCGGCCTGCAGGTGGACCTCCGGGTCGTTCCCGCCGCGTCGTACGGCGCGGCGCTCTACTACTTCACCGGGTCGAAATCACACAACATCGCGGTGCGGCTCCTCGGGGTGAAGCGCCATCTGAAGATCAACGAGTACGGCGTGTTTCGCGGACGACGGCAGGTCGCCGGCCGGACGGAGGAGGAGGTGTTCGCGGTGGTGGGACTGCCGTGGATTCCGCCCGAGCTCCGTGAAAACCACGGCGAGATCGCGGCTGCCGCCGCCGGCACGCTGCCGCATCTGGTCGAGCTCGCCGACATCCGCGGGGATCTCCAGATGCACACGACGGCGACGGACGGCAAAAATACGCTCGCGGAGATGGTCGAGGCGTGCGCGGCGCGCCGGTACGAATACATCGCCGTGACGGACCACACCGTCGCCGTCCGCGTCGCCGGAGGACTGACCGCGGCGGCCTTCCGGCGGCAGGCGCGCGCCATCGATCGCCTGCAGGCGACGTTCCCGCACCTCGCCATTCTCAAGAGCGCCGAGGTCGATATCCTGGACGACGGGTCGCTCGATCTCGACGACGACACGCTCGCGTCGCTCGACGTCGTGGTCGCGTCCGTGCACTCGAAGTTCTCGATGAGCCGCGACGCCATGACGACGCGCATCGTCCGCGCGCTGCGGCATCCCCGGGTGCACATCCTCGGACATCCGACCGGACGCCTGATCGGCAGGCGCGAGCCGTACGCGCTCGACATGGAAGAGGTCATGAAGGTCGCGCGCGAGGAAGGCGTCCTCCTCGAGATCAACGCACAGCCCGACCGTCTCGACTTGAACGACCAACACATCGCGATGGCGCGTGAGGCGGGCGTCAAGATGGTCGTCAGTACCGACGCGCACCGGATCGAGGAGCTCTTGTTCATGCGCTACGGCGTGGATCAGGCGCGCCGCGGCTGGTGCGAGCCGGCGCACATCGCGAACACGCTGCCGCTCCGGGCGTTCCGGGCGCTCATCGGGCGATGATGTGCAAATGACGTTCAGCCCTGCGCTTTTCACCGACCTCTACGCGCTGACGATGCTCCAGGCGTACTTCGAAGAGGGGATGGACGAGCAGGCCGTGTTCAGCCTGTTCGTCCGCCGTCTGCCGGAGCGCCGCAACGTCCTGCTCGCGTGCGGACTGGACGACGTGCTGACGTATCTCGAATCGCTGCGGTTCGACGCGCCGGCCCTGGCGTATCTCGAGTCGCTCGGCCGCTTCTCGCCACGGTTCCTGCAGCGCCTCGAGACGCTTCGCTTCACCGGCGACGTCTACGCGGTCGCCGAGGGCACGCCGGTTTTCGCGAACGAGCCGATCGTGGAGATCGACGCGCCGATCGCCGAAGCGCAGCTCGTCGAGGCATTTGTCATGAACCAGATCCACCTGCAGACGCTGCTCGCCTCGAAGGCCGTGCGCGTCGTCCAGGCGGCGCGCGGCAGAGAGGTGGTCGATTTCGGCGTGCGGCGGATCCACGGCATCGACGCGGGACTCAAAGCGGCGCGTGCCTTCCACGTCGCCGGCGTTCACGCGACCTCGAACGTCGCAGCCGGCCAGACATACGGACTTCGAGTCGCGGGCACGATGGCGCACAGCTACGTCCAGGCGCACGAGCACGAGTACGACGCCTTTCGCGCGTTCGCACGGCTGTTCCCCGACACGACGCTCCTCGTTGACACGTACGACACCCTCGCGGGCGTGCGCCATGTCGTGCGGCTCGCGCGGGAACTCGGATCGGACTTCCACGTCCGCGCCGTGCGCCTCGACTCGGGCGATCTCGCCGCGCTGGCCCGCGACACGCGCCGGTTATTCGACGAGGCCGGATTGCAGCACGTCACCATCTTCGCGAGCGGCGGCTTGAACGAAGACGACATCGATCGGCTGCTGACGGCTGGCGCGCCGATCGACGGGTTCGGCGTCGGCACTGACATGGGCGTGTCGCGCGATGCACCGAGCCTCGACATCGCCTACAAGCTGGTCGAGTACGCCGGGAAGGCGCGTCTGAAGCTGTCTACCGGGAAGGTGCTGCTGCCGGGACGCAAGCAGATCTACCGCGTCGATCGCGACGGCCACGCCGATCACGACGTGCTCGCGCTGCGCGACGAGGACGTGCCGGGGCGAGCGTTGCTCCAGCGTGTGATGGCCGCCGGCGTGCGCACTTCGGCGGGACGCGTCACGCTCGCCCAGGCGCGCGCGCACGCCACGGACGCACTGCAGCGCCTGCCCACACGGCTGCGCGATCTCGCGCCGGCGCGGCCACCGTATACCGTCGTCGTCAGCCCGGGACTTGCGCGCGCCGCCGAGATCCTGCAGCGCGACATCGCGGCGTCCGAAGGCACGCCGCTTGCTGGAGGCTCGTCATGACATCACATCGTGCGCTCGTGGTGGTCGCGCTCACACTCGTCGTCGGCGCGCCCGTGCGCGCGCAGCAGGACGACCGGGGGCCGGGTACGCTGGAACTCACCGTCATTCCCGCCGGCGCGCTGCTCGTCCCGGCCGGGGACACGGAATCGCACTTCGGCAATTTCGACGTCGGCGGCGCGCTCGCAGTCAAGATCAACCAATACGTGGGCGTCGAAGGCGAGAGCAGCGTCGCGCTCGGCGTCTATCATCAGTCGCTCACGCTGTCGGGCGCGCCGATCAAGGAAGCGCCGCCGAACTTCGTCGAGATCAGCGGCAACGTCACGGTTTCCGCGCCGGGCGGCACGGTCCACACGGTACCGTATGCGACCGGCGGCCTCGGGACGATGATCCTGCTGACGCAGACCGCCGTTGACGTCACCAGCTCGAAGGCGTTTCTGACAGCGAACGCCGGTGGCGGGCTCAAGTGGTACGCGAGGGGACGGTGGGGGCTGCGCGCCGACTATCGTCTGCTGATGGTTCGATCGAGCGCGTTTGCGCCCGCGTTCTTCGGGCGCGAGGGACGGCTTGCGCATCGCGTTTACGCCGGCGTGATCCTGACGCTGGTGGACTGACGCCGTCTGCCTGTCTCGCGGACCTGTCGCGGATCGGGCGATCCGCCCTACATCAGATCGAGGAGCGACCGATTCGCATGCAGGCGCGCGATGACGTCCGCCAGCAGCGCCGCGATCGTGACCGTGCGCAGCCGCCGAGGAGTCGTCGCCGGCATCACGCTGTCGGTCGTCACGACGGCGTGAATCGGAAGCGCGTCGAGCCGCGCGGCCGCGTGCCCGACGAAGAGGCCGTGCGTCGCGGCGACGGTAATGGCCGGACGGCAGCCGGCCTCGAGCAGACCTTTCGCCGCGGCCTCGATCGTCCCCGCCGTCGTGATCATGTCATCGACGATGATCGGCGACCGATCCCTCACGTCGCCGACGATGCGGCGCAGTGCGACGCCGGCCGAGTCGATGCGGGCCTTGTGGATGACGGCAATGGGTACGTTCAGCCGCGCGTGATAGCGCTCGGCGAGTTTCATGGCGCCGAGGTCAGGCGCGACGATGATCGCGTCGTCTGCGGGATGCAGGTCGCCGGCGAGCAGCGTGGCCGCGCTGAGATGTTCGAGGGGCGCGCTGAAGAAGCCTTCGATGGCCGCGGCGTGGAGATCGACAGCGACGACGCGCGCGAAGCCGGCGTGCTCGAGCATGCCGGCGGCGATGCGGGCGCCGACCGGCACTCGTCCCGAGGCGCGTCGGTCGTGACGCGCGTACCCGAAATACGGCACGACGGCGGTGAGCCGATCCGCGCCGGCGCGCCGGCAGGCGTCGGCCAGAAAGATCAGCTCGACGAGATGCTCGTCCACTGGCGGGCTCGTCGGCTGAACCACATAGACGTCGTGTCCGCGGACGCTTTCGTCGATCTCGACGTGCAGTTCGCCATCGGGGAAACGGTCGTCGGTGCGCGCGCACGGACGCACGCCCAGGATCTTGCTGATGTCCTCGGCGAGTGGTCCGTTCGCGGATCCGGCAATCAGGCTGAGTGGCATACCGCCTTGCCTGGACCGCAGCAAGCCGCATGCCGCGGCGGCACGGCGGTTGCTGCTCTTTCAAGCGAAACCGTCGTTTGCCGGAACACCGACATGCCATTCGAGAATCGTACGCAGGCTGCTGAACTTCTCGCCGAACGTCTCGGCGAGTACCGTGGACGCCATCCGCTCGTCCTCGCCATTCCTCGCGGCGCGGTGCCGATGGGCGCCCTCGTCGCGGGCGCGCTGGACGGCGACCTGGATGTCGTGCTGGTGCGCAAACTGCGCGCGCCGTTCAATCCGGAACTCGCGATCGGATCCGTTGACGAGCACGGCGCGACATATCTCGATCCCGAGGCGACCGGGCTCTGGACCGAGGACTATCTGGAGCGGGAGATCGCGGCGCAGCGCGAGACCCTCCGCGCGCGACGCGAGCGTTACGGCGCCGCGGGCGCGCCGATCGAGGCCGCCGGACGCATCGCCATCGTGCTCGACGACGGCATCGCGACCGGCTCGACGATGATCGCGGCGCTGCGCGCCGTGCGGGCGCGGCATCCGGTGACGCTCGTGGCGGCGACGGCTGTCGCGTCCGCCGAGGCGCTCCGGCTCATGCGAGGCGAAGCCGATCGCGTCGTCTGTTTGGAGACGCCCCCGGTGCTCTATGCCATCGGCCAGCACTTCCGTGATTTTGCGCAGGTGAGTGACGAAGAGGTCGTCGCGGCGCTCCACGCGGCGCGCGAGCATACCGCGGCAGGGCACTAGATCGGCGCAGACGCAACGTGTGCGGCGTGCGACCCCTGCTGCACTCGTGCCAGGACGCGCGCGACACGCTCTGCCTCACGATCGGCGAGGGCGGCGAGCGCGGGGAAGTCGAGGCGCCATTGCGGATGCGCGGCCATCGGGGCGAGCGGTTCGCTCGCGAGCACGGCGGTCTCGCCGTCCGGCAGCTCGTACACGACGAAGCGCGTCGGCAGCGCGACGCCGGCGTCCAGGTGCTGGCCCAGCGTCTCGACGGCGAGGTCGGGCGACCACGCCTCGATGATCTCGTACTGGCGGAAGAGGTGGCGCTGCTCGCGCATGAAGTGATCGCGGACGTCAACGCGCGCCAGGGCGCAGAGGCCTTCCTCGCGCAGCGCGAAGTTAACCCGCCCGAGCGCCGCTTCGAAGGCGACGTCTATGACGATTCGCCGTCCGTAGTCAGGCGTGTAGTCACTCATGCCATGCTGAGGAGCAATGGACGTGCCTGACGACAATCCGGCATCGGCGTCCGGTCGCTGGGAGCACTTCGCGCACGGCGCGGACATCGGCGTGCGAGGGATCGGCGGATCGAAGGCCGAGGCGTTCGCGCAGGCTGCGGTCGCGCTGACCGGCGTCGTCACCGACCCGCAGACCGTGCGTGCGGAGGTCGGCGTGTCGATTGCGTGCGATGCACCTGAGGACGATCTGCTGCTGGTGGACTGGCTGAACGCCCTGATCTACGAGATGGCGACGCGACGGCTGCTGTTCAGCAGCTTCGACGTCACGATCCGGGGGGGCCAGCTGCAGGCCACCGCTCGAGGCGAACGCGTCGATCGCGAACGCCACCAGCCCGCCGTCGAGATCAAAGGCGCGACCTATACCGCAGTCCGTGTGGCGCAGACGGACGACGGCCAATGGCTCGCCCAATGCGTCGTGGACGTCTGACTGACGACCGGAGACTGGAGACTGGAGACTACGCGATGGACTTATCCCTCCTCACCCGCAAGTCCGACGTCGAGTGGTGGATCGAGAAGCATCCGGGCATGCGCGTGCCGGGCGTCATCTTCGCGAGCGAGGCGCTCGTGAGGGAGATGGACATGAAGGTCTACGAGCAGGTGGCCAATGTCGCCACGTTGCGCGGCATCGAGCGCGCGGCGTACGCGATGCCGGACGCACACTGGGGCTACGGCTTCCCGATCGGCGGGGTCGCCGCCTTCGATGCGGATCGCGGCGGCGTCGTGTCGGCCGGCGGCGTCGGCTTCGACATCTCGTGCGGCGTCCGCCTCATGGCCACGGGGCTGACGATCGACGACGTGGCGCCGCTCAAGAAGAAGATCGCGGACGAGCTGGCGAGGGCCGTGCCCGCCGGCGTCGGCAGCGAGGGCCGCCTCCATCTCGACGACGCCGAGCTCGACGCGATGCTGGCGGGCGGCGCGCGGTGGGCAGTCGAGCGCGGGTACGGCACCGAAGCGGACCTCGAGCGGATCGAAGAGCACGGACAGATGTCCGGTGCGATGCCGGACAGCGTGTCGGCGCACGCGAAGAACCGGCAGCGCGACGAGATGGGCACGCTCGGATCCGGTAATCACTACCTCGAAGTCCAGCGGGTCGTGACGATCGCCGACGCAACGGCTGCGGCCGCATTCGGCCTCCGAGTGGGCGATGTCGTCATCAGCATTCACTGCGGGTCGCGCGGCCTTGGCCATCAGATCGGCACGGAGTTCCTGAAGCGGATGGCCGTCGAAGCGCCGACCTATGGCATCGACCTGCCGGATCGCGAGCTGGCGTGTGCGCCGATCGATTCGCCGCTCGGCCAGGCGTATCTCGGCGCGATGCGCGCGGGGATCAACTGCGCGCTGGCCAACCGTCAGATCATCACGCACCTCGTGCGCGGCGCGTTCCGTCGTCTGGCCCCGCGCGCGGAGCTGCCGCTGCTGTACGACGTGTCGCACAACACCTGCAAGGTGGAAGAGCACAGGACGGACGGCCGATCGAAGCGCCTCTTCGTTCATCGCAAGGGCGCGACGCGCGCGCTGGGGCCCGGCCATCCGGATCTGCCACCGGCGTTCGCGTCCACCGGCCAGCCGGTGCTCATCGGTGGCACGATGGGGACAGCGTCGTATGTGCTCGTCGGCACGAGCGAGGGGCAGGCGAAGTCGTTCGGCTCGTCCTGCCACGGCGCCGGACGCGCGATGAGCCGCAGCGCGGCGACGAAGCAGTGGCAGGGGCGCAAGGTCGTTGATGAACTCGCGGCGAGGGGCATTCTCATCCGCAGTCCCTCGATGCGCGGCGTGGCGGAAGAAGCGCCCGGCGCCTACAAGGACGTCACCGCGGTCGTGGACGCCGCCGATCGCGCGGGCCTGTCGAAGATCGTCGCGCGCCTCGAGCCGATCGTGTGCGTGAAAGGATAGGCCGTCCGGCTGAAGCCGGACGCTACGAGAGCTTCGCCGCGAGGTACTTCACCGCGTCGTCGAGGGTGTAGAGGCGCGGGTAGTCGGCCTCGGGGATGTCCACGCCGAGGCGCTCGTGCAGCGCGAGCACGAAGTTGAGGACGTCCATCGAGTCGAGATCGAGCTGATCGCGGAAGCTCACGCCGGGGACGATCTCGGCCGGCGCGATCTCGGGCGCGATGCGTGTGAGCGCCTCGATGATCACCTGCCTGAGCTGCTCGCCGGTCATCGCGGCGCTCACAGCTTCTCCGGCGTCTGCAGCCAGCGATCGACGGCCGCGAGCAGCAGGCCGCCGCGATGGCCGTCGCTCGCGCGATGATCGGCCGAGAGCGTCGCTGTCACGAGCGGCCGCGCCTCGACGCGGTCGCCGGCCACCCACGGCCGGCTCGAAATCCTGCCGAACCCGACGATGGCGACCTGCGGCGGGTAGATGATGCCGAACGTCGACTCGACGCCCTGCTCGCCGAGATTCGTGACCGTGATCGTCGGGTCGGCCAGCTCCGAGCTGCGCAGTTGTCCGGCGCGGGCGCGCGCGACGAGATCCTGCAGCGATCGCATCAGCGCGGGCAGCGTGCTGCGGTCGGCGTCGTGCAGCGCCGGCGCGACGAGGCCGCCGCCGCGCAGCGCGATCGCGCAGCCGACGTGGATGCCGCCGCCCGGGCGGAACGCGCCGTCGACCCACGTGCCGTTCAGCCCGGGCACCTCGCGCAGCCCGAGCGCGACGGCTTTGATCTGCAGCGCGGCCGGGAGCAGCCGTTCCGTCACCGGCCGCTTCTCGTTCTCGGCGCGCAGCCACGTCAGCGCCGCGGTCATGTCGATGGTCGTCGACAGGTAGTAGTGCGGGATCTCGCGCTTGGATCGCGCCATCGCGGCGGCAATTGCCGCGCGCATGGCGGCGTTGCGATCGGCGGGCGCCACTGGTCTGGCGCCTGCCGCGCGCTGGACGTCCTCGTGCGTGATCGCGCCGTCCGCGCCGGTGCCGGTCACGTGCGCGAGGTCCACGCCGAGCTCCTGCGCCAGCCTCTTCGCCATCGGCGTGACTTTCGCGCGTCCCGCCGGTACAGGCGCCGTCGGCGCTGGCGCAGCCGGAAGCGGAGGCGCGGCGGCTTCACCGGCGGTTCGGATATGCGCGAGGACGGTACCGACGGGCACCTTGGTGCCCGGCGTCACGACGACGCGGTCGAGCACGCCGTCCTCGAAGACCTCGATGTCGATCGCGCCTTTCTGCGTGTCGACGACGGCGATGATGTCGCCGCGCGCGACCGTGTCGCCCGGCTGCTTCAGCCAGCGGACCAGCGTGCCGGCCTCCATGTCGGCCCCGAGCATCGGCATTCGGAAATCGCTCATGCGCGGCCGGCGACACGCCGGGCGGCGGCAGCAATCGACGCCGGCTGCGGCAGCGCCGCGTCTTCGAGGTGTTTCGGGTAGGGCATCGGCACTTCCGCGCTGCAGACTCTGGCCATCGGCGCATCCAGATCGTAGAACGCGTCCTCGGCGATGCGCGCGACGATTTCCGCCGACAGGCTCCCGCTCCTCCAGCCTTCGTCGACGACGACTACGCGGTGCGTCTTCTTCACGGACTGCAGGATCGCGGGCATGTCGAGCGGGCGGAGCGTGCGCAAATCGAGCACGTCCGCATCGATGCCGTCGCGGGCGAGCGCGTCCGCGGCCTCCAGCGTTTTGCCGAGCGTGCCTCCGTACGTGATCAGGCTGACGTCCTTCCCGGCCCGCCGGACCGCCGCGCGATCGATGTCGACGGCCCCGGCCGTGTCGGCGAGCGGACCTTCCATGTTGTACAGCGTCTGATGCTCGAAGATCAGCACGGGATCGGGATCCTGGATCGCGGTCCACAGCATCCCGCGCGCGTCTTCGAGCGTCGCCGGCGCGACGATGCGGAGACCGGGGATGTGCGCGTACCAGCCTTCGAGGCTGTGCGCGTGCTGCGCGGCGAGCTGCCGGCCGGCGCCGGTCGCCATCCTGATCACGAGCGGGACGTTGAACTGCCCGCCCGACATGTGCCGCAGCGTCGCGGCGTTGTTGACGATCTGATCGAGGGCGAGCAGGCTGAAGTTGACCGTCATCACTTCGACAATCGGCCGCATGCCGCCGAGCGCCGCGCCGATGCCTGCGCCGACGAACGTCGATTCCGACAGCGGCGTGTCGCGAATGCGCTCGGGGCCGAACTCGTCGAGCAAACCTTTGCTCACGGCGTACGAGCCGCCGTACTTGCCCACATCCTCGCCCATGAGGAACACGCGCGGGTCCTTCGTCAGCGCTTCGCGGATGGCGCTCCGAATCGCGTCGCGGTACGTGGTCGTCGTCATCGCGAGTAAACGTCCTTGAGCAGATCGCCGGCCGGCTCCCAGCCCGCGCTTTCGGCGAACTGCACGGCCACCTCGAGTTCGTCTCGCACCGACGTCTCGAGCGCGTCGATGACCGACTGCGGCACGACAGCGTCGCGGGTCAGGTGCGCGCGCATCGACGCGATCGGATCCCGCG
Organism: uncultured Bifidobacteriaceae bacterium; assembly: GCA_964579765.1. Taxonomy (GTDB): domain Bacteria; phylum Acidobacteriota; class Vicinamibacteria; order Vicinamibacterales; family CAVVIG01; genus DATNBT01. The sequence continues at coordinate 13,424 of CAZOIK010000125.1, forward strand.
TCTTCCACTGCTCGACTTCGGCTTTGTCACGATAGAGATCCGCGTCGAACATCGAATGCGCGCGAAAGCGATACGTTCGGACTTCGAGGAACGCCGGACCGCCGCCATGCCTGATCGCCTCGGCTGCGGCCGTTGTCGCGGCGTTGACCGCGAGGACGTCCATGCCGTCAACGGCGTCGGCCGGCAGGCCGTAGCTTCGCGCCTTGGCCGCGAGATCCGTCTGCGACTGCGCACGATCGATGCGCGTGCCCATGGCGTAGAGGTTGTTCTCGCACAGAAACAGCACCGGCAGCTTCCAGAGCGTCGCGAGGTTGAGCGACTCGTGGAACTCGCCTTCGGCGACCGCGCCGTCGCCGAAGAAGCACGCCGTCACGCGCGGGCGCTGCTGCATCCGGTCGGCGAGGGCGAGGCCGACGGCGACGGGCAGTCCGCCGCCCACGATCGCGTTGCCGCCGTAGAAGCGTGTCGCCGCGTCGAACACGTGCATCGAGCCGCCGCGTCCCCGGCTGCAGCCGGCCTGCTTGCCGTACATCTCCGCCATGAGCCGATCCATCGGGATGCCGCGCGCGAGCGCGTGCCCGTGCTCACGATACGTCGCCACGACCGCATCCTCGTCGGTCAGCGCCGGCATCGCGCCGGCGGCGACGGCCTCCTCGCCGATGTAGAGGTGCAGAAAACCGCGGATCTTGCCGGCGCTGTACAGCTCGGCGCACTTCTCCTCGAAGCGGCGGATGCGCAGCATGTCGTGAAAGAGCCTGAGCTCGTGGTCGCGCCGGTGGTGCTCCGTCACTGCGCCTCCAGCGTGGACGTGTCGCCCTCGGGCAGCCCCAGCTCCTGCGCCTTGAGCAGACGACGCATGATTTTGCCCGCGCGGTTCTTGGGAATGAAGGGACGGAAGCCGATCTCCTTCGGCGCGACGGCCGCGCCCAGCCGCGTCCGCGCGAAGCCGAGCAGCTCGCGCGCCAGCGCCTCGCTTGCGTCGTATCCTGGTTTTAGCGCCACGAACGCCTTGACGGTTTCGAACGCGACGGGATCGGGTTTGCCGATGACGCCGGCTTCGGCCACCGCGGGATGTTCGAGCAGCACGCTCTCGACTTCGAACGGCCCGATCAGGTGTCCAGACGACTTGATCACGTCGTCGGCGCGCCCGATGAACCAGAAGTACCCATCGCAATCGCGACGGGCCAGATCGCCGGTCAGGTAGTAGCCGCCGGCGAAGCACTTGCGGTAGCGTGCGTCCTCGCGCAAATACGCGCGGAACATCGACGGCCATCCAGGGCGCAACGCGAGCTCGCCCTCGGTGTCGGGAGTGGAGACGACGTCGATCGCGCCGTCGGCGGTGCGGCGGACGATCGCGGCCTCGATGCCGGGCAGCGGCCGGCCCATCGACCCGGGACGCACGTCCATCGCGGCGAAGTTCGCGATCATGATGCCGCCGGTTTCGGTCTGCCACCAGTTGTCGTGATAGGGCTGGCCGAACGCGTCCACGCCCCAGACGACGGCTTCGGGATTGAGCGGCTCTCCGACGCTGGCGAGAAAGCGAAGATCCGGAAACGCGTGCTGCCGCGCCGCCGTGGCGCCGAGTTTCATCAGCATGCGGATTGCGGTCGGCGCCGTGTACCACACGCTGACGTGTTCGGCCGACAGGATCGAGTACCACCGCTCGGCGTCGAAGTCAGCTTCGTCAACGACGCTCGTCAGACCGTGCGTGAGCGGCGCGACGATCCCGTACGACGTGCCCGTCACCCAGCCGGGATCGGCCGTGCACCAGAAGACGTCATTGGGATGGAAGTCGAGCGCGAACCGTGCGGTCGCGTGATGCGCGACCACGGCGTCGTGGACGTGGATCGCGCCTTTCGGTGTGCCGGTCGTGCCGCTGGTGAAGTGGAGCAGCGCCGCGTCCTCCGGATCCGTCGGCGCGATGGTGAAGTCGCGCGAGGCCTCGTCCATCAGGCTGGCCAGCGGCCGCACGTCGGCGATCGTGCGCACGGCGGCCGCGTCGCCGACGAGCAGCACGTGCTCGAGATTCGGCAACGCGCGGCGCAGCGGCTCGATCTTGCGACGATACAACGCGTCGGTCGTCACGAGCACCTTCGCGCTCGCGATGTTCAGCCGAGACTGGATCGGCTCCGGCCCGAACGCGGAGAAGAGCGGCGTGAAGACGCTGCCGTTTTTCAGCGTGCCGAGCGCGGACACGTACAGCTCGGGAATCCGTCCGGCCAGCGCGGCGACAACGTCGCCTTTGCCGACGCCAAGCGCACGAAGGACATTCGCGAACCGGTTCGTCCGATCGCGCAGGTCCGCATAAGTGAAGTCGCGTCGCTCGCCGTTCTTCGCAATCCAGCGCAGCGCGACGCGCCGACGGGCGGCGCCGGCCGCGTGGCGATCGACCGCTTCGTGCGCGATGTTGAGCCCGCGGCCGCCGGGTAAGCCGTCCAGCGAATTTCTCGCGGTCTGCCAGGAAAAATCCGCGCGCGCTCGCGCGTAGTCGAGCAGATTGGGGGCGATCCGCATCGCCGCGGGCACCTTCGCGATGACCGGCCAGCGCGTTCCTGCGGCAAATGCATTAGGCATTGGTAAGGGACTGCCGGATTCGCGGCAGCATCCGGCAGAGGCAAGTGCAAAGGCGGCGCCATGCTGGCGGCCCGTTTGCACCTGCAACAGTGAGCGATCGTATGTTCGCCAGCCTGCTTGCGCTCCAGATATTCGCCGCGTCCGCGCCGTCCGATCCGTTTGCGTTCTTTCAGCCGTCCGTGACGATCAGCGCGGACGAGCGAATCGCGCTCGATCGCGGCGAGCCCGTCGCGCGCGTGCTGCCTGGACAGGGACTCGAGGTGGCAGTGGTGGCGGCGGTGCCCGTGGACGTGGACGGCGACCGGCTCGTTGCATGGATGCGCGAGATCGCCGCGATGAAGAAGAGCCGCTACGTCCTCGCGATCGGGCGGTTCTCGGATCCACCGGCGATCGACGATCTCGCCGCGCTGTCACTCGAAGACAGCGAGCTGAGCGATCTGCGGCAGTGTCATCCCCAGCACTGCGGTCTCAAGCTGTCGTCGGCCGAGATGGACGAGTTGCAGCGCACGGCAGGCGCCGCGGGCGCAGGCTGGAAAGACGCCCTGCAGCAGGAGTTCCGCCGGCTGGTGCTGGCTCGCGTGACGGCCTATCTCACGACGGGTGCGATCGCGCCGTACGAGGACGAGAGACGCATCGTCTACCCGGCTGAACGATTCGACGCACTGCTCGATCATTCCGTCTTCCTGCAGCAGCACGTCCCGGAGTTCGTCAACGCTCTGCGCCGATATCCTGAGGGCGCCTTGCCTGACGTCGAGTCGTTTCTGTATTGGTCCAAGGAGCGGCTCGCCGGCAAGCCCATTGTCAGCATCACGCACGTGAACATCCTGCGGAGCCATGCTCCTGGCTTCCCTGACGCGATCGTCGCGGGGAAAGAGATCTTCTCCACGCACTACGTGAACGCGTCGCTCGGCCTCACGTCGATCGTGCGCGGCACGGCGGACGGACCCAACTACCTCGTGTACATCAACCGATCCGAGGTCGATACGCTCGGCGGCATGTTCGGCGGCCTCGTCCGCTTCTTCATGCAGCGTCGGCTGAGGTCGGAAGCGGGAGCTGTCCTCGACGGGTTGCGCCATCGTCTGGAGAGCGGTCCGCCTTCGTCATGAGCGCGGAGCACTCGCGCTCGCGGCCGCGGACGATCCGGCGACCCGCCAGCGCGCCGAACTCCACCGTGATCACGGTCCACTGGTGCTCCCGCCGACCGTCGTCGTCGCAGAACAGCACGACCCAGTCGTGCGTCTTGCCGAGCCTGTGGGCGCGGGCGGTGTTGGAGTAGAGCGCGGTATAGTGCCGGCCGCCCCGTTCGGTGTGCAGCACCGGCAGCCAGGCCTCGTGCTTGGGGTTGAATCGCCGCGGCGCGATGCGCGGCAGCTCGTCTGCGTGCGCCTTCTCGCGGTATTCGCGATCGACTTCCAGGAGCTCGCTGACCGGCGGCTCCGCCTGCGCGGCGGACACGCCGAAGGACAGTTCGCCGCGGCCGAGCCGACGCGCGAGCGTGTCGCGGATGCCGGCGAGCCGCTTCGCGCCGAAGCCCGCGATGTTCTCGAGGCGACCGTCCTCGGCGGCGTGCTCGAGCTGCTGCAGGGTGTCGAGCCCGAGTTCGTCGTGCAGGCGCGCGGCAAGGTGCGGCCCGATGCCGGGCACCGAGGCGAAGAGACGGACGGGATCCGTGTCGCCGCGCAGCCGCTCGAGGATCGGCGAATAGCCGTGAACGACGATGTCGCGGATCGTCCGCGCGAGCCAGGGCCCGATGGCGCGGAGCCGATCAAGCCCTTCGACGCCGTGTGTCTCCAGAATCTGCGCGGCCGGCGTCGGCAGCCGCCGCAGCGTGTCGGCGGCGCGCCGGTATGCGCGCACGCGGTGCGGATTGGCGTGCTGCGCCGCGAGCACGGCCGCGATCTCGTCGAGCCTCGCGGCTATCTCATCGTTCGACGGTCTGGGCATCTCGGCCTCGCCGGGTTTCCGTCAGTGCCTGTGCGCCTGTCTTCGTTCTGGTGTGAACGCAAGTTCAATTCCAGCGCTGGCACGTCGTGTGCTCTGAGTCACTCCGAGACGAGGTCGCATGCTGTCGCGCCGCCGTTCCGGCTACACCGCCCTGTGGATCTTCGCCGTCGCTTTCGGCTGGATTGAAGCCGCGACGGTCGTTTACCTGCGCGCGACGACGCACGTGCCGGCATCCGCCGCGCCGTTTCCGCTGACCGTGCTCCCGACGGAGCTGATTGAGGTGGAGATCGTGCGCGAGGCCTGCACGATGTTCGTGCTCGCCGCCGTGGCGTGCGCGGCGTCGCGTCGATGGCGCGATGCGATCGGCGCGTTTCTCCTGACGTTCGGAATCTGGGATCTTGTGTATTACGTCGTGCTGCGGCTGATCCTCGGCTGGCCCGACGCGCTCACGAACTGGGACGTCCTGTTCCTGATCCCGCTTCCGTGGGTCGCGCCGATCTGGGCGCCGGCGACCGTCGCCGTGATCTTCGTCGCGACCGGCACCTACCTGTTCTGGACGGCCGAGCAGGCGCATCGGTACGTGGGGGCGGACTTCGCCGTGCTGTTCGCGTCTGCGCTGACGATCGTGGCGGCGTTCCTGGTCGAGTGGCACGTGATCTTCACGTTCGAGCCGCCGCGTCGCTTCCCGTTGTGGCTCTTCTGGGCCGGCGTGGCGCTTGGGGTCGGAGCGTTCGTTCACGCGGAACGCCGGAGGCCGGCGCATGCCTGAGCCGCTCGAATCGCCGCCGAGGCGTTCGTCGAACGTCTTCTTCATCCTCTATGTGATCGGCACGGCGATCGCGATCGGCGTCATGCTGGCGCTGCCGTCGCCGTCCACGAAGGCCGTGGCATACAGCGAATTCCGCCAGATGGTCCGCGCCGGCCAGGTCGCGGAGGTCGTCGTAGACGAGCACTCCGTGCGGGGGAAGACGAAGGACGGCCGCGCGTTCGAGGCGACGCGCATCGACGATCCGCATCTGCTCGACGAGCTGGATCAGCATGGCGTGAAGTTCACCGGCGAGGTCGAAGCGACCTGGTGGAAAAGCATCGGCGAGTGGCTGCTGCCGATCTTCGCGATCGTGCTGCTCTGGACGTTCGTGCTCGGGCGCGCCAATCCGGCGCGCGGCGCGATGGCCTTCGAGCGCAGCCGCGCGAAGATTTACGCGGAAGACGACGTGAAAGTCAGCTTCGCCGACGTCGCGGGCATCGACGAAGCCGTGGAGGAGCTGCGCGAGGTCGTCGAGTTTCTCCGCAATCCGAAGAAGTACACCGACCTCGGGGGGCGGATCCCGAAAGGCGTGCTGCTGCTCGGCCCGCCCGGCACGGGCAAGACGCTTCTCGCGCGCGCCGTCGCGGGCGAGGCGCACGTGCCGTTCTTCAGCCTGAGCGGTTCGGAGTTCGTCGAGATGTTCGTCGGCGTGGGCGCGGCCCGTGTCCGCGATCTGTTCGAGCAGGCGGAGCAGCGCGCTCCCTGCATCATCTTCATCGACGAGCTCGACGCGCTCGGCAAGACGCGCGTGCAGTCGCCGATCGGCACGCACGAGGAGCGCGAGCAGACGCTGAACCAGCTGCTCGCCGAGATGGACGGCTTCGACGCGCGCAAGGGCGTAATCGTCATGGCGGCGACCAACCGCCCCGAGGTCCTCGACCAGGCGCTGCTGCGCGCCGGCCGCTTCGACCGGCAGATCGTCGTCGATCGGCCGAACGTGGAGGGACGCGAGGCGATCCTCCGGCTGCACGCGCGCGCCGTGAAGCTCGCGTCGAACGTCGATCTCAAGGTGGTGGCCGCGCGCACGGCCGGCTGCGCCGGCGCCGACCTCGCGAACCTGGTCAACGAAGCCACGCTGCTCGCCGCCCGCAAGGATCGCCACGAAGTGACGATGGAGGATTTCGAGGAGGCGATCGACCGGCTGCTGGCCGGCCTCAAGCACAAGCGCGTGATGAACGCACACGAGCGCGAGATCGTCGCGTATCACGAGGCGGGCCACGCGATTGTCGCCACGGTGCTGCCCGGGGTGGATCCGGTGCACAAGATCTCGATCGTGCAGCGCGGGTACGAGGCGCTCGGCCACACGTTGCAGCTCCCGACCGAGGAGCACTACCTCGTCACCGAGCCGTCGCTCAGAAACCAGCTCGCCGTGCTGCTCGGCGGACGCGCGGCCGAGGAGATCGTGTTCGGCGAAGTCTCGACCGGCGCGCAGAACGACCTGCAGCACGCGACCGACCTCGCGCGCTCGATGGCGGCCGAGTACGGCATGAGCGAGACGCTCGGCCCCGTGGCGTTCGGCCCGCGCCGGCGTGCCGCGTTCCTTGACGTCCCGGGACTCGAGCCGCGTCCGTTCGCTGAGGACACCGCGCGCCAGATCGACGCGGAGATCAAGCAGCGCGTCGTCGAGGCGCACGCCCGCGCCGCCGGCATTCTCGCCGAACGCCGCGACGTGCTCGACGCGCTCGCGCGCGAGCTGATGGAACACGAAGTCGTCGAAGGCCCAGAGGTCCGCGCGCTCGTCGCGCGGCTGTCGCCGCAGGCGTCAGCACCCGCCGCGTAACGCGGCCACGGAGGAGCCATCATGTCTGGTATGTCGATCATCCACGAGTTTCTGCGGGGGGCGCACGTCCCATACACCGTCGTGCCGCATCCGCCTGCCTTCACCGCGCAGGAAGAAGCCGCGGCAACGCGCGTGCCTGGACGCGACTGGGCGAAGGTCGTCGTCTGTTTCGTCGATGACGAGCCGATTGAAGCGGTGATTCCGGCGCCGGCGATGGTCAACCTCGAGCGGCTGCTCGAGCTCACCGGTGGCCGCATGATCCGCCTCGCCGAAGAAGCGGAGATGCGCGAGCTCTTTCCCGGCTGCGAGGACGGGGCCATGCCGCCGCTCGGGCCGCTCTACGCGCAGTCGGTGTTCGTGGACGTCTCGCTCGCAGGCGAGCCCGATATCGTCTTCAGCGCGGGCACGCACGCCGACGCGATTGCGATGCGCTGGGCCGACTATGTGAGGACGGTGAAGCCCATCGTCGGCAGGTTCGCCGAGCCGCGGCAGGATCGCGTCCCGGCCTATCGCCTGTCGTACAGGGAGTAGCGCTTCTCAGGAAAGCAGCCTGACCGTGCTGGCCTGCGGTCCCTTGTCGCCCGGTTCTTCGACGAACGCGACGGGGCTGCCGACGGCCAGCCGGTCGAATCCGCCGCCGAGCACGCTGGTCTTCTGGAAGTACACCTCGTGGCCGTCGTCGGCGGTGATGTAGCCGAATTCGTCGATCGGGAACAGCTGCGACACGTGGCCTCGCGGTTGATGCTCCAGATGCTTGACGCCGCCGCGCTGCCGCCGCGCGTAGTCCTGCAGCCGCCGGCGCGCGAGGTCGAACGCCTCGCGCACGGCCACCGCCGCGTGCTTGCGTTCAGGGTTCGGTTCATCGCGCTGCGGCACTTCGGCGGCCTCCCGCTCCTGTATCGAGGTGTGCAGGTTCGCGTCGTGCGAGACGACGATTTCGTCGCCGGGGACGGTGAGATCGATCCGCACGTGAAAATGATTCCCACGCTCGTGGTGCCGCTGGACGAATTCGACCAGCACGCGGCACCCCATGATGCGCGGGTAGTACGTCGGCAGCTTGCCGATGCGCCGGTTGATGTCGGCTTCGAGGGCGTCCGATCGATCGAGGCCTCGGAACGTGATGCTCGTAATCATGCAGGCTGATCGAGCAATGCATGTGCCTGACGGCCGTCCGGCAGCGGAGCCGGCGGCAACGCGGGCTGGCTAGAAGCCCGGAGCGCGGCTCAACGATTGCGACACGCGGCCGAGGATGGCTTGGCGCAGCGGCTGCGCATCGCCATGGCCGTCCGGGTAGGTCCGGTTGCTCAAGATGACGACGTAGGTCTGCGAGGCAGGATCGAGCCAGAGCATCGTGCCGGTGAATCCCGTGTGTCCGAACGACGGCGCGACGCCGTTGGGGACGGGCGCGCGGACGAATGGCTCGCCGAGATCCCAGCCGAGTCCGCGCGCATGCGCGCCGCCGGCGGGAGATGCTGGATGGGTCATCAACTCGATGGACCCGGCGCTGAGCACTCGGCGACCTCGAGCGCCGCCTTTGTGGAGCAGCATCGAGGCGAAACGGGCGAGATCGTCTGCCGTCGAAAACAGACCCGCATGCCCCGCGACGCCGCCCATGCGCCGCGCGGTCGGGTCGTTCACGAGCACGCCGGCGCGCCCGATCGAGGTGGGCGCGATTCGGCGCGCCTCGGCCTGCGACAGTCGAAATCCCGTATCGGCCATTCCGAGCGGCCGGAAGATGTGTGTGTCGCAATAGCGGTCGAGGCTCGTGCCGGAGACCCGTTGCACGAGCTCGCCGAGCGCCTCGAAATTCTCGTCGCTGTAGACGTAGGCGGTGCTCGGCGCGCTCGCAGGACGTTCGCGTGCGAGCAGCGTCATCGCGGTCCGGTACCCGACCCACGGCCGGCTCAGGTCGAGATCGGCCCGCAGTCCGGAGTAGTGCGTCAGGAGATCGCGGACGGTGATCGCGCGCTTGCCCGCCGTGCCGAACGCCGGCCAGTACGTCCACGCCGGCGCATCGAGGGCGAGGCGTCCGCGCTCGACCAACTGCATCACCGCGGTCGTCGTCGCGACGACTTTGGTTAGCGACGCGAGATCGAACACCGTGTCCGTCGTCATCGGCACGACAGCTGGATCGGTCGCCCGGGCGCCGAACGCGCCGCGGTAGATCACGTCGGGCCCCTGGCCGATCAGCACGACCGCGCCCGGCACGCGCCCGCTGGCGATCTCGTGCTGCACCAGCGCGGCGAGGTCGCCGAGCGCGTCGCGTCCGAGCGCGCGAGGCGCCGGCGCCGCCGCACAGGACCACGGGAACGCGAGCGTGGCGATCAGGAGCGCCGCAGGTGCCGCCGAGCGATGCCGAGGACGCATGTCATTCGACTATACCAAGTCGTCCGGCGCGACTGCGGTTCACGGAACCAGATCGGTCGCCGAATACTCGTTGTGCGGATTCCACAGCATCCATCCGTCCGCGCCGAACTCCTCGGCAGCCTCGATCTGCGCCCGGACCTGCTGCGCGGTGAAGGGGCGTCCGTCGAAGGCGTAGTCGCGAAAGGCCTGAAGCCACGGCCGGAAGCGCACGCCGGGGAGCTCGGTGCGCGAGCGCGCCTTCGCGAGCGACAGCGCGACGATCTCGCGCGGATGCGCTACCGGATTCCGATAGCCGGGGATGCCGAACTGAAAGCTCGACGGGTAGAGCATCGGCGAGACGTAATCGACGAGATCCGAAACACGCTCGAGCTTCTGGCCGATCTTCGTGTCGTCAGGATTCCAGCAGACGTAACCGAACACGTCAACGGCCAGGAAGACGTTGAAGGCGACGAGCGCATGACGGGCGCTCGCCAGGAAGCCGTCAATGGCGGCCTCGCGATTCTGTTCGGTCCACGCAACCCCGTAGCCGAGCCCGGGCGCGTCGGGCAGCCGCGCGTAGTCGAACTGGATTTCGTCGATGCCGGCTGCGGCGGCCTCGCGCGCGATGCCGATGTTGTAGTCCCACACGTCGTGGCTGAATGGGTTGGTCCACGCGAGCCCCTCGCGATCGCGGAACAGCGAGCCGTCGCGGTTGTGGACGGCCAGCGCCGGGCGCGCCGTCGCCAGCAGCGTGTCCTTGAAGACGACGATCCTGGCGATGACGTAGATGCCCCCTCTGTGCAGATCCTCGACCAGCTTCGGCAGGTTGCCGATCGTGATGACGCGCTGCGCGCCTGCCTCGGCCGCGAGCGGGAGCGCGCTGCGGTACGGGACGAGACCGCGATCGCCCTTCAGGTCGATGACCAGCGCGTTCAGTGCGGTCGTGTTGACCAGGTTGAGGGCCGCGCGCCGCAGCCGGCTGTCGCCGACGCCGTACACCGACAGATACACTGCCTTGGGGCGAAACGACGCGAGCGGAACGTCGGCGCCAGGCCCGGCAATCGCGCGGATCCGCACGTCCGTTCGGCGGTAGCCGGCCGCGCGGACGTGAACGACGGCCGTGTTCGCCGCATCGACCGTGAACGCGCCGTGCTCGTCGGTTCGAAATGCGGTGTCGCCGATCGTGACGATGGCGCCGGCTATCGGCGCCATCGTCGTGCCGTCGATGACGCGGGCCGTCGCTCGGACTAGCGGACCGTCCGCGCCCGAGTGGAGCAGCGGAGCCGAGAGCGCCAGCACGAGCGCCGCCGTACGAACGGACATCATCGCGCCTCCCGCGGCAGCATGGCCGAGAACGCAGGCCCCTGCGCGCCGTCGGTCACGAGAAAGCGGGGGAGCGCCATGATCCGCTCGCGCGGCGTGACGAGGCGGCGGTCGAGCGTGAACCCGGCGACGTAGCCGGCGCGTTGCGCCGCGGCAATCAGCTCGTCGTCGTAGAGGCCGAACGGCCAGGCGATCAGCGTGGCGTCTGCGCCGACGCGCTCTTTGAGGACGACGCGCGGCCGCTCGAGCTGCATCGCGACGAATGCGCGATAGGCGTCGGGAGCGAGCCGCCGCTTCTCGACGTGGAAATTCGGATGCCAGTAGGTGTGCGACTGGATGTCGAACAGCCCGGTTCGGCGCATCGAGTCGAGCTCGTCCCATGTCATGGCGTACGACGTCCGGGAAATCGGCGACGGGTAGATGAACAGCGTCACCGGGATCTGATACTCGCGCACGATCGGCTGCATCTCCGTGAAGACCGTGCGGTGGCCGTCGTCGACGGTGATGAAGATCGATCGCGCCGGCGGCGCGGGTGCCTCACCGCGCAGATAGGAGACGAGGTGATCGAGCGGCTCGAGCGGATAGTGGTGCTGCGTCAGGTACTCGATCTGGCGGCGAAACGTGGAGGTGCGGACGGTCATCGCGTCGGTGACGGCAGGGCCGAAACGGTGATACACGAGAATCGAGAACACGAACTGCACCGGCGCCTCCTCATGCGCCAGCGCTACGGCGGCCGCGGCTGCGACCGCTGCGGCCGCGAGCACGAACCGCAGGCTGTTACATATGCGCGACATGGGGCCGACTAACCACGAGGCAGTCGCAAAGCCGGTACCGCGGCACGGGCTACGGAAATCCGGCGGAACGGATGAGCCATGGCGGCTGCGAGATTGCAGCAGAGACTCCCAGGGACAGAGGCACACCATGACACGCATGGACGAGCTGCTCGCTCGGATCGCGGACCTCGAGCGCGAGATCGAAGTCGAGCTCGCTCGGGTCCGCTCCGAATGGCGCTACCGTGTCGAAGCCGGGCGCGTCCGCTTCGAGCGAGACGTGCGCCTCGCACACGAGCGCCTGCGGCAGAGCATCCCGCGGTTTCTCGGCGAGAGTCGGATCGCAAATCTTCTGACGGCGCCGATCATCTACTCGATGGTCGTGCCAATCGCGCTGCTCGATCTCTGGATCACCGTGTACCAGGCGATCTGCTTTCGGGCCTACGGCGTCGATCGCGTCCCGCGCTCGGCCTACATCGTCATCGACCGGCAGCACCTGGCGTATCTGAACGGGATCGAGAAGCTGAACTGCGTTTACTGCGGGTACGCCAACGGCGTATTCGCGTACGCGCGTGAGATCGCCGCGCGCACGGAGCAGTACTGGTGTCCGATTCGCCACGCGAAACGCGTGCGGACGCCGCATCCGCACTATCGCGACTTCGTGGACTACGGCGACGCCGAGGGCTACAAGCGGCGATGGCTGGAGCTGCGCAACGCGCTGGCGGAGCATGAGGCCGACGCTCGAGCCGATCGCCCGCGGCCGGGACGACCGAAGCCGTAGCGCACGTGCCGACGCGCGATTTCCGAGTGGAGAGTGACGATTCGGACAGTCCAGGCGCGCCGGCTGGTGCGAGGCGCTGTCGCACGAGTCATATGGCCGGAAGGGAAGTGACGCGCGACGAATCAGTTACGCACGCGTGCTCCGGCCACGCCGATCGCGGAACACCGATTGCTCTTTGCAGGCGTCGGAGGCTCGAGATGGCGGAAGCGCCTGTGGCAATCACCGAGCGGATCTGGTCGCGCGTCCTGCCGACGGTGGATGCGCTGTTCGTGCTGGCGATTGGCGTAATCATCATCGGGGCGTGCGTTGCGATCGAGTTGCATTAGATCTCGCGCAAGCGTCTGAGCCGCTATTCGGTTTTCCCGTCCAGCGCGATGACGGGATCGGTGCTGTGCTGCCAGTGCTCCAGCGCGGCTGCCTTCGGCAGCTTCAGGTCGCTGATCACGTCTTCGAACGTCGTGTAGCGCCGTCCGGAGGAGACGAGTTTTCCCGCGTTGACGGCTCCGATGCCCCAGACGGTCTGAAGCGCGTCGAGCGCGTCGGCGCCCCTGGAGTTCAGGTTGACGCGCGTATACCGTCGCACGCCGCCTGGCGGGCCGTCGGGACCTCGTTCGTTGCCCAGCGTTCCCGTGAAGATGGCCTTGCCGCGCACCCAGTCGCCTGGCTGGTCGCCTTTGGCCTTCGGCTTCTTCTTCATCTCGTACGCCTTGAGCGTCATCGACGTCGGAAGGAGATTCTCCTCGGGGATGTACTTGTACTTCGGCGACCAGTTCCCGAACGCGACCGAGACGTCATAGCTCACGACCTTGCGCTCGTCGAGCACCGCTTCCTTCACCGGTTCTTCGCAGTCGGCCGACATCTGCGTGTTCAGCGAGCGGGAAATGGGGACGAGGTTGAAATCCTTTCCGGGGCCGAAGAGGTGATGGTTGAGGAGGTGCCCCTGAACGTAGGTGTATGCGCGCTGATTCACCGCGCGGAAAAAGGCGTTGCCATAGCCGGGCTCGCTGCCGCGCCACTCGCCCTCCGCGGGCGGCTTGAGACTGAGTGGCTCGAGCTTCACGTGCTTGCCGACGATGCTGCCGTCGACGTCCTTCGTCTCGTGCTCAGCGACGACTGACACCGGCAGTTCCGCGCCGGGAACCGCGTCCTTCAGACGGCTGGCAATCTTGCCCATCAGATCGGCGATCTCGCCGCCGGCCTTCTGGCCCATGCTGCCTTGCTTGAGCGTGTCAATCTGGCTGAGGTAGCCCCGGATGTCTTTCACAGCGGCGGGATCGGCGTCGGGATGGTCCGCGAGCAGATTGTCGAGGAACACCGTCATCCGCTGCGGCGAGCTCTCGATGTAGACCTCGGCGTCGGCGCCCTCGCCGTGCGCGGTGATCGTATGTGTCTCGTCGCCGACCTTCGTGCTGAAGCGCTCGCGCCACCAGTTCTTGACCGCGCCGACCGCGCTGCTGATCGTCTGCAGCATGCCCTTGGCTTTGTCGATCAGCCAGAGGATCGCGGCATCGACCTTCTCGCGGATCTTCATCACGATGCCGCGGATCTTCTCGCCCGCGTCGCCGATGCCGGCCAGGTTGGCGAGGAACCCGATCACCACGGGCATCGCCATGTCCATCGCGGTCTCGACCAGGTCGGCCGCCGGCTGCAGGACGCCGCTCGCGATGTTGAGGATCGCGTCGAGCATGCGGTTCAGCATCTCGAGAATCTGCCGCATGTATTGCACGGCGGTCTTGATGACGCGGTAGGTATCGATGATGAGCACGATCGTCTCCGAGATGCCGGTCGGATCCGCCGTGCTGGCGAGCTGCAGCATCACGGTCGAGACGACTTCCTCCATCACCCACGTCACGACGCCCGAGATGATCGTCTCCTTGATGTCGCCGATCTTGTCCTTGATCTTCTGCCAGAAGCCGGCGAAGTCGCCGGTGGCGACGAGCACGAGCCAGTCCCACGCTTCGCCCAGCAGCCGCGCGCCCGTCCGGACGACCTTCGAGACGCCGGTCATCCCGCGCTGGTCCAGCAGGTCGCAGACGTGGTTGACCGACAGGCCCATGACGCTCGCCACGAAGCGGAAGATCTGGCCGAGGTCGGTCCAGTCGTTCGGCAGGACGATGTCGGCGCCCTTCAGTTGCCCCGTGAGCCAGCCGACGATGCCGTGGCCGAGGTGGGTGAGGATGTTCTTGAAGAACCCTTTGAAGGCGAGCGCGATGGTCTTATAGAGGTTGACGATGAACTGAACCGGCTTGGTCTTGATCGTGTCCCACGCCTGCACGGTCTTCGCGAGCACCGCGTTGAGGAGCTCCAGGGGCACGTCGAGTACCCGGAGCATCAGGACGAACACCTTCTTCAGCGCGCCCGCGAAATCGAAGTCCACGAAGATCGTCTTGATGATCTCCTGCACGTCCTTTTTCGTCTTCGCCCAAGCCTCGGGCGTGCCGGCGATGGCCTGGAACAGCGGCACGCGCCCGAGGATCTGCAGCCCGAGGAAGTCGATGAACGGATCGCGGATGCACGACGGGATCAGATGCCACAGCTTGCCCATCAGCAGATATTCGATCCGCATGATGTCGTGGACCACCTTCGCGATCTCGTCGAGCGCGTCGAGCACCATGCCGAGGAAGCGCGCGAAGCCCCGCGCGGCCGTCGCCACGAGCTGCACGAAGCCATGAAGCTTGTCCTTCGCGAAGTCGACGAAGCTCTTGACCAGCCCGCCGACGAACTGAATGGGCCGCGCGAGGAAGCTGAGGACGCTCGCGGCCGCCGCGGACGCGGCGTCGTCCAGCTTCTCCTTCACGGTCAGCAGCTTCGAGAGAATGGTGCCCGCTTTGTCGGCGAGCAGCTCCGCCAGTGACGTCACCGCCGAGATCATCTTCGGCAGGATGACGCGCTGCAGCATCTCGCGCATCGACACGACGCCGTTCCGCGTGCCGAAGGTGCGCTTGATCCAGCGGACGGCTTCGATCACGCCGCCGATCGCGGCGCCGACGGCGAGGAAGGGCCCCGCCGGACTCAGCAGCACGAGAATGCCGCCGACGACCATGAGCGGCTTCTTGATCGGCTCGAGCTTGACCTTGACCTTCTCCCAGACGGCCTCGAGCTTGCGCTCGGCCCACGGCAACAGACCGTTCTGGCTGTCGGGGTCGTCTCCGATGCCGAGCCACGTCTTCACCTTCTTCCAACCGGAGAGCACGCGATCGATGAGCGGCTGAATCTTCTGGCGCACCCAGCCGAAGAACTCCTCGATCTTGTTCCACGCGCGGCCGGCGTACTCCTTGACCTTCGACCAGAGCGGCGCGCCGAAGCGCTCCCACAGGCCGTTGAAGAACTTCGAGACCTTCTCGAACGCGGACTTCACCGCCTCGAAGGCCGGCGCCGTCAGGCCGTCGATCGCCTTCTCGATGTCGTCGATGCCCTGCTGGAAGACGCTGCAGTCGCCTTTCATCAGCGCCGCGACAGCCTTCTTCACCCAGTCGATGAGCGACCCGACATGCGTCGAGATGGTCTGCACGACGTTGCCGATCGTGTCGAGCGGCGCGCGAATCGCCTCGACGATCCCTTCCGCGATCTCGGCGCCGCGATCGGAGATCCAGTTGAAGATGCCGCGATCGAGGACGGGTTGGAGTGAGGGAACCGCGCGCACCACCAGGCTGTAAAACCAGCCGTGGCTCTGTTCCTCTTCGGCCTGCGGCCGCGCCGAGGCCGTGTGGTGCGAGACGGTCGCGGAGCCGCCGTGCCGAAACGCCAGCGCGTTGCGCTGCGCTTCCGCTTCGAAGACATTCTGCGCGCCGCTCCCGGATGCCTGTACGGAGGCGGTCGTGGCGCCGCGCTGCTGCACGACGTGCGTCAGCTCGTGCGCGAGCAGCTCGCCGGTGTCGGCGGTCGGCGCGGCCTGTTTGAAGTACACGTCGGTGCCCATCGTGACGGCCTGCGCACCGGGCGAGAGGCGATCGACCTCAGCGCCGGCGCCGTAGTGGAGGCGCACGTTGGAGAAGTCGTGCCGGAACGAAGCGTCGAAGCGCTGCCGGTCGGCCGCGTCGAGCGGCGTTCCGCTCGCGTGCAGGTACGCGGGCAGCGCGGTGTGTGGCGCTGCCGCGGCCGGCGCGGTCGCCGGCTGGGGCGCCGGCGCGGGCCGGCGGACGGGCTCGGATGTCGGAGCCGCTTTCGCCGGCGCGCTGGCAGGTGTCATACAGACGCCGCGACCGTGTCGGCCAGCGTGTCGGGCAGCTGACGGCCCATCTTGCGGAACTCGACGCGCAAGCCCGCGGCGAGATCCGCGTAGCCGACGCGTCCACCGTGCGTGCTCGCGTGAATCGCCGCCGAGAGCACCGCAGCGCGAATCTGACCGCCGGAGATCTCGGCGGCGGCCGCAATGCGGTTGATCTCGGCCGGCGTGAGATCGTGGCGATCTCCCAGATGCGCGAGCCACAGCGCACGCCGCTCTTCGGCGCCTGGCGACGGGAACTCAAGCACGAGATCGAGCCGCCGCGCGAACGCCGGGTCGAACCGCGCGCGGCTGTTCGAGGTCAGCAGGACGATGCCGTCGTAGCTTTCGAGGCGCTGCAGGAGAAAATTTGTCTGCGCGTTGGCGAACCGGTCGTGGGCGTCTCTCACCTCGGTGCGCTTGCCGAACATCGAGTCGGCTTCGTCGAAAAGCAGCACGACCTCCTGCTCCTCGGCGCGACCCAGGAGCTGGCTCACATTCTTCTCGGTTTCGCCGATGTACTTCGACGTGACCGAGGCGAGATCGACGCGGAACAGCGGGAGGCCGAGGCGTGTCGCGACCCAGCTCGCCGCGAGTGTCTTGCCCGTGCCGCTTGGTCCGACGAAGAGGGCGCGAACGGCCGGCCGATAGCGTGCGGCGAGCGCCGGCCCGAAGCCGTCCACGAGGCCGTCGCGCAGCGCACAGCGGCGGACCAGATCGCTCAAGCTCGCGGCCAGTTCCGGCGACACGACGAGCGCATCGTCTCCGACCTCGTCGTCCACGAGTTCGGCCATCGCGCCCAGCCCGCCGGGCATCCGCCGCGAGGCTGCACGCACGTCGTCCAGCGTCGGATCGCCGTCCTCGTGGCGGCGCGCGATCTCTCGGCCGAGCGTCGCGATGCGCGACGCCGAGTGCCGGTGCTCGGCGGCCAGCCGGTGCGCGAGCGCGTTGGGCACGTGCCGGAGCCAGAGCTCGAGCCGTGCGTCTCGCGCGGGCATGGGAACGCGCCAGTCGGTGACACGCCGGCCGTCGCTGTCGAATTCGCCGTCGATGCCCGCCATCACGATCGT
>CAZOIK010000126.1:0-14457 GCA_964579765.1 uncultured Bifidobacteriaceae bacterium
AAGGCGATCGTGGCGCCCGTCAGATCGGGCGCGCGCAGCGCGTGCGCGAGCGCGCGGCGCTGCAGCCGGCCGAGCTCCTCGACGAACTCGCGGCAGCTCATCGCGTCCGCGTTCCGGACGACGGCCAGATAGAGCGTCGTCTCGCTCTGAATCGTGAAGCCGAGGTTGACCGCGCCGTACACGTGGCGCGCGTCTTCCGCGATCGTCGAGTTCAGGCGCGGATTGGCGGCGGCGAGCCGCACGAGCCGGTGCGCCATCATCGCGAGCAGCGGGCTGAGCAGCAGCTTCTCGCGTTTCTGGTACGCCGCGGCCGCGGCCTCCCACGCGGAGGCGTCGTAGGCCGTCTCGACGTATGCCGGCACGGCCTCGTCGCGCTGCCAGATCACCGTGCGCATCATGCCGCGCTCTTCCGGCGTCAACGGCTGAACGACGCCGTCGGCACGCGTCGAACCTTGCGAACCCCGGGCATCTCGCGAACCTCGCGAACCCAGATAGGCTTCGACGTCGGCGACGGTCAGCCGCCCGCCCGCCGCTGGGACATCGGACGCGGACAACCCGTGCTTCGCGAGCAGCTGCGCGGCTTTCAGCGTCGGCTCTGCGGCGACGCCGGCGATGCCGCCGCCCGCGGCCGATGCCGCCACGACAATCGACGGCTCGTCAACGTGAGGCGCCGGCTCGTCCGCGCTCGCCCCGAGCCACAGCAGCACGGAGCCCACGTCGATCGTCTCATTGAGTGATTTGGTGATTTGGAGAACGACGCCGTCCCGATCCGACTCGACAGTGAAATTCGCCTTGTCGGTTTCGACCTCCGCGACCGTCTGGCCCGCGCGCACCGCGTCGCCGGCCTTGACCATCAGCCGCACGAGGCGGACCGAATCGTCGTTGTTGTTCACACGGGGCGTGTGGAGCGGCGTCGCCATCAGCGCCTGTCGGTGACGAACGGCACAAGCCGGTCAAACAGCGCGCGCTCGTCGATGAGCACCTGCGCCTCGAGGCGGCGCGCCGCAGGAATGGGCACCGGCGGCGGCGCGATGCGCGCCACACGGCCGCGGTACCGCGCGTCGAGCAGCGCCGCGGCCAGCTCCGATCCGAATCCAGGACCGGAGGGCGCTTCCTCGACGATGGCAATACGCGCGCGATCGCGCAGCGCACGCAGCAGCGTCGCCTTCGGCAGCGGATGAAGCAACGCGGGCGCCACGATCTCGACAACGAAGTCTTCGGCCTCGAGCGCGGCGGCCGCCCGCTCGGCCACCGGCAGCATGCCGCCATACGCGACGATCGTCAGGTCCGGCTCGCCGCCGCTCGCGCGGACGAGCGTAGGGAAAACGTCGGCGCCGAGATCGCACGGATCCGGCGCGGCGACGGCGTAGCCGGCCGGGTCGCACGCCTCGCCGTAGAGCAGCTTGTGCTCGAGGAACGCGACCGGGACGCGCCGGTCCACCGACGCGGCGAGCAGCGCGCCTGCGTCGTGGCGATGGCTGCCGAAGACGACGGTGAGCCCGGGCACGGCGGTCAGCAGCGGCTCCGGGTTCTGGCTGTGCGTCGGGCCGTAGCCGCGGCGTCCGCCCGCAGGCGTCCGGATGACGAGCGGCACCTCGCAGCCGGCGAACATCCCAGGGAACTTCACGGCGTGGTTGTAAATCTGATCCATCGCCAGCGAGATGAAATCCGCGAACATGATCTCGACGATCGGACGGAATCCGGCGAGCGCGAGGCCGATACCGGCGCCGACGACGCCCGCTTCGCTGATGGGCGTCGAGAGCACCCGGCCTGGAAACGCCGACGACAGGCCGGCGGTCACCTTGAACGCGCCGCCGTACGGATCGTGCAGGTCTTCGCCGAGCAGCACGACGTCGTCTCTCGTCTCGAGCAGCCGGTGCAGCGACGCGTTGAGCGACGCGCGGACGTTCCTCGCGGGCGCCGGCGACGGCGTGCCCGCCGGCCGGTTGTTTGCGACGGTCGCGGGGCCGTGGTCGCGCGCCGCGTGCGATTGGGCCCCGCGCCGCGCCGTCTCGTCGGCCTGCATCGCGCGCGCGTGGATCTCCCGGACGCGCGCGTGATTGCGCGCCTCGATGTCCGCGCGCTCGCCGGCGTCGAGCGCCGCGCCAAGGCGCGCCAGCGGATCGCGCCGGCGGACGGCGTCGAGTTCGGCGGCGTCGCGCAGATCGTCGCCTTTGCTGTGCGGCCCGAGTCTGGCCGTACGGATGACGAGAAATCCGGGCTCACGCGACTCGCGCACGTCGCGCACGACGGCCTCGGCCGACTCGAACAGATCGTCGCGGCTGTCGTCGAGCTCCCACGTCCTGACGCCGAACGCGCGGCCGCGCGCCGCAATCGATCCGCCAATCGTCGCGGCGGTGGGCGTCGTCTGCGCGATGCCGTTGTGCTCGACGACAAACAGCATCGGGACGCGCCAGACGGATGCGAGATTCAGGCTCTCGTAGATCAGCCCTTCGCCGAGCGTGCCGTCGCCGACCATGCACGCGACGATCGATCGCGACGCCCGCATCCGTCGCGCGAGCGCGAGGCCCGCGCCGATTGCGGTCATCCCCGCCTGCACGCCGTTGCTGTGGAAGTGGCGGAACGCGAGATGCTGGCTGCCGCCGATGCCGCCGCAAATGCCGTCCTCACGTCCCATGATCTCGCGCACGAGCGCTTCGAATTCGCCGGCGTACGTCAGGAAGTGCCCGTGGTTCCGATGATTCGACAGCACCACGTCGTCGGGATCGTCGAGCGCGCGGACGACGCTCATCTGGCAGAGCTCCTGTCCGAGGCACGTGTGCGTCGTGCCCGACAGCAGGCCTTTGCTGAACAGATCGAGCAGCAGCTGCTCGGTGAGCCGGATGAGATGGCCGAACGCGTACAACACCGGGCGGTCGAGCGGGAGAATCGGTTTGCCGTGCGCGTCGCGCGCGATGCCGGGAATGGTCGTGTGCGCTTCGCAGAGCTCGGTCATGTGTTCAACGGCCCCGGCAGCAACTTCAGTGCCAGATGAGGTGTGCGTGCGACCCGGGTCGCCTCCGGCTCCAGCGGGACTGCGATAAGCAAATGTTTTCCGCAAAAGAGTCGGAGCATTCCCAGCGCGCGCGTTCCGGCCTTATCGGCACGCTTGCAAAGGCAGGCACATCGGTTGCTTCGAGCCGGACGATGAGGCTGACCGACTACAGACACGAAGACTGCGCGAAGCGGCTGACGCGGATCCTGGCGCCCCGGACCGGCGACCTGGCGCAGGAACTCGAGCTCGAGATCGCCGAGTACATGTCGCTGCCCATGGCGGACGTCCGCTCGCGACTGGCGCGCGCGACCGAGACCTTCACTGAGGAATGGAAACAGCGCGTCGCCGATCCGGCCGACGAACGCGCGGTCACGCGGTTCTACAACGAGTCGCAGACCGAGCTGTTCGATCTGGCGCAGTGGCACGCGACCGACCCGATTCACTGCCGCGCGTTGATGTGCGCGGACCTCGCCCGCCGCAACGGCGGATCGCGCTATCTCGACTACGGAGCCGGAATCGGCTCCGACGCGCTCGTGTTCGCCGACGAAGGCTTCGAGGTCACGCTCGCCGACGTCGCGGAGCCGCTGCTGGCGTTCGCGCGCTGGCGCTGCGAGCGGCGCGGAATCCGCGTGAAGACGATCGACCTCAAACGCGAGACGCCGCCGCGGCGGTCATTCGACGTCGCCGTGTGCTTCGACGTCCTCGAGCACGTGCACCGCCCGCTGAAGACGCTCGACGGGATCGGCCGGTCGCTCAGGCCGGGCGGCCTGCTCTTCGTCCACGCGCCCTTCGGGGAGGATCCCGATCGCCCGATGCACGTCGTCCACAGCGACGTGATTACGCCGCGGATGCGATCGGTGGGGTTCAACTATCGCGGCGACCTCGAGGAGGCGTTCCCGGACTGGCTCTGGAAGCCGCACGTGTACGAGGCTTTCGACGTCACGACGATCGATCGGCTCGGCTACCGGGTGTACGACTCGTGGTTCGGACGCCGACTCGGCGAGCCGATCGCGCGCGCCTATCGCCTGCTGCGTCCGAACCACTACGCCGCCTGAGGCGACGTCACCGCACGACGAAGGTCGCCTCGATCGGATAGTGGTCCGACTCGCCGCCGGTACCGGTGTTGACGACGCTCGTCGTCGGCGTGGCGCGGCCGCTCGCGTCGGAGAACCAGTAGTCGATCTTCATGTTGGGGTTGGGCAGCAGCGCCGTGAACTTGAAGCCCTGCCCGACCGCGTTCCACGAGTCCACGAAGCTCGGCGACATGCCCTGTGTCGTGTCGATCTGATCGGCGTCGGCGTTGAAGTCGCCGGCGGCGATCTGCGGCGCCGAGTACTGGCTGGCCCACGCCTTCAGATCGCGCATCGAGTTGTAGCGCGCCTGCGCGTCGTTGGCGCAGCCGCCGGTCTGCAGGTGCGTCAGGAACACCTGCACCGGCAGGCCGTTCACGCTGATCTGCGCGCGGAGTCCGACGCGCGCCGAGGTCCAGCAGTCGGCGTACGGGAAGTACTTCGAGCTGCTGTTCTGAATCGGATGCGTCGAGAAAATGCCGATGCCCTGATACCACTGCGCCGTGCACGAGCTGCCGTTCCAGTTGCCGGGCGCGCAGTGCGTGGCGAACGCGCCGTACCAGGTCTGGCCGGTCTGCTTCTGCAGCTCGTCGATGTAGGTGCTGAACCAGGTGTCGTAGGCCTCGACGATGGTGATCACCTCGGGCCGCGGACCGCTGGCGAGCAGAAGGTCGATGGCGCGCCGCGCGTGCCCTTCCGAGCTGTCGTCGATGCGGATGTTCCAGTGCGCGACGGGAAGGATCGTGCCCGACGACGAGTATGAGCTGGTCGAGGACGTCGAGGAAGACGACGAGCCGGACGCGACCGTCACCGAGTCGAGGTTGACGCCGCCCGTATCCCAGAGCACCGTCATCTGCTGCGTGCCCGCGGCGAGCGTCGCCGTGAAGCTCACGGTCGTCCAGCTCTGCCACCCGCCGGTCGAAGGCACGCTCTGCTGGTGCCACACGCCGCTCGCGCCGTTGAAGCCGACGTGCATCGTGCCGCCGCCCGCCGACGCCACGCGGAGCTGAATGGTATAGGTGCCGGTGCTGCCGACGTTGACGGTGTAGTTCGTCCACTCGCCGGGCGCCGTCCAGCCGATGTCGTAGCCGCCGCCCGAGGCCGACTCGATGTCAACGCCCGTCTGCCGGTACGCGCCGCCGCTGTTGGTCCCGTTCGTGTCGTGATATGCGACGCCTTCGCCGCCGTTGTCGAAGTCTTCCGCCTGGACCGTGCCCGGCACGCTTGCCGGCGATCCGTGGTACGGCGACAGCGACGAGCTTGTCGCGGTCGATCCTCCACCCGATCCGCCTGACACGGCGACGTAGTCGAGGTTGTAGCCGGCAGTGTCGGCGAGCAGCGTCATCAGCTGGTTGCCCGCGCCGAGCGTCGCCGTGAAGCTGACCGTCGTCCAGTTCTGCCAGCCGCCGGTCGCCGGCACGGTGACCGTCTGCCAGACGTTGCTCGGGCCGTTGAAGCCGACGTGCAGCGTGCCGCCGTTCGGCGACGCGACACGCACCTGAACCGTATAGCTGCCGGCGCTCGCGACGTTCACGCTGTAGTTGAGCCACTCGCCGGCGGCGATCCAGCCGATGTCGTAGCCGCTGGCGCCGGCTTCGATGTCCACGCCGCCCGATCGATACGCGCCGCCCACGTTGTTGGGCCCGCTGTCGTGATAGGCGACGCCTTCGCCGCCGTTGTCGTAGCTTTCGGCCTGCACCGTGCCAGGCAGCGTGACGGGCGTCCCGGAATATGGCGTGCTCGACGCGGACGCGCGGAGCGCAGCGCACAGACAGATCGCCAGCGTGAACGAGAGCGTTCGCTTCATGTGTCCTCCGGCCCGTTGCCGAGAACCGCAGCGCCGTTTGGACACACGTCGAACGTGAACCCGGTTGAGCTGCGCGACAGACGACGGGCTGTTTTAGAAAATCTTCAGCGTGAAGGTGTTGCTCGCGCGGCCGTGGTGCAAGGCACGAGCCGACTGTGCCGTCAACTCGACACTTCCGTCAGCGGTACCGTTTTTCTTCGAGTTTTGCGGTCGAGGTTTTCGCTCTCAGCGAAACACGCGGGTATGAGCGCAGCAGAACTTACCTGCCGAGCCGCAAGATCTACACGACGAAATCTCATCAATACTGAAACTCATCTAGCAACTCTGTCACGAGCTGATCACATACGTAAGTCGCGGCCGATTCGCGTACGGCGCACTCGACAAATCATCTCCGAAAACTGAAGCGCGGTTTCGAATCCGTCGGAGGTACAGCTCTTGCGCTTGAGACTCAGCATCGGCGCAAACGCCGATTCCCCCTTTTCAGTTCGTAGAGGTACACGACGATGAGGAACATAGCCCGAATGGGCGCATGGGCGATGTGTGTGTGCGCGCTGATGCTGACGCGCCCTCAACCCGCCGCTGGATCACCGATCTCCGCTCCGTGGATCGCGCAGGACGTCGGCGCGGTGGGCGTCGCCGGATCGGCGTCGCTCGCGTCGGACGTGTTCACCGTGAGCGGCGCCGGCGCCGACATCTGGGGCGCCGCCGACGCGTTTCAGTCCGTCATGCAGCCGATCACGGGCGACGTCCAGATCGTCGCGCGCGTCGCGAGCATTCAGAACACCAATACGTTCGCAAAAGCCGGCGTCATGATCCGCGCCTCGCTCACCGCCGGCGCGGCCGACGTGATCCTCGATGTGCGCCCCAACGGCGCGATCGAGTTCATGACGCGATCGGCCGACGGCGGCGCGACGACGTGGTTGGGGGGGGCGACCCAAATCGCGCCGGCGTGGCTGCGCCTCACGCGCAGCGGCGCCACGGTCACCGCGTCGGTGTCCGCCGACGGCACGTCATGGACTGACGTCGGGAGCACGAGCACGTCGCTGGCCGCCGGCGCCTACGTCGGCCTCGCCGTGACGAGCCACGACGCCACGCGACTCAACACGTCGGCGTTCGACCACGTCGCCGTCACCGGAGGCGGGCTGCTTCCGTCGCCCTGGACGACTCAGGATGTGGGCAGCGTCGGCCTCGCGGGGGGCGCGTCGTATGCGAACGGCGTGTTCACGGTAAAGGGCTCGGGCGCGGACATCTGGGGAACGGCCGACGCCTTTCAGGCGGTCTCGCAGCCGCTCATCGGCGACGCCACCGTCGTCGCTCGCGTGACGAGCGTCCAGAACACGAACACGTTCGC
Organism: uncultured Bifidobacteriaceae bacterium; assembly: GCA_964579765.1. Classification (GTDB taxonomy): domain Bacteria; phylum Acidobacteriota; class Vicinamibacteria; order Vicinamibacterales; family CAVVIG01; genus DATNBT01. The sequence goes on from CAZOIK010000126.1 coordinate 7,224, forward strand.
GAAGGCCGGCCTGATGCTGCGCGATTCGCTCGCCGCCTCCGCCGCGCATGTCGTCCTCGACGTCCGGCCCAACGGCGCGATCGAATTCATGACGCGGTCGGGTAACGGCGGCAGCACGGCGTGGCTGTCGGGCGCGTCACAGGCGGCGCCGGTCTGGCTGAAACTGGTGCGCTCCGGATCGACCGTCACGGGCTACGTTTCCACGACGGGTACGACATGGATGCAGGTTGGCTCGACGACGCTCACGTTCGGCGCGACACCTGTCGCCGCCCTCGTCGTCACGAGCCATGATGTGACGCAGATCGACACGTCAACCTTCGACAACGTCGCCGTCGCCGGCGCGTTGGTGCCGGCGCCGTGGACGACCGAGGACGTGGGCAGCGTCGGCATCGCAGGGAGCGCAGCCTACGCCAACGGCGTGTTCACGACGAAAGGCGCGGGCGCGGACATCTGGGGCAACGCCGACGCCTTCCGTGCGGTCTCGCAGCCGCTCGCCGGCGACGTGCAGCTCGTCGCCCGCGTGACCGGCGTGCAGAACACGAACACTTATGCGAAAGCCGGTCTGATGCTGCGCGATTCGCCCGCCGCCTCCGCCGCGCACGTGGTCCTCGACGTGCGGCCGAACGGATCGATCGAGTTCATGGCGCGCTCGACGGCCGGCGGTTCGACGACCTGGCTGGCCGGCGCGACGCAGGCCGCACCGGTCTGGCTCAAGCTCACGCGCGCGGGTTCGCTCGTCACAGGCTACGTCTCGACGACCGGCACGACGTGGACCGAGGTCGGCACGGCGACCGTCACCTTCGGCGCGACGCCCCTCGGGGCGCTCGTCGTCACCAGCCATGACGTCACGCAGCTCAACACGTCCACGTTCGACAACGTCAGCGCCGGCCCGCTGCCTGTGGTCGTTCCCCCGCCGTCCGACGTGCTGTCGGGCGTCGCCGTGTCGCCGCTGACGCTGTCGTGGACGGCCATCGGCGCGACGTCGTACGACCTGTTCTTCGGCACCACGAATCCACCGCCGGCAACGGTCACCGGCCTGTCGGCCGCGAGCTATGTGCTCTCGATCCTGCAGCAGGGCGTGACGTACTTCTGGCAGGTGATCGCGCACAACAGCAGCGGCACTACGGCAAGCCCGACGTGGTCGTTCACGACCGAGCTGCCGCCGCCACCTCCTCCGCCGCCGCCGGCGCCGCCAGCACCGCTCGTCAGCACCACGCCGGCCGGTGCGCCGTCCCAGTACTCCGCGATCACGGATCGCGTCGCATATCCCAAGCCGCCACTGCCGCAGCTCGGGCCCGCGGGCTACGCGTTCAACGACCCGACGTTCGGCTCGCGCATCCTCCGCGTCACCGACGGCGCGACGCGCCCGGGGCTGCTCAACCGATCGTTCCGCGTCCCGTCGAACGCACATCTGGCGGCCTGGAACGCCACGTCGACGCACTTCTTCGTGATCAGCAACGACGGCACGATCATTCCGTACAACTTCGATGCGTCGACGATGACGGCCTCGCGCGTGCAGCCGTCCTCGAGCGGCAATGGCGGGCTCACGCTCCCGTTCTACGTCGAGCCGCAGTTCAGTCTCGTCAACCCCGACGTCATTTACGGCGTCGGCGGCAGCAACAACCGGACGGTCTCGGCGTTCAACTTCGCGACGGGCGTCGCCACTACGTTGATCAATCTGGACAACATCGTCCCTGGGCTGGCGAACACGTACGTGGGCGGCATCATGACGGGCGGCGTGCCGTCGGAGACGCTGATGACGTTCTTCGGCGGCGGCGGACAGGACTACCACTACTACGTGCTCTGGGCGCCGCTTGACGGCAGTCCGTCAAAGCTCATGAACACGGCGGCCTCGACGATCAACGGCGTCCCGACGACGACCACGCTGAACTTCCACCTGCACGCGACGCAGATCGACAAGAGCGGGCGCTACGTGTTCCTGTATCCGTCCGGCGCGGACATCGTGGCGCCGCGCAACGCGGCGCAGGTGTACATCTGGGACACGGCCACCGACGCGATCACGCCGCTGACCCAGACCATGCACCCGGCGGGTCACGACGCCGCCGGGTTCGGCGTCTGGCTCAATCAGGACTGCTGCTCGAGCTCGACGTGGGACGCCGCGCAGTGGCAGTTCCGCTCGCTCGCCTCGCTGTGGCAGACCAACGACCTCATCTCACCCGTGCTGCAGCCGAAGGAGGTGTACTTGGCGGATCACACGACGTGGAACAACACGCAGCCGGATCGGCTCGTCCCGGTCATCTCGTCCACCTACCGCTACGGTCCCAACACGACCGACTGGCGCGCGTGGGACGACGAGATCATCGGCATCGACACCACGAACGGCGGCGGCGGCACGGTGTGGCGGTTCGCGCACCATCGCAGCGACATCCGCAGCGACAGCAACCCGTCGGTCCCGTACTTCTGGTACGAGCCCATCGCGAACATCTCGCCCGACGGACGCTGGGTGCTCTTCACCTCCAATTGGGAAAAGACGCTCGGAACCGATGCGGCCGAGGGGACGGCTCGCCAGGACGTGTTTCTGGTGCAGCTGACGCCCGCGCCGTAGATCGGCGGCGGCGCCGCCATCGGAAGAGCGACCACGCGCCCGCGGCGATGGCCACGACGACGACGGCGGCAACGACGCGCTCCACCGTTTCCGATTCGATCCATCGGAGCGCATGGCCGCCGTAGCGCAGGCCGAGCAGCGCTTCGACGCCGAACCGCAGAAGACGGCAGCCGGCCAAGGTCGCGAAGAACTTGCGGCGATCCGTCTTCGCGGCGCCGGCGCCGAGCACGAAGAGGCTGAACGGAAACGGCGGCGGGACGAGGTCGAGCGCCGCGAGCGTCGCGGCGCTGCCCTGCAGCCGACGTTTGATGCGCTCGACCCACTTCTCCGACGCGAGGTGCCCGAGTCCGCTCTCCCCGATCTTGAGGCCGGTCCAGTAGGTGAACGCGGCGCCCGCGAGCGATCCGGAGCTCGCCAGCAACGGCGTCAGCCACACGTACGCACCACCGCGCGCCGCCAGGATCACGACCGCCGCGTCGATGCCGAGCGGCAGCGTGAAGAAGAACGTCGAGTCGAGCGCGGCCAGCGCGACCACCCCCGGCAGCGACAGGAAGAAGTGGACGAAGCCGTGAATCATCCGGCGGTCACCGTGAGCAGCGCGATCGCCGACGCGGCCATCACTGCCGTCGCGCTCCAGCCGAGCACCTGCAGCCGCCGCGGCAGCGTGAACTCGCCCATGATGTCGGACCGGCGGGCCAGCAGCATGACTGCAATCATGATCGGCGCGCTCGTCACACCGTTCACCACCGCGCTCCACACGAGCGCGCGGATGGGGTCGATCGGCAGCACGTTGAGCGCGACCCCGCCCGCCATCGACGCGATGATGACAAGGTAGAAGCGCGCGGCGCGGCGGGGAGATTTTTCCAGTCCCGTTCGCCAGCGCAGCGCCTCGCCGACGGCATACGCCGAGGATCCGGCCAGCACGGGGAGTGCCAGCAGGCCCGTGCCGATGATCCCGCCACTGAACAGCACGTGCGCGAACGGTCCAGCCACGGGCTTCAGCACCTCGGCCGCCTGCGTCACTGTCTGGATGTCCACGATGCCGTGGCCGTGAAAGACGACGGCCGCGGTCAGCATGACGAAGTACGCGACGACGTTCGAGACGCCCATGCCGAACCACGTGTCTGCCTGCATGCGCCCGAGCTGAACCGTGCCCTGCTCCGGCGCGACGGCGAGCGGACGCTCCCAGCCGTCGATCCGCTGCTCTTCCACTTCCTCGGACGCCTGCCAGAAGAAGAGGTACGGGCTGATCGTCGTCCCGAGGATGGCGACGGTCATCTCGATCGACGAGCGGGACCACGGCATCGACGGCACGAACGTGGCGCGCGCGACGTCGCGCCAGGGAACCTGCACGACGAACGCGATGCCGACGTACGCGAACAGCGCGACGGACAGCCACTTCAAGTACGGCACGTAGCGGTGGTACGGGACGAACACCTGCAGCAGCGCGCTGAACGTGCCGAACGCGACGACCCAGAGCAGCGCGGGTCCACCGGTCATGAGCCGCAGCGACGCACCCATCGCGCCCACATCCGCGCCGATGTTGACCGTGTTCGCGGCGAGCAGCACGGCGATGACGCCGTACAGCAGCGGGCGCGGCGCGTGTTCCCGCAGATTGCCCGCGAGCCCGCGTCCCGTGACGATGCCGATCCGCGCGCTGATCTCCTGGATGCCCGACATCAGCGGGTGCGTCACGACCATCGTCCAGAGCAGGCCGCCGCCGAAGCGGCTGCCGGCCTGAGCGTATGTCCCGATGCCGCTCGGATCGTCGTCGGAGGCTCCGGTGATGAGACCGGGCCCGAGGCGCTTGATTAGATTGGCGCCGCCGTGGGCGCGCCGCGAGCCCGGAGCGATTGCGGGCGCCGCCGTCGAGCTCGAGGCGGTCGAGTCCTTCGTCGTGGCGAGGCGCGCGGCCGACTTCATCCGTCAGCCGCTGGAGTGCACGCGGAGTACCACACGCACCCGCGGTACTTCGCTTGCAGCCCGATGCGGGCTGGAGGAATGTGACATGAGAACTGTTCTGTTTGCGGGCATCGCGTTCGCGCTGGCGGCCACCGTAGGCGCGCAGGACCGGCAGCCGGCGGGTCAGTCGTCGAAGGCCCAGCCTCCGGCGATCACCTCGTCGGGATCGGAAGACATCGAGTTCATCCTCGACGCGGCCAAGGGCGGCAAGGCCGAGGTGGAGCTCGGCAAGCTGGCCGAGCAGCGCGCGAAGAACGACGAAGTGAAGAAGTTCGGCCAGCGCATGGTCGAAGACCACATGAAGGCCAACGATCAGCTCAAGTCGATCGCGGAGAGCAAGAGCATCACGCTGCCGGAGGATCTGTCCGCGAAGGACAAGGCGCTGATGCAGCGGCTCGAGAAGCTGAACGGCGCGGCGTTCGACCGCGCGTACATGAACGCGATGGTGTCCGACCACCGGACGGACGTGAACGAGTTCAAGAAGGAATCGAACTCAGGGCGGGATCCGCAGGTGAAGGCGTTCGCGTCGAGCACGCTGCCGACGCTCGAGGATCATCTGCAGCAGGCGCGCACGACGCAGACGGCGGTGAGAAACACAGGGAAGACGCCGGCGGCGGGGAACTAGAAGGGAGAGCAGAGCGCACAGTAGCGCAGGCCTTCAGGCCTGCCCTCAGGCAGACCCGGCGGACCTGAAGGTCCGCACTACGTGTGCTTGACTAGAACCGGAACAGCACGCCAATCGACGCGCGGAAGAAATCGAACGTGCCGACCGACAGGCCGACGGTGTTCGAGCTGTTCGAGGTGAAGTTGCGGAAATAGCGGACGTCGCCGCGCAGGCCGATGTGATCGGCGAAGTAGCCCATCAGCCCGACGCCGAGGTCGAAGCCGAAGTTGTTCGACGTGAAGTTGCCGATGCCGTTCGCAGTGGACACGCCTTGACCGATCCAGCCGACGCCGATCGATCCGTACGGCCGGACGCCGCCGCCGTGCTGCCCGCCGATCGGCGCGCCCAGGATGAAGTTCGTCATGAGAGTCGCGACGTGCGTGGTGTCGAGCGTGCCGCCGCTGCCATAGAAGTTCGGTGCGTACGAGAAGTCTTCCTCGATGCCCGCGACGCCCGCGCCCATCCAGCCGGCCGCGACGCCGAAATTGATCTTGTTGCTGTTGCTGGTGGCGCCGGTGAGCGTGCTGCCGGCGGCGCCGGCGAAATCGACGCCGATCGTCGGGCTGACGAAGCCGTCGGCATGCGCCGGCGCGGCGGTGAGGCACAGACCTGTGGCGAGAAGTACGGCAATTCCGTAAGCGGCTCTCATGGGTTGGGCTCCTGTTGAGGATGGCGCGCTCAGCGCGCGCCGGTCGGTTCGAGGGCGTCGATCACGGGGACGTCGATGCCGAGGGCCGTCGCGAGATCGATCTGGTGCTCCTGTTCGTTCACGAGGATCTTGCGGATCTCCTCGGCCATCGCGAATTCGCCGAGCGCTTCGCACTGCCGGACCCGCTGGCGGTAGTTGCGGACGGTCTCGGTTTCGTTGTCGAGGTCGAACCGCAGCATCTCTTCCGCCTGCTCGGACAGCCGGACCGGCCCGGGCTGCGTGGTCGGCGTACCGCCGAGGTAGTCGATCTGCTTGGAGATCGTCAGCGCATGGGCCAGCTCTTCTTTCGCGTGGTTCTCGAGCTCCGCGGCGATCGCCATGTAGGCGGCGCCCTTGAGGGTCTGTGAGTAGATCACATACGCGATGATCGCCTGGTATTCGCGCGAGAGATCGCCATTCAGATCGGCGATCAGCTTCTCTCTATCCGTCGTCGTAGCCATCGGCGCTCCCTTTCCTGTAGCACGTCCGCAAAAAGTGCAAGCGTCAGGCCAGTGAAAACGGCTGACCAGAGAGGCCTCGAGTCACATGGCACCGGCCGTGCAGAGTAAGCGCCGGGGTGCGCGCGTCATGAACGAACACGATCAGAGAGCAACGAGTGCCAGCGTGCTGGCGGTGGTGACCGGGGCGGCGGCGGGCGCGCTCGCCGTCTACATCCTCAGAACGCCGGGAGGACGGCGCCTCCTCGACACGGCCATCGGCCTGCTCGACGACTTCGCGTCGGAGTGCGCACGGTTCCGGCAGGCGTTCACCCGTGCGCAGAGTGCGCTGTCGGAGGAATGGCAGGCCGCCCACGACTCGGATACGAGCAGCACAGGAGGGGGACGTGAGACAGTTTTCTGACGAGGACGAATACGACAGCGGGAGTTCGACAGGCGCGTTCTTCACCGGCCTGTTCGCGGGCGCGGTGATCGGCGCGGGCCTCGGCCTGTGGTTCGCGCCGAAGACGGGCCAGGAGATGCGCGACACGATCACCGGCACCGCGCGCGACGTGAGCCAGCGCGTCGGGAAGACGGTGAACGACCTCGCCGATCGCGGGCGCGAAGCCTTCGATCGCGCGCGCGAGGTCGTGACCAACGCCGGCGAGCAGGTCACGCAGGCCGCGAACCAGGCGATGAACCAGGCGGCGGCGCGCATGCCGCGGCCGCCGCAGACGACGGGCGGCGCGCCCGTCGAGACAAGGAGCTAGTCCATGCTGTGGACGCTCTTCGTGATTCTGCTGGTCCTGTGGGTGCTCGGGCTGGCGACGTCGTACACGCTCGGCGGGTTCATTCACATCCTGCTGCTGCTGGCGATCGCGTCGCTGCTCATCCAGATCATCCAGGGACGCAGAACC
>CAZOIK010000127.1:0-5910 GCA_964579765.1 uncultured Bifidobacteriaceae bacterium
AGGTCGAACGCCTCGATCGCCATCTCGTAGCATTCCTCGACCGACGACGGGATCAGCATGATGTGCTTGGTGTCGCCGTGCGAGAGGAACGCGGTCGAGAGCAGGTCGCCCTGCGCGGTGCGCGTCGGGAGGCCCGTGGACGGCCCCACGCGCTGGACGTCGAAGATGACGGCGGGCGTCTCGGCGTAATACGCCAGGCCCGCGAACTCGCCCATGAGCGAGACGCCGGGGCCGGCCGTCGCGGTCATCGACCGTGCGCCCGCCCAGCTGGCGCCGATGACCATCCCGAGCGACGCGATTTCGTCTTCCGCCTGGACGATGGCGAACGTCGCCTTCCCGGTCTTCTTGTCCATCCGGTACTTCTTCATGTACCCGATGAGCGATTCGCAGAGCGAGCTGGACGGCGTGATCGGATACCAGGCGACGACGGTGACGCCAGCCATCATGCAGCCGATGGCCGCCGCGGCGTTGCCCTCGATCAGCACCTTCCCCGTCGTCGCGTTCATGTGCTCGAGCGCGTAGGGGTCCTGCTTCGGCAGGTTGGCTTCGGCGTAGTCCCAGCCCGCTTTCAGGGCGCCGGAGTTGAGCGCGACGGCCTTCGCCTTCTTGCCCAGCTGCTTGTTGAGCGCTTTCTCCATCAGCGCCGGATCGATCCCGAGCAGCTTCGCCAGGATGCCGTCGTAGATCATGTTGCGCACGAGGCGGCGCAGCTTCGCGTCAGGACAGACCGGCGCGACCAGCTTGTCGAACGGCACCGGATAGAACACGAGATCGTCGCGCAGATCCTTCAGCTTCAGCGGCTCGTCGTAGACGACCGCAGCGCCGGGATCGAGCGTCATCACGTCTTCCTTCGCCGTCTCCGCGTTCATCGCGACGAGGAAATCGACTTCCTTCTTCCGGCCGATGTAGCCACGCTTGCTGGCACGAATGGTGTACCAGGTCGGCAGCCCCGCGATGTTGCTGGGGAACATGTTCTTGCCCGACGCCGGGATGCCCATCAGGAGGAGCGAACGAAGGAGCACGAGGTTGGCCGTCTGGCTGCCGGAGCCGTTGACGGTGGCCACTTGAATGCTGAAGTCGTTGACGACGCGTTGCTTTCCGGCGGAGCTTCGCTGCTGCTGAACCGCGAGATCACTCGGTGACATTCATGCAGTCCTTACGAAAAGTCCTTACGAGACATGACAATAGAGGGTCCACCAAGGCCGTCAAACTGAGGCAGGGGAACCAACTGAGTATAACATGCGGGCGCCGACGACTGTGGTCGGGGCGCCCGCCTCGCGCGGTGGGATTTTAGCGGCCGAGGACTTCCTGGATGCCCTTGCCCATGTCGGCAGGGCTCTTCACAACCTTCACGCCGGCGGCCGCGAGCGCGGCCATCTTCTCCGCCGCGGTGCCTTTGCCTCCGGCGATGATCGCGCCGGCGTGACCCATGCGGCGTCCGGGCGGCGCCGTCTGTCCGGCGATGAACGCGACGACGGGTTTCTTGAAGTTGGCCTTGATCCACGCCGCCGCTTCTTCCTCCGCCGACCCGCCGATTTCACCGATCATGATGACCGCGTCGGTGTCTGGATCCGCGGCGAACGCTTTGAGCGCGTCGATGTGCGACGTGCCGATCAGCGGATCGCCGCCGATGCCGATGCACGTCGTCTGCCCCATGCCGATGCGCGTGAGCTGGTGGATCGCTTCGTAGGTCAGCGTGCCGCTCTTGCTGACAATGCCGATGCGGCCTTCCTTGCAGATGTGTCCGGGGATGATGCCGGCCTTGGCCTTGCCGGGCGAGATGAGCCCCGGGCAGTTCGGGCCGATGAGGCGCGTCTGCGGACGCGTCTTGAGGAACGTCATCGCGCGCATCATGTCGAACGTCGGGATGCCTTCGGTGATGCAGACGACCAGCGCGATGCCCGCGTCGGCCGCTTCCATCACCGCGTCGGCCGCAAACGGCGGCGGGACGAAAATCACCGACGCGTTGGCGCCGGTGGCCTTCACCGCGTCGTGCACGGTGTTGAAGATCGGCCAGCCTTCGTGCGTCGTCCCGCCCTTGCCGGGGGTGACGCCGCCGACCACCTGCGTGCCATACGCCGCCGCCTGCTTCGCGTGGAACGTACCTTCACGTCCCGTCAGGCCCTGAACGATCAGTCGCGTGGATTTATCGATGAATACGGACATAGCTGAGTCGCCGCTAACGCGCCAGTTGCACGACCTTGGTCGCCGCCTCGCCCATCGAGTCGGCGGTCGTGAAATTCATGCCGCTGTCTTTGAGCAGCCGCTTCCCTTCGTCCACGTTCGTGCCTTCCATGCGAATCACGATCGGCACGGGGACGCCGAGTTCCTTCACGGCGGCGATGACGCCCTGCGCGAGGACGTCGCAGCGCAGGATGCCGCCGAAGATGTTGATCAGCACCGCCTTCACGTTCTTGTCCGACATCAGGATCTTGAACGCGTTGCGGATCTGCTCGGCGTTCGCGCCGCCGCCGACGTCGAGGAAGTTGGCCGGCTCGCCGCCCGCCAGCTTGATGATGTCCATCGTCGCCATCGCGAGGCCGGCGCCGTTGACCATGCAGCCGATGTTGCCGTCGAGATGGATGTAGTTGAGCGAGAACTTCGACGCCTCGATCTCGAGCGGATCCTCTTCGGCGAGATCCCGCAGGTCCTTGATGTCGGGATGCTTGTAGAGCGCGTTGTCGTCGAAGTTCATCTTCGCGTCGAGCGCCAGCAGGTCGCCCGCGGCCGTGACGACCAGCGGGTTGATCTCGACGAGCGACGCGTCGGTCGCGAGAAACGCCTCGTAGAGCGCCGAGGCGAGCGCGACGAACTTGTTCACCTGCTTGCCGTCGAGGCCGATCGCGAACCCGAGCTGCCGCGCCTCGAACGGGACGATACCGACCCCCGGCTCGATGTAGACCTTGGCGATGCGCTCGGGCGTCTTCGCGGCGACTTCCTCGATGTCCATGCCGCCGTCGGCGCTGGCCATCATCACGGGCTTGCCGGCCGCGCGATCGAGCACGATGCTCAGATACAGCTCGCGCGTCATCTGCAGGCCTTCTTCAATCAGCAGACGGCCGACGATGCGGCCCTCCGGCCCGGTCTGATGCGTGACGAGGGTCATGCCGAGCATGTCGCGTGCGATGCGCTCGGCTTCCTCCGGCGACTTCGCGAGCTTGACGCCGCCACCTTTGCCGCGGCCGCCGGCGTGGATCTGCGCCTTGACGACGACCACGCTGGTGCCGAGCCGCTTGGCGATGTCGGCGACTTCCGCCGGGTTGGAGGTCTCTTCTCCGCGCGGGACAGGGACGCCGTGGTGCGCGAGGATGGCTTTGGCTTGATACTCGTGGATTTTCATGGCGACAGGAAACGAACGATGCTAATCGGCTTTCGTCCGGCACGTCAACCGCAGTAAACTTCTCCCCACATGTCACAACGATTACGAGTCTTTTCCTCCTCAGTGGGGACGAAGCTCCTCATCGGCATTACCGGCCTCGCGCTCTTCATTTATCTGATCATCCACATCGCCGGAAACCTGCTGGTGTTCTTCGGTCCCACCGTCTTCAACCGCTACGCCTTCACGCTCGAAAGCAACCCGCTGCTCATCGTCATCGAGCTCCTGCTGCTCGCGGTCTTCCTGGTCCACATTTTCAAGGCCGTGAACATGTTCTTCAGGAACCAGGCGGCCCGGCCGGTGCGGTACGTGAAGAAGGAGGGCGCCGACTACACGAGCCGCAAGTCCTTCGCGTCCTCGACGATGATCGTCACGGGCCTCTGGCTCCTCGTGTTCGTCGTCATCCACGCCAAGACGTTCCGCGCGGGCTGGGGGCATGAATACGAGTGGGCGCCGGGCGGGCGCGACCTCTATCGGCAGGAACTGGAGACGTTCGCGAATCCGCTGACGGTTGGCTTCTACCTCCTCACGATGGCCGTCGTCGGCTCGCATCTGTGGCACGGGATCGGGAGCGCGTTCCAGTCGCTCGGGCTCACGCATCCCACGTGGACGCCACGCATTCTGGCCGCGGGCAAGATCATCGCGGTGCTGATTGCCGGCGGATTCATGATCATCGCGGTGTGGGCCTACATGCAGCACGGCGGGCAGGTGCACGTATGAAGCTGGACGCAAAGATTCCTGCCGGCCCGATCGCGTCGAAATGGGACCGGCACAAGTTCGAGATGAAGTTGGTCAACCCGGCCAACAAGCGGAAGTACACGGTCATCGTCGTCGGCACGGGGCTGGCGGGCGCGTCGGCGGCGGCCTCGCTCGGCGAGCTCGGCTACAACGTCCTCAATTTCTGCATTCAGGACAGCCCCCGGCGCGCGCACAGCATCGCGGCGCAGGGCGGCATCAACGCGGCGAAGAACTATCAGAACGACGGCGACAGCGTCTATCGCCTCTTCTACGACACGGTGAAGGGCGGCGACTACCGCTCGCGCGAAGCCAACGTCTACCGGCTCGCGCAGATGAGCGTCAACATCATCGACCAGTGCGTGGCGCAGGGCGTGCCGTTCGCGCGTGAATACGGCGGCCTGCTCGACAACCGGTCGTTTGGCGGCGCGCAGGTGTCGCGGACCTTCTACGCCCGCGGCCAGACCGGGCAGCAGCTGCTCATCGGCGCGTATCAGTCGCTCATGCGGCAGGTCCACGACAAGAAAGTGAAGCTGTTCCCGCGCCGCGAGATGCTCGACCTGGTCGTCATCGACGGCAAGGCGCGCGGCATCGTCTGCCGCAACCTCACGACGGGCGAGCTGGAGCGCCATGCCGCCGACGCCGTGATTCTGGCGACGGGCGGCTACGGCACGGTGTATTACCTCTCGACCAACGCCGTCAACTCGAACGTCACGGCCGCGTACCGCGCCTACAAGCGCGGCGCCCTGTTCGCCAATCCCTGCTACACGCAGATCCACCCGACGTGCATCCCCGTCAGCGGCGAGCACCAGTCGAAGCTGACGCTCATGAGCGAAAGCCTTCGCAATGACGGGCGCGTCTGGGTGCCGAAGAAGAAGGGCGACACGCGTCCACCCGCGCAGATTCCCGAGGACGAGCGCGACTACTACCTCGAACGCAAGTACCCGAGCTTCGGCAACCTCGTGCCACGCGACGTCGCGTCGCGCAACGCGAAGCAGATGGCCGACGAAGGGCGCGGCGTCGGCGAGAGCGGCCTGGCGGTGTATCTCGATTTCACCGACGCCATCAAGCGCCTGGGCGTGGACGTCATCCGCGAGAAGTACGGCAACCTGTTCCAGATGTACCAGAAGATCACGGACGAAGACGCGTACAAGGTCCCGATGCGCATCTATCCCGCGATCCACTACACGATGGGCGGGCTCTGGGTGGACTACAACCTGATGAGCAACCTGCCCGGGCTGCACGTCCTCGGCGAGGCGAACTTCTCCGACCACGGCGCGAACCGGCTCGGCGCGAGCGCGCTGATGCAGGGGCTGGCCGACGGCTACTTCGTCATCCCGTACACGATCGGCGACTACCTCGCCGGCACCGCGCTGCCGAAGGTCTCGACGGATCACGAGGCGTTCAAGGAAGCCGCTCACAACGTCCAGGAGCGCATCGACAAGCTGCTGAGCGTCAAGGGCAGCCGCGGCATCCGCGAAATCCACCGCGAGCTCGGTAAAGTGATGTGGGACGACGTCGGCATGGCGCGCACCGAAGCGAGTCTCCAGGCCGCGCTCACGAAGATTCCTCGTCTGCGCGAGGAATTCTGGAACAACGTCTCCGTGCCCGGCTCGCCAGACAACATGAACCAGAGCCTCGAGTACGCCGGCCGCGTGGCCGACTACCTCGAGTTCGCCGAACTGCTCACGCTCGACGCGCTGCACCGCAGGGAGTCGTGCGGCGGCCACTTCCGCGAGGAAAGCCAGACGCCCGACGGCGAAGCGCTGCGCGACGACGCGAACTTTTCGTACGTCGCC
>CAZOIK010000128.1:0-12678 GCA_964579765.1 uncultured Bifidobacteriaceae bacterium
TCAGCAGGTTGTTCGACTTGATCAACGGGTTCACCGACGCCGGATGGTTGCGGACGATGTCCACCAGCGCGAGCGTGACGCCCTGCTCGTACGCGGAGGCCGGTGGATCGACCTGGGGCTTGACGATCACCACGACCGACGGAGTGGGCGTCACGGCGGGATCGTAGGAAAGCTCGCCGACGCCCCGCGTGAGCAGGATGCGGATGTACGCCTCGTTGCGGGGACCGGCGCCGAGCGCGGCCGCGTCCATCGTCTCTCGGCAGCGCGCGAGGAACTCCGCGTCGGTCATCGGGACAGGGAGCATCAGCATGCGCGCCGAATTGCGCAGCCGCTGCATGTGCCGATCGAAGAGAAAGGGCCGGCCGTTGAAGGTGCGGAGCGTCTCGTAGACGCCTTCGCCGTAGAGGAACCCGTGATCGAAGACCGAGATGACCGCGTGCTGACCGTCGCTCACGCGGCCGTTGACGTTGACCGTCGCCGACACGGCCCATAGAGTACCACGTGAGCCGGGCCTTTCCGCCGACGCCCTGGCGGCATTGTGGGTTAGGATCGGTTCCTCCTTTCCTCCGCGTCCTCTGCGGTGGAGAGGCTCATCACGATGCGAGTGCTCTCCGCCGCGCAGATGCGCGAAGCCGACCGCCGGACGATCGAAGACATCGGCATCCCGTCGCTCGTGCTCATGGAAAACGCCGGCCGCCAGGTGGTGGCGGCCATGGAAGCGATTCACACGGATCTGCTCGATCGGCAGGTGGCCGTGCTGTGCGGGCGCGGCAACAACGGCGGCGACGGCTTCGTTGTCGCGCGGACGCTCGTGCAGCGCGGCGTGGACGTGTCGGTGTTTCTCATCGGGCAGGTCGCCGACGTGCGCGGCGACGCGCGCGTCAACCTCGACATCCTGGGCAGGCTCGGCCTCACGGTGGTCGAAGTCGCGGACGGGCAGGCGTGGGAACTGCACCTCTCCGAGGTCCGCGACTGCACGCTGATCGTGGACGCGATCTTCGGCACCGGCCTCAACGCGCCCGTCCGCGGCCTCATCGAGAGCGTCATCACCGACGTGAACGCCTCAGGCATCCCCGTCGTCGCCATCGACCTGCCGTCCGGGCTGTCGGCGGACTCCTGCGATCTGATCGGCGAGTCGATCGACGCGGGGACAACCGTCACGCTCGGCGCGCCGAAGCTGCCGCTGGTGCTGCCGCCAGCCGAAAACCGCGCCGGCGACATCGTCATCGCCGACATCGGCATTCCGGCCGACGTCATCGACGCGCTCGAGGGCCCGCGCGTCGAGCTGCTGACGCGCGCAGGCGTGCGCGAGCTGATCACGCCGCGCTCGCCCGACAGCCACAAGGGCGACTACGGACACGTCCTGCTGGTCGCCGGGTCGCTCGGCAAGACAGGGGCCGCACACCTGTCCGCGATGGGCGCGCTGCGAGCGGGCGCCGGGCTTGTCACGGTGGCGACACCCGCCGACTGTCTGCCGATTGTCGCCGCGCTGGCGCCGGAGTACATGACCGTGCCGCTGCGATCGGCGCACGACAACGGCCTCGACGTCGAGGCGGTCGATGCGCTGATCGAATTGGCGCGCGACGTCATCGCGATCGGTCCGGGGCTCGGCCAGGCGCCCGGCACGCGCCAGTTCGTCAAGGCGCTGGTCGATCGCGCGACGGCGCCGCTCGTCGTCGATGCCGACGGGCTGAACGCGTTCAGCAACGATCCCGACGCGCTGACCGGCCGCGAGGGGCGCGACGTCATCATCACGCCGCATCCGGGCGAGATGGCCCGGCTCGTCGGCATGTCAACCGACGAAGTGCAGGCGAACCGCCTCGACATCGCGCGCAACTTCGCCGTCCAGCATCACGTGTACGTCGTCTTGAAAGGGCACCGCACGCTCATCGCCACGCCGGACGAGAAGGTGTTCATCAACCCGACCGGCAATGCCGGCATGGCGACCGGCGGCACCGGCGACGTGCTGACCGGCATGATCGCCGCGTGGCTCGGCCAGCTGCTCGACGCGGAAGCCGCGTGCAAGCTTGCTGTCTACCTGCACGGCATGGCTGGCGACCTCGCGGACGCGGACGAAAGCGACGTCTCGCTTGTCGCCAGCGACGTCGCCGCTCACGTCGGCGACGCGATTCAGGAGCTCACGGCGCGCCGCCGCGTTGTCAATCAGGGCAACAGTTCGTAGCGTCCGGCTCGGGTGGACGTGAGGGGAAGGGCATGGCCGACATCGATTACTTCCTGCGTGAACACTCATTCGTGCACACCGAAGCCGTCGCCAAGTCACACACGATCAACATCGATCACTATCTGCAGGGGCTGACGGATGCGCAGTTCAGAGTGCGTCCGCACGGATTGAACTCGATCGCGTGGATCCTGTGGCACGTGGCCCGCGTCGAGGACGCGTTCGTCAGCGGGCTGGTGATGCGGCGTCCGCAGCTGCTCGACGAGGGCGGCTGGCGCGCACGCTTCAACGCGGGGGAGGATGGGTTCGGCACGGGCATGTCCAAGGCTGACGTCGCCACCCTCTCCGACGGCATCGATCTTGAGGCCCTGCGCGCATACCGCGACGAGGTCGGCCGTCGAACCCGGACGATGGTCGTCGAACTGAGCGAATCGGAGTGGACCGCGCCCATCGAGTCGGCCGATATCGAACAGGCCGCGGCCGCTGGCATTTTTTCGGCGGACGTCGCCGCCAGGCTCGCCGGATTCCTGCCGGGCCGACCGCGAGAGTCGGCACTGTTCTGGTGGGGACTCAATCACACGCTCGTCCACATCGGTCAGGTGTCGATGCTCCAGGGCGTCGTGAGGACCCCGGCCGCCGCGTGACGATCACGACACGTTCCGAGGCAGAAACGGCGGACGTCGGCCGCAGGCTCGCGGCGACGGTGGCCCCTGGATCGGTACTGCTCCTCATCGGCGATCTTGGAGCGGGGAAGACCGCGCTCGTGCGCGGCCTGGCCGAAGGCCTCGGCGTCGCACCCGAAGAAGTCAGCAGCCCGACCTTCACGCTGATGCAGGAGTATCGCGGCGGGCGAGTGCCGCTGATTCACGTCGATCTCTACCGCCTCAACGACGCGCGTGAGATTGACGAGCTCGGCCTCGAGGAGCTGGGGCTGAACAGCGTGCTGGCGATCGAGTGGGCGGAGAAGCTGCCGCGCCCGATCGCGGATGCGGTCGCGGTCCGCATCGAGCACGGCGAGGGCGACGAGCGGCGGCTGACGATTACGCCGTAGCGATGTGGGGTCCGCGTTCCGCCTGAACGCGGACCCCACCACGGCACTACTCGGATCGATAGTTGGGCGCTTCCTTAGTAATCGCCACGTCGTGGACGTGGCTCTCGCGGAAGCCCGCGGGCGTGATGCGAATCAGCTTCGCGTCGCGCTGCAGGTGCGGGATGTCTTCGCAGCCGCAGTAGCCCATGCCGGCGCGCAGGCCGCCGACCAGCTGGTGAATCATCGCGGCGACGCTGCCTTTGTGCGCGACGCGGCCCTCGATGCCTTCCGGCACCAGCTTCTCGTGCGACTTCGACAGCACCGCCGAGCTCTCGAGGTCGAACTCGTCCTGGAAGTAGCGGTCGCGGCTGCCGCGGCGCATCGCGCCGATCGATCCCATGCCGCGGTACTCCTTGAAGCTGCGTCCCTGGAAGAGAATCAGCTCGCCCGGGCTCTCGTCGGTGCCCGCGAACAGGTTGCCGACCATCGTCGAGCTCGCGCCCACGGCCAGCGCTTTGACGATGTCGCCGGAGAAGCGGATGCCGCCGTCGGCGATGATCGGGATGCCGCGGCGCTCGGCGGCCCTCGCGCAGTCCATGACCGCGGAGATCATCGGGACGCCGATGCCGGCCACGACCCGCGTCGTGCAGATCGAGCCGGCGCCGATGCCGACCTTCACCGCGTCCACGCCTTCGTCGATGAGCGCCAGCGTCGCCTCCCCGGTGGCGACGTTGCCGGCGATGAGATCGACGTTGGGGAACTTGAGCCGGATCCGCCGCACCATGTCCATGACGAGCTGCGAATGGCCGTGCGCCGTGTCGACGACGATGACATCGACGTTGGCGGCGACCAGCGCCTCGGCGCGCTCGACCGTGTCCTTCGCGACGCCCACGGCCGCGCCGCAGCGCAGCCGGCCGAGCGAGTCTTTCGACGCGTTCGGGTATTTGACGGCCTTCTGGATGTCCTTGACGGTGATGAGCCCCTTCAGCCGGAACGCGTTGTCCACGACGAGGAGCTTCTCGACCTTATGCTGGTGCAGGATCTCGCGCGCGCCGTCGAGCGTCGTGCCGACCGGCACCGTGATCAGCCGGTCGCGCGTCATGATGTCGGCAATCGGCCGGTTGACGTTGGTCTCGAACCGCAGGTCGCGGTTCGTCAGGATGCCGACGAGCTTGCCTTCCTTGCTGCCGTCCTCGGTGATCGGCACGCCGGAGATGCTGTACTTCTTCATCAGCTCCAGCGCTTCGTAGATCTTGTTCGTCGGCGCGAGGGTGATCGGGTTGACGATCATCCCGCTCTCCGACCGCTTCACGCGATCGACCTCCGACGCCTGCTCCTCGATCGAGAGGTTCTTGTGGATGACGCCGATGCCGCCCTGCTGCGCCATGGCAATCGCGAGGCGCGACTCGGTGACGGTGTCCATGGCCGCGCTGACGAGCGGCACGTTCAAGCGGATGTGGCGGGTGAGGTTGGTGCTGACGTCCACCTGATAGGGCAGCACGGTCGAGTGCTGCGGCACCAGCAGGATGTCGTCGAAGGTCAGGGCAGTGGCGAGGTCGGCGCCGATGGCGAGATCCGTGCTCGTTTTCACATCCATAGGCTCATGTCCCTTGTCCGTGGCACTTCTTGTATTTCTTGCCGCTGCCGCATGGGCACGGATCGTTGCGGCCCACCTTCGGCTCGTCGCGGCGCACGGTCTTCACGACCGCGTCGTCGCCGCCGACGCGCGCGGGCTGCCGGCCCTGTGGTGAATGCGCCCGCGGCGGCGCGGCGACCGGCGTCGCGACGGCGGAGCGTGTGGCGCCGGCGAACGCGGACACCGGCTCCTCGCTCGGGCCGCTCAGGACGAGCGGCTGCCGCTGACGCACGGGCTGGCGCGGCGCCGGCATCTCGCTCTCGTCGCCGAGCACCGGCCGCAGCCGCCACAGCAGCTTGACCGTCTCCTCGTCCACGCGGGTCTTCATGTCCTGGAAGAGCTCGAAGCTTTCTTTCTTGTACTCGACGAGCGGATCGCGCTGGCCGTAGCCGCGCAGGCCGATGCCTTCCTTCAGATGGTCGAGGCTGTAGAGGTGATCTTTCCACTGCGTGTCCACGATCTGGAGCATCACGTCGCGCTCGACGCGCGACAGGATCTCGCGGCCGACGATCACTTCCTTCGCTTCGTACGACTTGCTCGCGCGCTCCCAGAGCATGTCGCGGATCTCGTCCGACGTCCGGTCGCTGAAGTCCATGTCGGCCGTCTCGACGGCAAACGTGTTCGACGCCTCGCGCTTGAGCGCCTCGAGGTCCCACGACTCGAAGTCCGCCTCGCGCGCGGCGTACGTCTCGAGCAGGTTGTCGAGGATGCCCTCGGCGAGGTCCATGAGGTACTCGCGCGTGCCGACGATCTCTTCTTCTTCGTTCTCGCCCTCGAACGTGATCTTGCCCTCGAGAATCTGCCGCCGCAGCGCGTAGACCGTCTCGCGCTGCTTGTTCATCACGTCGTCGTACTCGAGCAGGTGTTTGCGGACGGAGAAGTTCTGCGCCTCGACCTGCTCCTGAGCGCGCTCGATGGCCTTGTTGACCATCTTGGCCTCGATCGGCACGCCTTCTTCCATGCCGAGGCGCTGCATCAGGCCGGAGATGCGATCGGACCCGAAGATGCGCATCAGGTCGTCCTGCAGCGACAGGTAGAAGCGCGACGACCCCGGGTCGCCCTGGCGGCCGGCGCGGCCGCGCAGCTGGTTGTCCACGCGCCGCGCCTCGTGACGCTCCGTGCCGAGGATGTGCAGCCCGCCGGCGGCGATGACCTCGTCGTGCTCCGCGTCGCACTGCGTCTTGAAGTGCTCGAAGATCGCGGTGTAGCGGGGCTTCGGCACGCGGTAGAACGTGTCGAGGTGGTAGAAGTAGACGAAGTCTTCGTCGTCTACGAAGCGCTCTTCGCCTTTCGGCAGCCGTTCGGCGATCTGCTCGGCCAGCGCCTGCTGGCGCGCCATGAACTCAGGGTTGCCGCCGAGCAGGATGTCGGTGCCGCGGCCGGCCATGTTCGTGGCGATCGTCACCGAGCCCCGGCGGCCCGCCTGCGAGACGATCTCGGCTTCCTGCGCGTGGTACTTCGCGTTGAGCACCACGTGCTTGTCGCTGTCGCCGCCGGTCGTGTTGCCGCGCTTGAGGCCCTGCCGATCGAGCATCGACGACAGGCGCTCGGACTTTTCGATCGACACCGTGCCCACCAGCACCGGCCGGCCCTTGCCGTGCTCGTCGAGGATGTCCTTGACGATCGCGTCCCACTTCTCCTGCTCGGTGCGGTAGACTAGATCCGGGTTCTCGACGCGCAGCAGCGGCCGGTTGGGGGGAATCACGATTACGTCGAGCTTGTAGATGCTCGAGAACTCCTCGGCCTCGGTGTCGGCCGTGCCGGTCATGCCGGACAGCTTGGCGTATTTGCGGAAGTAGTTCTGGAACGTGACCGTCGCGAGCGTCTGGTTCTCGCGCTCGATCTTCACCTCGGGGTGCTGGCCGTTGTGTTCCTTCGCTTCGACCGCCTGGTGCAGGCCGTCGCTCCACCGGCGCCCCGGCATCAGGCGCCCCGTGAACTCGTCCACGATGACGACCTCGCCGTCTTTGACCATGTAGTCCACGTCGATGTGGAACAGCCGGTGCGCGCGCAGCGCCTGATCGACGTGGTGCTTGATGTGCGCGTTCTCGAGGTCGTAGATGTGGCAGCCGTTCAGGTGGCGCGCGAGCATCTGCTCGGCCTTCTGCGTGCCGCTTTCCGTCAGCGCCACCGTCTTGTGCTTCTCGTCAACGATGTAGTCGCCGGTCTGCTCGAGCGCTTCGAGTTCTTCCGCTTTGGCGTCGCCGGTGATGACGGCGCCCGGCTTGAGCCGCGGAATGATCCGGTCCACCTCGTAATACAGATCCGTCGAGAGCTCGGCGGGGCCGGAGATGATGAGCGGTGTCCGCGCCTCGTCGATCAGGATGCTGTCCACTTCGTCCACGATCGCGAAGTTGTGCCCGCGCTGGACGTAGTGCGCCAGCTCGAACTTCATGTTGTCGCGGAGGTAGTCGAACCCGAACTCGTTGTTGGTGCCGTAGGTGATGTCGGAGCCGTAGGCCAGCTGCCGCTCGTCGTCGCGCAGGTCGTGCTGGATGACGCCGACCGACAGGCCGAGGAAGCGGTAGATCTTGCCCATCCACTCCGAGTCGCGGCGGGCGAGGTAGTCGTTCACCGTGACGACGTGGACGCCTTTGCCCTCGAGCGCGTTCAGATACGCGGGCAGGGTCGCGACGAGCGTCTTGCCTTCGCCCGTCTTCATCTCGGCGATGGTCCCGCGGTGCAGGACGATGCCGCCGATGAGCTGCACGTCGAAATGGCGCATGTTGAGCACGCGCCGGCCGACTTCGCGCACGACGGCGAACGCCTCCGGCAGCAGGTCGTCGAGCGACTCGCCGTTGGCCACGCGCTGCTTGAACTCGGCGGTCTTCCCGCGGAGCTGCTCGTCGCTCAGCGGCCGCACGGCCCCCTCGAGCTCGTTGATCTGCCGGACGAGCGGCTGCAGCTTCTTGAGTTCGCGGTCGTTGTGGCTGCCGACGATCTTGGCGAGTACTTTTTCGACGATCATCTACAGGCGCAACTACAGGTGGAGATTCTTACGATTGTAGCAGGTTACGACGCTTGAGTAGTGCAGGCCTTCAGGCCTGCATGGGCCGCGGACCTGCAGGTCCGCACTGCAAGAAGGCTAGCGCGCGGCCGTGAGGAGCTGCAACGGGTTGATGAGCTGCCCGTTGGCGAGAATTTCGTAGTGCAGGTGAGAGCCGGTCGATCGGCCGGTCGAGCCGATGTAGCCGATGACGTCGCCGCGCTTGACGCGATCGCCGACCTTCACGTGGAAGGCGCTCAGGTGGCCGTAGCGCGTGCTCAGGCCGAATGCGTGCTTGAGGACGATGAGGTTGCCGTAATCGCCCGTATACGACGCGTTCTGAACCACGCCATCGGCCGTGGCGTAGACGGGCTGTCCCTTCTCGGCGGAGATGTCGATGCCCGAGTGGTACGCCGGCTCGCCGGTGAGCGGATCGCTGCGTCCGCCGAAGAAGCTCGTGAGCGCGCCGTGCGTCGGCCAGATGGACGGCGTCGCGTTCGCGAGCTGCTCGCGCCGCTCGACGTCGCGGCGGACGAAGTTCAGGCGGCTCTCGAGGCCCTGGAGCAGATCGCGCAGCGCGCCGAACGTGTCTTCGGGCGACGCGAAGGTCGTGGAGAAGACGCTCGAGGCGCTCGACAGCGGCTCGGTCTCGACCGGACCGCCGACCGCGCGCTGGCGCACGGCCGCGGGAAGCTTGGCCATCGCGCGCGCCGCGGCGGGGTCGAGCGTCGCCCGCGCGCCGAGCTCGTCGATCACGCCTTCAAGAGACTGAATCTGCGACGTCAGCTCGCCGGTCGCGCTGCGATAGCTCGCGTTCTCGATCTGCAGCGCCGCGTTGGTCTGCTGCAGTTGATCGATTTCGTAGCGCGCGCTCCACTTGGCGCCGAGCCCGATGAGAATCGGCAGCGACGCCAGCACGGCCAGCGTGACGAGCAGCGGACGCAGGCTGAGCGTGAACCGGCGCACCAGGCCGTTGGCGCGGTCCGCCAGAATCACCGTGTAATGACGTTCGAACAGACGTCTCACAGTCCGATACTCAGTCCGTTGTGTGTCTATCGGCCCTATCGTACGAGAACAAAAGGGGTTGGAGCGCAGTGACTCTATCACACGCGCTTTCGCGTACCAATCACAAATCTCGTGGCGAATAAGCAGCGAAAGCGCCCCGATGTACGCGATCAGCAGGTCCACGCGCTGACGTCGAGCAAGTCAGACGCCAGCACGCCGGCAGAGGACGCGGCCCTCACAGGGCCGCGCGACGAAGCGGGGAACTACGCCGCGGCGTGCACCTCGACGATCTCCGCTTCCACGTGCACGGGCGTCCTCAGACTCGCCGTCACGAGGCACGCCTTCTCCGTTTTCGCGATCACGTGCGCGAGCTTCTCGCGATCGGAGCCCGGCGCGACGAGGACGCGCGGCCGCAGGACGATCTCCACGAACCGCGTCTCGCCGCCCTGGCGATCGACCGTTCCCTCCGCGTGCACGTTCATGTCGGCGAATTCCACGTGCGACGCGCGCGCCACGGCGCGAAACGTAAACAGGAAGCAGGCTTCGACCGACGCGAGGAACAAATGTTCCGGACTCCACGCGTCGCCGGGACCGCCGAACTCACGCGGCGGTGCGGTCGGCAGAGTCGGACGGCCGACGCTGCGCAACTGCGCGTGGCCCTCCGGCCCGCCCGTCAACTGCACGTCATAGCGGTGGGGAAGAGGTTTCATACGGACCTCATGACTGTGAGCGGCGGCCGCGTCCGGACCAGACCGGAATGCCGTTGGCGTCGCGCAGCGTGATCGTCCGCTCACCTTTGGTGATCTCCCGCGCGACCACGACCTTCTGACCCGTCGTCGTCACCGACGAGCCGACGACCTTCAGATCGTCGCCCTTCGCGAATTCGATCTTCTGATCCGTCAGCCACCAGCTCGGCCCGACGGCAATCTCCTGCACGCCGGCGTCGGTCTTCAGCATCAGGTGTGTACCGCCCATGCCACGACCGCGCTGCTGCGGCACGACGGCGTCCACCGTGCCCGTGACCGTGACCTCGGTCGCCTTGTCATAGTGCATCCCCATCCCCATGCCGCGGCGACCTGCCGATTGCGCGGCGGCCAACGACGCGGCACAGGCGATCGCGAATCCGATCGCTGCGACTGTTGCGGTGTTTCTGATCGACATGGACTTCTCCTTCCGTGTCCCTCATGCCTCAAGTCCACAACGCGTGCCACGCGCGTCGCCGGAATTCCGGCAAGGCTCGCCACGCGCCGCCCGGCCGCGTCAGTGCGAGTGCGCGACTGGCCCGGCATGATCGCGAATGCCGGCTTTGCGAAGGATCGCCATCATCGGACACCAGCCCGTGAACGCCGATTGAAACAGGTTCAGCCCGACAAACAGCGTGAACCAGAGAAAGTACGGATGCACGAACATCCCGAGCAGCACGCTGGCGGCGACGAAGGCGCCGGCAATCAGACGGAGCATCGGTTCGACGGTCATGACAACTCTCCCTGCGCGACGTGCGCGCTCGCGTGACGATGGGTCAGGTAG
Source organism: uncultured Bifidobacteriaceae bacterium (assembly GCA_964579765.1). GTDB lineage: Bacteria > Acidobacteriota > Vicinamibacteria > Vicinamibacterales > CAVVIG01 > DATNBT01. The sequence continues at coordinate 10,364 of CAZOIK010000128.1, forward strand.
TAAGTGATCGGGACGGTCATACGCGACAGCAGGAGCGAGGCCACCTCGCCGGCCATCAGCGAGATCGCCAGCCCCTGGAAGATCGGGTCGAACAGGATGACGGCCGATCCCGCGATCACGGCCGCCGCCGTCAGCGCCATCGGCCGGAACCGCACGGCGCCCGCATCGACCACGGCCGCCTCGAGGGTCATGCCGGTGCGCAGCCGCAGCTCGACGAAGTCCACGAGGATGATCGAGTTCCGCACGACGATGCCCGCGCCCGCGATGAAGCCGATCATGGACGTCGCCGTGAAGAACGCGCCGAGCAGCGCGTGTCCCGGCAGAATGCCGACGAGCGAGAACGGGATCGCCAGCATGATCGTCAGCGGCGTCACGAACGACTGGAACCAGCCGACGACCAGGATGTAGATGAGCACCAGCACGGCGGCGAACGCCAGGCCGAGATCACGGAACACCTCGTACGTGATGTGCCATTCGCCGTCCCATTTCATCGCGTACTTCGTCGCGTCGAACGGCTGGCGCGTGTTGTAGATCTCGAGGCCGTAGCCCTCGGGGAAGCGGATCTGCGACAGCGATCGGTTCATCGCCAGAATCGCGTACACCGGGCTCTCGATCGTGCCGGCGACGTCGCCGGTCACGTACGTTACCGGCAGCAGGTTCTTGTGGTAGAGCGTCTGCGCCTCGGCCGCGCGCGTCGTCTTCACCAGTTCGCCGATTGCGACCGGGTGCGCACCGGAAAGACGCAGTGCGCGGATAGCGTCGAGCGATCCGCGGCGCTCGCGCGGAAGCCGCAGGACGATCGGCACCGGTTCACGAGCCTCCGGATCGTGGAGCAACCCGACGGGCGCGCCGGCGCCGGCCATGTGCACGACGGCAGACACGTCGGCGGCGCTGACGCCGGCCGCCGCCGCCTTCGCGCTGTCCACGTCGAGCCGCCACGCGTCGTGCGGCGCGTCCACGTACCAATCGACGTCCACGACGCCCTTCGTCCGCGCGAGCGTGTCGCGCACCTGCGTCGCGAGCTCGAGACGGCGCGTCGTGTCGGGCCCGTAGATCTCGGCGACGAGCGTCTGGAGCACCGGCGGCCCGGGCGGCACTTCAACCACCTGAATCCGCGCTCCCAGCCGCGCCGCAATCGGATCGAGGGCGCTGCGGATCCGCTTCGCAATCGTGTGGCTCTGATCGCTCCGCTCGTCCTTCGGCACGAGCAGCACCTGCAGATCGGCCTGATTCGGATCGCGGCGCAGGAAGTAGTGGCGGACGAGCCCGTTGAACGTGTACGGCGCCGGCACACCGGTGAAGCTCTCGACGGCGGTCACGGCCGAATCGCGCAGCGTCTCGTCCGCAAGCGCCGTCGCCGCGGCGGCCGTCGTCTCGAGCGCCGTGCCCTCGGGCATGCGGACGACGACCTGCAGTTCGCTTTTGTTGTCGAACGGCAGCATCTTCACGGTCACGAGGCCGAGCGGGACGAGCGCCACGGCCGCGGCGAGAAGGAGGGCGACGCCCGCCAGGAACCCCCAGCGCCACTTCGCGTCCGTGATGAGCCTGTGCATGACCCGCCGGTACAGCCGCGTCAGCCGGTCTTCGGCCTCCTGGTGACGCGCGCCGTGCTCTTTGAGCAGCCGCACCGCGGCCCACGGCGTCACGATGAACGCGACGACGAGCGAGAACAGCATGGCCGCGGTCGCGCCAATCGGGATGGGGCGCATGTAGGGTCCCATCAGCCCCCCGACGAACGCCATCGGCAGAATCGCGGCGACGACGGCCAGCGTCGCCAGAATCGTGGGGTTCCCGACTTCGTCAACGGCGCGCACGGCCACCGTCTCGAGCGCCCGGCCTTCGCGCGGCAGCCGCGTATGCCGCACGATGTTCTCCACGACGACGATCGCGTCGTCCACGAGGATGCCGATGGAGAAGATCAGCGCGAACAGCGTGATGCGATTGAGCGTGTAGCCGTAGAGGTAGAACGTGAAGAGCGTGAGCGCGAGCGTCACCGGCACGGCGACCAGGACGACGACCGCCTCGCGGCGGCCGAGCGCGGCCCAGACCAGGGCCGACACGGAGAGCACCGCGATGAGCATGTGCCACAGCAGCTCGTTCGACTTCTGGGAGGCGGTGGCGCCGTAGTCTCGCGTCGTCGTCACCCGCACGTCCGACGGCAGTTCCTGGCCGCGCATCTGGTCGATCTTGCGTGCGGCGTCGGCGGCGATCGTGACGGCGTTGGTGCCCTTGCGCTTCGCGACCGCGACGGTGACGGCCGGGCGCGCGCCGCCACCATGTGAGAGGAACGTGACGTACGAGTCCGGCGGCGCTTC
>CAZOIK010000129.1:0-27858 GCA_964579765.1 uncultured Bifidobacteriaceae bacterium
GCGATCTTGAGCGCGCCGTAGAGCGTCCGGTTGTTGAACGGGTGCCGCTCGTCCATCGGCAGGTAGTCGGGCTCCCCGTAGACCGACGCGCTCGACGCGGCGACGATCTTCTTCACGCCGTGACGCACGGCGGCCTCGAGCACGTGCTGGAAGCCGTTCATCATCGACGTCACCGCATGCACCGGCTCGGCGGCGCACTGCGTGATGCGCAGCGCCGCCTGGTGAAACACGACGTCCACGCCGCGCATCGCCTGATCGACGAGGTCGGCGTCGCGCAGATCGCCGGTGATGACTTCGAGGCGCCCTGACTGTCGCGCCTCGTCGAGGTTCTCCAGACGGCCGCGCGACAGGTTGTCGATGACGACGATGCGCGTCGCGCCGGCCGCGACAAGCGCATCGGCCAGATGCGATCCGACGAAGCCGGCGCCGCCGGTCACCAGCGCACGCGATCCACTCAAGCACACACCCATGACACTCCTCACATGGTCAGCGTCGGCGTCGGCGCGGTCGTCACGCGGAACGCCGGGTTCACGATGTACGCGGCCAGCGACGGCGCGACGCAGTCGCGCGCCGACAGAATCGGCGTCGGAATCGGCCAGCGGATGCCGACGCGCGGGTCGTTCCAGGCGAGCGAGCGCTCCGCCGACGGGCGGTGATGGGCGGTGACCTTGTACTGCACCTCCGCCACTTCGGACAGAACCTCGAAGCCGTGCGCGAATTCAGGCGCCATCAGGATCTGCCACTGGTTCTCCGCCGACAGCCGGACGCCGAAGTGCCGGCCGAACGTCGGCGACCCGAGGCGCAGGTCAACGACGACGTCGTAGATCTCGCCGACCGTGCAGCGCACCATCCGGTACTGCGGGGCCGTGGCGTCCTGGAAGTGCAGCCCGCGCAGCACGCCGTGATGCGAGCGCGAGTGGTTGTCCTGCACGAACGTCAACTCGAGCCCGTGCTCGAGCAGCCGCCGCCGGTGATAGCTCTCCATGAAGAACCCGCGCTCGTCGCGAAAGCTCTCCGGCTTGACGATGAGCACGCCCTCGAGCGGCGTCGGCACTACTGCGATATCCATGCGGCACCTCGCGGGGCTACGTCCGGCGCCATCGCGATCGCGTGGTCGCGGACGGCCGACGCCACCTGCTCGATCTGCGCCATCGGCAATTCGGGATAGAGCGGCAGCGACAGGACGTCGCCCGCCGCGCGCTCCGCGTGCGGAAAATCGCCGACGACGTAGCCGAGGTCGGCGTGCGCCGGCTGGAGATGTACCGGAATCGGATAGTGCAGGCCGGTCGCGATGCCGGCGTCGAGCAGCCGGCGGCGGAGCGTCTCGCGGTCGTGCGCGCGGATGGCATAGACGTGATAGACGTGCCGCGCGTCCGGCCGCGCCGCAGGCGTGACGACCGGCGCGCCGGCGAGCAGTTCGTCGTAGCGTGCCGCGCGCTCGCGACGGGCGTCGGTCCACGCCTCGAGGTAGCGCAACTTGACGCGAAGGACGGCACCCTGCACCGCGTCCATGCGGTAGTTGAAGCCGGGCAGCACGTGGTGGTAGCGCTCCTGCTGCCCCCAGTCGCGCAGCATGCGCAGCGTCCGCGCCGCGGAGGTGTCGCGCGCGATGACCAGGCCGCCCTCGCCATACGCGCCGAGGTTCTTGCCCGGGTAGAAGCTGAAGCAGGCGAAGTCGCCGAGGCTGCCGACGCGGCGGCCCTTGTACTCGGCGGCATGCGCCTGCGCCGCATCCTCTATTACTGTCAGCCCGTGACGGCGGGCGACGGCGAGGATGGGATCCATGTCGGCCGGCTGCCCGTACAGGTGCACCGGCACGATGGCCTTCGTCCGCGGCGTGATGACGCGCGCCAGCGTCGCCGGATCCATCGTGAACGTCTCCGGATCGACGTCCACGAACACCGGCGTCGCGCCGGTGTAGCGAATGGCCGCCACGGTCGCCACGAACGTGAACGGCACGGTGATGACCTCGTCGCCCGGGCCGACGCCTGCGGCCAGCAGCGCCAGGTGGAGCGCGCTCGTGCCGCTGTTGACGGCGACGGCGTGCTTCGCGCCGCATACGGCCGCGAAATCGCGCTCGAACGCCTCGACGTCGGGCCCGAGCACGAACGTCGCGCTCTCGAGCACGCGCGCCACGGCGGCGCCGATCTCCTGCCGGATACCGGCGTACTGTGCCTTCAGATCGAGATACGGAATCATGCGGTCGCCCTCTCTGACGGAACGTCGAGCGCGACGATGCGGCCGCGGCCGGCCATCGACTGGCTCGCGGCCTCGAGGATGCGGACGACGCGGAGGCCCGCCTCGCCGTCGCTCTGCGAGGCGCGCTGATGGTCGATGCAGTCCACGAAGTGCGCCGCTTCCGTCTGCAGCGCCTCCGTCACATCGAGGTGAGGCGACCACATGTCGCCCGTGCGGTAGCCGACGAGCATCTGGTAGCGGGCGTCGCTCGACTCGCCGAGCCGCAGCCCCTTGTCGTAGACGCGGACTTTCTCGATCGTCTCGAGATCGTCGTAGACGATCATCTTGCGGCTGCCGCCGATGAGCGTTCGCCGTACTTTCACCGGCGCGAGCCAGCTCACGTGGACGTGGCCGATGGTCGATCCGTCGAAGAACATCGTCAGGTAGGCGATGTTCTCGGGCGCGCCCGGCACGTGGCTCGTGCCCGTCGCCGAGATCGCGCACGGCCGCAGCGGCATCACGGCGTCCATGATCGAGATGTCGTGGACGGCGAGATCCCAGATGACGTTGACGTCGCGCTGGAAGAGGCCGAGGTTCACACGGATGGAGTCGTAGTAGTAGACGCGGCCGATGTCGTCGGCGGCGATGAGCTCCTGTATCTTCCGCACGGCGCCGGTATAGAGAAAGGTGTGATCGACGTGGAGCACGAGGCGGCGGCGGTGCGCCTCGTCGATCAGGCGCCTGGCTTCCTCCGACGTGGAGGTCATGGGCTTCTCCACCCACACGTGTTTGCCCGCGCACAGCGCCTCGAGCGCCAGCGGGAAATGCGTGTCTACCGGCGTCGCGATGGCGACCGCGTCGATCGACGGGTCGGCCAGGATGGTCCGGTAGTCGCCGGTCACGCGCACCGACGGGTAGCGGCGGCTGACGGCCGCCTGCCGATCCGCACGCGCGTCGCAGACTGCCGCGATCTGGCACCCCGCCACTTCGCTGAAGTTGCGCACGAGGTTCGGTCCCCAGTAGCCGTACCCGATCACGCCTATGCGAATCATCGTGGGTCCTCTTCAATCACCGTGTAGTGCGGACCTTCAGGTCCACCCGTGTCGCAGGCCTGAAGGCCTGCACGAGCTCGTGCCACCGCGCGCAGGACGCGCGCGGGCGAGCCGGCGACGATCGTCCACGGCGGCACGTCCTTGGTGACGACGGCGCCGGCGCCGACGAGCGCGCCTTCGCCGATCGTCACGCCGGCGAGAATCGTCGCGTTGGTGCCGATCGACGCGCCCGCCTCGACGCGCGTGCGCACGACCTGCCAGTCGGCGTCGGTCTGGATCGACCCGTCCGCGGTGACGGCCCTCGGGTAGACGTCGTTGGTGAACATCACGCCGTGGCCGACGAACACGCCGTCGCCGATCGTGACGCCCTCGCAGACGAACGAGTGGCTCGAGATCTTGCACCGCCGGCCGATCGACGCGCCGCGCTGGATCTCGACGAACGCGCCGATCTTCGACTCGTCGCCGATTGCGCAGCCGTAGAGATTGACGAGCTGCGGCTGCGGGATGCTGACGTCGCGGCCCAGGTGCACGCTGTCGCTGATCACGAGACCGCCACCTCCTCCGACTGCCGCCACGCGTGGCCGAGCGACACGAGGCCGAGATCCCGGCGGTCCGACGTCAGCGTGAAGGGATACGCGAACATGCGGACGTCGTGCGCCACGCCGCCGCGTCCGTGGATGCCGACCGACGCCGCGTACGACCCGGGCAGGAGCGACATCGCGTCGATCGTCAGGTCAACGGCGCCGCGGCCGGCCGGCACGTCCACCGCCGTCCCGTCGATGCTGGTGTTGAGGCCGGCGCAATAGACCCCGTCCGCGCGATGGATGTCCACGGCGAACATCAGCTGCTCGAGCGGCTTCACGCTCTCGTAGCCGATGCGAATGGTGAGCGGACTGCCTGTCCGGAACAGCTCGGTCTGTGCGCCCGCGTCGTTCAGCATCCGGACGCTCGTCACGCGGATCGCGCCGCCCGTGGGCGCGTGGTCGGCCGGGTCGGCGACTGCCCGGCGGTACTCCTGCACCGCGTCCGACGGGCTGCCGCGGAACAGCTCCGCGCCGCGGCCGAGCAGCAGCGCCTGCGTGCACAGCTCGAGCACCGCCGGCAGGTTGTGCGACACGAACACGAGCGGGACGCCGCGCGCGAGCAGCTCGCGCAGGCGCGCGAGACACCGCGCCTGGAAGTCCGCGTCGCCGACGCTCAGCACCTCGTCCACGATCAGGACGTCGGGATCGAGGTTGGCGGCAATCGCGAAGCCGAGGCGCGCGTTCATCCCCGACGAAAACCGCTTGACCGGGGTGTCGATGAACTCGCCGACGCCGGCGAAGTCCACGATCTGGTCGAACTTGCGCGCCACCTCGGCGCGCTTCATGCCGACGATGGCGCCCTGGAGGAAGATGTTTTCGCGTCCGGTGAGGTCGGGGTGGAAGCCGGCGGCGATTTCGATCAACGCGCCGACGCGGCCGTGGACGTGACACCGCCCGCGCGTCGGCTTCAGAATCCGCGTCAGCAGCTTGAGCACGGTGGACTTCCCCGCGCCGTTGTGCCCGATGATACCCAGCGCCTCGCCGGGCGGCACTTCGAACGACACGTCCCGCACGGCCCAGAACTCTTCGGCCGACAGCGCCGGCGCCTGACGTCCTACCGCGCGCGAGAGCAGCGAAGGCACGAGATCGCGCAGGCTGTCGTGGTGCTCGCCGCGCCGGAACTTCTTCCACACGCCGTCGAAGACAATCGATCCGCCCACGTCAGATGTTCTCCGCGAACTTGAATTCACCCCGGTGAAACACGAGCCACGCCGCGAGGAGCGCCGCAGTAGAGACGACGGCGGCCCCGGCCAGCCCGGCCGCGTCCGGCGCCCGGCCTTCGACGACGACCGCGCGGAACCCGTCGACGATCGGCACCATCGGATTGAGCCGCAGCAGCGGACTGAGCCGCCCGCCGACCAGGTCGATCGGATAGAGCACCGACGTCGCGAACATCCAGAACGTGAGGACGATCTCGAAGAGGTACTTCACGTCGCGGAAGAACAGGTTGGCCATCGAGATGGCGAGCGCGAGCGCGCACGTGAAGGCGAACGCCACGGCTGCCACGACGGGCAGCAGCAGCAGCGCCGGCGTCGGGACGATCCGGTAGTAGATCATGAACGCCGCGAGCACCACCGTGCCCACCAGCGAATCGACGAGCGTCACGAGCACCGCGGAAATGGGCAGGATCTCGCGCGGGAAATAGATCTTGGTAATGAGGTTCGGATTCGTCGTCAGCGAGCCGACCGCGAAGCGCAGCGAGGAGGCGAAGAAGTTCCAGACGAGGAGGCCGCTGTAGGCGTAGAGCGGATAGGGCACGCCGCCGGTGTTGACCGGCGCCACGCGCATGAACACGACGGAAAAGATGATCGTGTTGACGAGCGGCATGAACACCGCCCAGCCGAAGCCCATGATCGTCTGCTTGTATCGCAGCAGCAGATCGCGGTGCGTGAGCCGGAACAGCAGATCGCGATACGCAATCTGCTCGGTCACGATCTCGCGGAGGTCGCTCAGGATCGACGGAGACTCGGACATGGTCGCCATGCTCCTCAGCAAATCGCTGACCAGCCCGCCGCGGCGGCGCGCGAACGCGAATTCCCGCGCCACCGCGTGGACATCGCCCGAGCGGACCTGCGATCGCGCGTGAATCACGGGTCAAAAGGCTGCCTGCCGGTGGACTTTCGTCGAAGTCGCCGGAAGGGCGACCTCCCGTCTGCACGCCGTCGGACAACTCCTGGTCCAGCACGGGAGTATGCGGCCGGTCTTGCCCTGACCCTGACGCCGAACCCGCGTGCGGCGCGCGTGTTAGCGGAGCGGCGCGCGTCCCGCGGCCGCGCGCGCCGCCGATGGTCACGCGCTTGCTCTCCCACGCTGCGGAGAGAAAGGACAGCACCATGCGCATCACCAGCCTGACCGCCTTCGCCGCCGCCGCCCTGCTGCTCGGCGCCACATCCGCCGCCCTCGCAGACCCGATCGTTCCCAACGTCAGACCGGTGTCGATTGGATCGTCGTCGGAGCCGAGCCTCAGCAGCGTCCTGGGCTGCGTGTTTTACGGAGGGCCCTCCTGCGATCCCGCGACGACGCTCCTGACCTACAACGCGATCGCCAACGAGAACCCGACAGGCCTCTGGTCGCTCGGCTCGAACGCGACGATCACGCTGAACTATGAGTACACCGGCAACTCCAATGCGATTGGCGTCTGGTCGCCGACCTACTCCGGCGTCAACACGTTCATGTTGTTCAACGGCGCCGCGACAGGCGCCAACGATGGCGGCGCGACAACCGTCAACGTCACGCCGAGCCTCCTGCTCGGCAACGGCATCGACCCGACGCTGTTCGGCTTCTTCATCTCGAACCCGACCGACACGTTCGCCTCGGTCGATTCGCTCAACGCGAGTGGAGGGGCGCACGAACTGTCGTTCACCGACGGCAGCCTCTGGGCGCTCGCCTTCGAGGACGTGCGGCTCAACAGCAGCGATCGCGACTACAACGACGAGGTGCTCAGCGCTCAGCTCCAGACCGGCGACGGCGACGCGCCTCTCACCCCGGCCTCACCGGTGCCCGAGCCGGCCAGCCTCGTGCTGATGATCACCGGCCTCGCCGGCGTGTGCGGCCGCCATCTGTATCAGATGGCCGCCGCGGCGTAACGCCATGGCGTCCGCCAGACACACGCTGTCGGTCGTCGTCCCGGCGTACAACGAGGAGCGTTCGATCGCCGCGTGCCTCGAGCGCGTCCTCACGATTGCGGACGCCGGCCTCGCGCTCGAGATCATCGTCGTTGACGACGCGTCGAGTGACCGGACGGCACGGATCGCGCGCGACTTCGCGACGCGCCATCCGGAAATCCGCTTCGTCGGCCACGAGCGGAATTGCGGCAAAGGCGCCGCGCTGCATACGGGCTTTCGGCTGGCGACCGGAGACTTCGTCGCCATCCAGGATGCCGACCTCGAGTACGACCCGGCCGATCTGAGGCGGCTCGTCGAACCGCTGGCGGCGGGCGCTGCCGACGTCGTGATCGGCTCGCGGTTTCTCGGCGGCGGGCCGCACCGCGTGCTGTATTTCTGGCATTCGGTCGGCAACAGGTTCTTGACGCTGCTGTCGAACATGTTCACCGACCTGAACCTGACCGACATGGAGACCTGCTACAAGGTCTTCCGCCGCGACGTGCTGCAGGCGCTCGAGCTGCGCGAGACACGGTTCGGGTTCGAGCCCGAGATCGTCGCGCAGGTCGCCCGCATGCGGCTGCGGATCTACGAGATGGGCATCTCGTACGCGGGTCGCACCTACGAGGAAGGCAAGAAGATCGGGGCACGCGACGGCTTCCGCGCGCTCTACTGCATCGCGCGGTACAACCTGCCCCACGCGCCGCTGCCGGTGCAATTCGCCGGGTATGTCGTCGTCGGCGGCATCGCGGCGCTCGCGAACCTGCTGGTGTTCGGCGCGCTGCGCGGTCCGTTCTCGGCGTGGGTCGCGGCGCCCGTGGCGTTCGCGATCGCAGCCGCCCTCAACTACGCGCTCTGCGTGCTGGTGCTCTTCCAGCACCGGCCATCGCGGACGACGGCCGGCGAGCTCGCCGTGTACTCCGCGGTCGTCGGCGGCGTCGGCGCCGTCGATCTGTTCTCGACGGTCGGCATGCTGGCGGCCGGCTGGCCGCCCGCGCTCGCGAAGCTCACCGCGTCGGCCGTCGCGCTCGTGTTCAATTTCCTCGGCCGCCGGTACGTCGTCTTCGCCGAGCCCGCCCCTGAAGCGGAGCCGGCGAGCGTGGCGACGCCGGCGGCCGCCGGATCGTCGATCGCCGAGGCGCCGTGACGTCGCAGCCCGACGGCCTCCGCGTGCTGTATGCGTCGATGCGCGCGTATCCTCCGGATCGCGTGGACGGCGCGCTGAACGCCGCCCACGCGCTGCTGTCGATGCTGCGGGAGCGAGGGCACGCCGTGGAGGCGGTGGCGGCGATCGGCAAGCATCATCCGGGACGCGTCCGCGGCTACCGCCTCGCTCGGCTCCTCTCGGGACGCCGGCTGCTGGCGTGGCCCGATCGCCGCAACGGCTATGTCACCCGCCGCGCATGGGGCACGCTGGTCCTCGACGTCGTCGCCGCGCGGATCCGCAGGTTCCGGCCGCACGTGCTGCTCACACAGCTCGACGGATGCGAGGCGATTGCCCGGCTTGGCATCGCGCACGGCATTCCGACCGTCGTGTGGATTCACGACAACGAGTTCTCGTTCTTCAACGGCGACGTGCCGAGGAGCCCGCGGCTGCTGACGCTGGCCTCTTCCGAGTTCGTCTCGCAGCAGGTCGCGCACAGGCTCGGCTACCACTCGACGGTGCTATACCCGCCGATCCGCCTCGACCGCTGCGTGGCCGCGCGCGACGCGGCGGCCGAGGCCATCACCATCGTCAACCCGGTGAAGGAGAAAGGGGTCGATGTCGCGCTCGCGGTCGCCAGGCGCTTGCCCCATCGACAGTTCCTCTTCGTCGAGTCGTGGCCGCTTCGCGGCGAGCGGCTGCAGCGCCTGCTCGACTCGCTTGCCGCAACGCCGAACGTCACGTTCCGCCGCGTTTCAGACGACATGCGGCCGGTCTACGGCGCCACGCGCCTGCTCCTCGCGCCGTCCCAATGGGTCGAGGCGTTCTGCATGGTCGTCGTCGAAGCGAACGCGAACGGCATTCCCGCCGTCGTCAGCCGCATCGGCGGCCTGCCGACGACGCTCGGGCCCGGCGGCGTGCTCGTCGATCCGGACGCGCCCGCCGACGTCTGGGCGGCGGCCGTCGAAGACGTGCTCTCGAGTCCGGCGCGCTACGACCAGCTCGCCGCGCAGGCGCGATGCAACGCCGCCCGCGACGAATTCAACGCCGACCGCATCGTCGATCGGTTCGTCGCGCTGGCGACATCTCACGTGGATCGACGCGAGGTGGACGCCTCGCCGCATGACGATTCTGTACGAGCCGGTCTGTCGCGGCGCTGAACACGCGCCGTTCAACGCGGCGCTGCTGGCGACGACGCTCGAAGCGTATCCGCGACGCGCCGTGATGTTTCTCGCCGAACCGGAGCATCTGGGCGAGGTCCGCGCCCTGCTCGATCGCACAACCGCGAACGCCATCGTGTGGCAGCCGCTCGACATCGCGCCGCGCGACTGCCGTGCCTTCCGCGCCCGCCTGCCCTACGAGTGGCGAGTCGTCGCTGAGGTGCTCGGTGTCGCCGCTCGCGTCCGCGGAATGCGCGTGATTGCGTGTGCCGTGACGCACGCAGGCCTCGCCGCGCTCGAGGGCCAGCTCCTGACGCGCGCCTGGACGACCAGCGTCGCCGTCGTCCACCACAGCGGGCTGTCCGCGACGCTCGGTTCGCGATCGACGCGCGCGCTCCTGCGCTGGACCGCCGGCGGCCGCATCCGCCATGTCGTGCTCGCGCGCAGCATTCTGCGGACCGCCACCGACGCGATGCCGGGCGCGCGCGGGATCGCAAGCATTCGGCATCCGTATCTGTTTCCTCCCGTGGACCTGGCGCGATCCGCATGGCCCGCAGGCGAGCCGCCGCGATTTGGTTTCCTCGGCCTCGCCAGCGAGGACAAGGGATTCGATCGCTTCTGCCGCGTCGCCGCCGCTGCCTCGCAGGCGCTTCCGGAGAACGCCGTGCGGCCGCGCTTCGAGCTTGTCGGCCGGCTCGACTCCGCCAGCCGGGACGCGCTCGCCACGCTCGACCCCGGGGGGCACGTCGAGATCGGCTCGCGCAACGGACCCATGGCGCGATCGCTCTATGAGGCGCGCGCCGACGCGCTCGCCTACGCGATTCTGCCGTACGCGCCGACACACGACCTGGCCAGCAGCGGCGCGATTCTCGACGCGTTCGGGCGGGCGACGCCGTGCATCGCGCTTCGAACGCCGCTCTTCGAGGAGTACTTCTCGCTGATGGGCGACATCGGCTACCTGTGTGCCGACGAGCGGGAACTGACCGCCGTCGTCCGCGACATCGTGCGCTGCCGTCCGCTCGAGCGCTATGCCGCGCAGCGTCGAGCCATCGTCGAGCGGCGCGTGCTCTTCACGCCCCGGTATGTCGCGCGCGAGCTGCGCCAGGTGCTCAGTTGAGCGCGCGTCCGGCCGGAGGCGGCGGCGGCTCGGCGCCACCGCGCGCGAACGGCGGCACCGAGGGCAGGTAGATTTCGGTGAACGCGTACTGACCGATCGGCTGGATGGCGAAATACATTCCGCCGGGCGGCTGCGCCATCGGAGGTGACGTCCACAGCACGCCCTGATACGCGTTGCCTGGTGTCGACACGATCGATCCGCTCCGCGTCGCGGACGCCAGGCCCGCGCGATGCAGCGACGTCGTCGCGTAGTGCACCGCGTAGGCCTGCGGCGAGTTCTTCGGACCGGCCCAGCTCAGCTCGTAATGCTCGCCGGTGTAGGTCGCCGTGACCGAGGCGACCAGATTGTCGGGCTCGCCGCCAACCTGCGCGAACTCGACGTCGGCGAACGTGTAGGTGTGATTGCCCCACACCGCCGGGTCGCCGTACTCGTCGGTGACATAAAAGCGTGTGAGCGCGTCGAAGTAGTGCACGCCAATCGTCGCGAACGTCGGATCCTCCGTCCAGTTGATGTTCGGATCCTGTCCGACTTTGTGCTGCACCTGCCGATTGAGCGTCACCAGCATCCACTGCCCAGGCGTCCAGTTCGCATACAGGTAGTGATAGTAGTGGTCGCCCTGATTCGACGGCTCGCCGTCGTTCACCTTCGCGTACGTGCCGACTTCAGCCGTCTGCGCGCCGCCTGGCCGGTGGGTGATGGTCGCGTTCGTCTTCATCCAGAACGACAGGCGATTCACGTCGGCGTTCCACTCGCCCGACCGGAGATTGCCTTTGGCGAATCCCGAGATCGACGAATAGGGATACGGCAGGAACTGAAAGTAGGGCCGCTTCGACGCCGGCACGGTGAGCTCGAACGTGCGATCGACAATCGCGCCCGTCTGCCCGTTCCAGTCCGAGCCGGGCGGTCCGAGATATGGCTGCCACAACGGCGAGGGCGGGCTGTCGTGGTTCATCCGGACCGAGGAGAAATCTTCGAGCACGATCGGCGCGGTCTGGGCCCGCAGACCGGCAAAGGCGATGACGGCGAGTGCCGCCATCAGCGCAGCCCGACCTCTCCTCCGCCGCGATCGTCCCGTCAGGACGGCAGACAGAACCGGTCTCCGTGGACGTGCAGCAGCGGCTGCCGGCCCGACGCCGAACGCTGCGCGATCAGGAACAGCGCGCTGCGCACGTCGAGCAGGCGGCGGTTGATGACGTACGTGAGCCAGTGCCGCGCGATGGCCCGCCAGCAGATCGCCGCCGGCTGAAAGCCGCCGCGCTGCAGGACGGCGTCGAGCGCGACGGTGTCGATGCCCAGCGCGGGCCGCTCGATGAGGGCGTTGTCGATCTCGTTCAGGATGTTGCGCGGCGTCGGCAGGATGCGCATTCGTCTCAACACCGCGCGGATGACGACCCACGGGTTGTACAGCCGCCGCTCGACGAACTCGTGGGCGGCGCCGTCGGCCCGGCCGACCGCGCGCGCCGCAGCCGTCAGCGTCTGGTGCGAGCGCGGCTCGAACGCCGTGTAGATGATCGCTTCGTCGCTCGCGACGCGAGTCATCCGCGCGTACGTGGCTTGGTAGTCGGGCAGATGGTGCAGGAAGCTCGACGAGCAGATGACATCGTAGCGTTCTTGCGCGGTCTCCAGAAACGAGTCGATGTCGCTGTGTACCGTCCGCAGCGTGCCCGCTCCGGCGCGGCCCGCCTTGGCGTGCAGCCGCTCCAGCATCTTCGCAGAGATGTCCACCGCCGTGACCTCGGCCCCGCGCGCGAGGAACTTCATCGTCAGGTTCCCGGTGCCCGCGCCGCAGTCGAGCACCCGCAGCGGGTGCCCCACTCGCCCCAGCACGTCGGCGATGGCCTGGATGTCGTCGAGGAACATCGCCTGCGCGAAGCCATTCCGGATGTACGGCTGCGTCTCGTCGTAGTGCGACGCCTCGTCGTCGTGGAACTGCTCGTTTGCGATCAGGATGGCGTCTGCAGACATCGGTCCTCCGTCAGGCCCTCACGGCGAGAATGCGGCTGTCGATCGCCGTCAAATCATCCGGTGCCATGCCGCGGAATCGCTCGGCCAGGAGCATGGTCGGCAGTGCGGCGAGGCTGCGCGGATCCAGTTTGACCTCGGTGCGAACCACGTCGAAGCCCTCGCCCCGGAGCATCGTCAGATACTCGGAAGGCCGCAGGCGGTTCTGATAGTTCTGCGGGTGCAGACATGTCAGCCGCCACGCGAAGTCCGACAGCGTCAAGAAGTGCACGCGTGAGATGCGGGCGTCGTCGAAGGCCCAGTGATCGGCCGTGTCGATGAAATGGAGCATCCGCCCGCCCGGCGCCAGCACGCGCCTGGCTTCCGTGACGATCCCGCCGAGCACGCTCGCGGGGATGTGTTCGAGCACGGCCCGCGAGAAGATCAGATCCAGGCTGCCGCTTTCGATCGGCAGGCGCCTCGCGTCGGCGGGCGCGAGGTAGCGCATGTTGAACGGGGCGAGGCAGTCGGACAGGCGCGCCGACGGCGTGAACGCGAGCCTCGACGCGACCACGTGCTCGGGGAGCGCGAGCCGATCGGCGATCTCGGGGATCTTGTTCGCGAGCAGCGCGACGGCTCGTGCGACGAGTGCCGGTTCGAGGAGCGGCACGGCGTCAACGAGCAGAATCGATCGGCAGCCGGCGATCGCGTACAGCAGCGGAATCAGCGGCTGCCAGCCGGTACCGATCTCGAGCACGGTCGCGCGCTCGAAGCAGAACCCGGCGTCGCGCAGCCAGCCGATCTGGACGAGCCCTTCCTCGATCGTCCACGCCTCGCGCCCTGGCTTGTCGTCATAGCCCACATATCGATGCTTCAGCCGGCGCAGCGGCGCCTGGAACGGGACGCATGCCTTCGCCGCATCGACGGCGGCCCGCAGTTCCCACCTCATGACGCCGCACCCACAGGCTCCGGAGCCGCAGGTGCGGCCGCGGCGCCGGCCGCCAGCGCGTCGAGAACGGGGACGATGGCAATCAGCCAGAGCAGGACTTCGGCTTTGAAGAGGTTCATGAACTGCCCTGAGACGAGAAAGGCGGCGATGCAGACGCCGACGGCCGCGCGACAGCCGGCGACGCTCAACGGCAGGCCGGACGAGTCGAGGCGGCGCAGGCGGAACAGCCGCGCGATGACCCAGATGTACAGGCCCGCGAAGAGGAGCAGGCCGGGCACACCTTCGTCCACGAGCACGGCCATCCAGGTGTTGTGCGCCGACCGGCGGCCGTCGGTCAGAATCTCCTCGGGTATGTACTGCGGACTGAGCACCTCGTTGCCCTGGCTGCCGGCGCCGAACGGATGATCCATCGCCATCCGCCAGTTCGCCTCCGCAATCGTCAGGCGTGACGCCGCGCTCGGATCCATCTGCTCTTCGTCGGTCTGGGTGATCGACGCGGCCCGCGTCCAGAACAGCGAGTCGTTGCGCGCGAGGACGAAGAACAGCACCGTCGCGAGCGCCAGGCTCGACGTCACGATGACACGCCGTCGTTTCGGCGCGAAGACGAGGGCCGCCACGCCCGCGGCGATCAGCCCGAGCAGCGTGCCGCGGCTGGCGGTCAGGATGATGCCGTTGAGGATGAACGGGATGGCCAGGAACGCGAGCCACTTCTTCTTGCCGTCGACGGTGAGAAACAGGAAGCCGGCAAACGCGAGGCCGGTCACCAGGTGGAACCCGAGCACGTTCGAGTCGTCGATGCCCGGGCCGAGCACCGCTTCCCATCGGCCGGATACATCGCTCATGAAGCCGGTCCAGCCCCACAGAAAACAGCCGAGGACGTGTACCCATCCAAACCGCTCGAGCGTCACGCCGTCGGTCAGGATCGTGTAGAGCACGTACGACAGCACCGCGTACTTCGTGTAGAGCATCGCGCCTTCGATGTGGAGATCGGGCGAGACCGCCCACAGCGTCTGCAGCCACATCCACGCGACGAACAGCAGCAATAGCCGCGTGCCCCAGCTCCGCGTCCACCCAGGCCGCGTGGACGGCCGGTCGCGGTGCGCGGCGACGTACAGCACGAGCGCCGCCGCCGTGGCGCCCGCCGCGAGCAGCGACCAGCGGACATCGGGCAGCTCGGAGCCCCACCAGCGCGACGGCGGCAGGTTGTAGAACGCCCAGACATACGAGAGCAGGCCGAAGCTCGGATGCCGCACGAACGCGAGCACGAGTCCGAGCGCGTAGATGCCGAGAAAGCCGATCGCCGTGAGGCTCATCGCGTCAGCTCCGTGCAAGCCGACTGCCTGCGATTTCCGCCGCCCGGAGCGGCATTCGGGCACCGGCGGGCCGACTTTCTCAGGACATTAGTCTGCCTGGCCGCGGACGAATCGCAATCGGCCGGCCGCCCACGCTCTGCATCGACGGGCACACGCCTTGCCTCATCGCGCTTTGTCCGCATGACGTACATCAAAGACGTCGCGCTGTCGGTGATTCACGCGAGCGGCGGCTTTCGCCTCGCGAGGCTGCTCGCGCGCCGCAGACTGGTCGTCCTCACGTATCACCACGTCGTGCCGACGCCCCCGCCGCCGTCGGCCGCGCGCGACGCGAACGTCGTCTACGTTGACGAGTTCGCGCGCCAGATCGCATACCTCGCCCGTACCTGTCATCTCGTCTCCGGCGACGAACTGCGGGCGCACCTTCGCGGCGCGCCGCTGCCGCCGCACTCGGTGCTCATCACGTT
This sequence comes from uncultured Bifidobacteriaceae bacterium, assembly GCA_964579765.1. Lineage (GTDB taxonomy): Bacteria > Acidobacteriota > Vicinamibacteria > Vicinamibacterales > CAVVIG01 > DATNBT01. The sequence continues at coordinate 15,004 of CAZOIK010000129.1, forward strand.
CGACGACGGGTACCGTAACAACTATCGACACGCATTTCCCGTGCTCGTCCGCCACGGTGCGTCGGCCGTGTTCTTTGTGACGTCCGGCTTCGTCGGCGATCGCCGCCGGCGCCTCTGGTTCGATCGCCTCGACGCCGCCATCGCGGCCTCTCCGGCGCGCGTCGTCTCGTGGCTGCGGGCGCATACGCGCCTCGGCGATCTGCCGCTCACGCGGGCGCGCGAGATGATCAAGCGGCTTCCTCCCCACCTTCGCGACGACATCGTGTCGGGCGTCGAAGACGCGACGGGCGTCCGCAGCGGCTCCCTGTTCACGGCGGACCGCGTCGAGCCGATGCTCTGGGACGAAGTCAGGACGATGGCGCGCGCCGGCATGGTGATCGGCGGGCACACCGTGTCGCACCAGGTACTCGGCGCCATCGCGCCCCAACACGCCGCGTCGGAGATCGCGACGTGCCGCGCCACGATCGAGGACCGCGCCGGCTGCGCCTGCTGGTGCTTCAGTTATCCGAACGGCGAGGCCGGCGACCTCCGGCGCTCGGACGCCGACCTGCTGAAGGCCTCCGGCTTCGAGTGCGCGTTCACGCAGGTGCCTGGCCTCGTCGATCGCACCTCGCATCCGTTCCTGCTGCCGCGCCTCGGTGTGCCGGCGGCCGCCGACTTCCGCGTCTTCCTGTCCCGAGCGACCGGACTGCACCCGCTACTGACGCGATCGGCGATCCCGGAGTGGCCATGGGCCCGCGCATCCTGACGTTCACGAGCCTCTTTCCCGACGCCGAGCACCCGATGCGCGGCGTGTTCGTCCGCGAGCGGATCCGCGCGCTCGCCGCCGTCTGCCCGCTCGAAGTCGTCGCGCCCGTGCAGTGGGTGCCGCCGATCGCCCTGTTCGAACGCCGCTACGGCAACTGCCGGCGCGTCCCGCGTTTCGAGCGCGATGCGAGCGGCGTCGCCATTCACCATCCGCGCTTCGCCGTCGTGCCGAAATTGCTGAAGCGCCTGGACGGCCTCCTCATGGGCGCCGCGTGCGTGGACGAGGTCGCGCGCATCCGGCGATCGTTCCCCTTCGACCTGATCGACGCGCACTGGGCGTATCCGGACGGCGTGGCCGCGTCGTTCGTGGCGCAACGAGCCGGCGTGCCGTTCACGGTGACCGTCCGCGGCGACGACATCAACGTCTTCGCGGAGGAACCGGCGCGCGGTCCGCAGATCCGGCGGATGCTCGCTCGCGCTGCCCTCGTCATCGCGGTCTCCGAAGACCTGAAAGCGCGCGTGGAACAACTGACCGGCGGTCGCGCGACGACCGTCGTCGTCCCGAACGGCGTGGACGGCACTCGCTTCCGTCCCGCCGATCGACTCGCCGCCAGACAGCGGCTCGGCCTGCCAATGGACCGGCGCGTGTGCGTGTCGGTCGGCCGGCTGCACGACTCGAAGCGGTTTCCGCTGCTCGTGGACGCGCTCGCGCGGCTGCCCGCCGGGTGTGGCGATGTCGAGCTGTTCGTGATCGGCGCCCCGGATCCCGAGGCCGACGCGCGCGCGGCGATCGCCGAGCGCATTTCACACCACAACCTGCACGATCGCGTTCACGTGGTCGGCGCACAGACGCCCGATCAGCTCGTCGACTGGTACAACGCCGCGGATCTGTACTGCTCGGCGACCATCCGCGAAGGATCGCCGAACGTCATCCTCGAAGCGATGGCGTGCGGCCTGCCATGCGTGACGACGCCGGTCGGCGGCAACCGCGAGGCCGTGGCGTCGGCGGACGTCGGCCTGCTCGCGCCCTCGGACCCGGTCGCGCTCGGCGACGCGCTGGCCGCCGCCCTCACGCGATCGTGGAACCGCGCGCACATCGCCGAACGCGCGCGCCGTCGGACGTGGTCGGTCGTCGCCGGCGAATGTCGCGAGGCGCTCGGACGCGTCGTGCCGCACGCATCATGAGAATCCTCTATCACCACCGCACCCTCGGCGACGGCGCCGAAGGCATCCACATCGCGTCGATGGTCGGCGCGTTTCGATCGCTCGGGCACGACGTCCATGTGTCGTCGGTGATCGGCGACGCCACCAACGTCACGACGAGGCGCACGACGGGCCTCGGCCGGATCGTGCGGGTCGCGCCGCGGACGCTCTACGAATCGCTCGAGATGCTCTATTCAGCGCCGGGGTACCTGCGGCTCGCATCCGACATCCGCCGGTGGCGTCCCGACCTCGTCTACGAGCGGTACGCGCTCTACAACATGGCCGGCATCGCCGTCGCCCGCCGCGCCGGCATTCCGATCGTGCTCGAAGTCAACGCGCCAATCGCCTGGGAGCGCGAACAATACGAACGGCTGGCGCTCGGCCCACTCGCGCACGCGTTCGAGCGCGCTGCCTGGCGCGCCGTCGACCTCGTGGTCGCCGTCTCGACGCCGCTGCGCGCGCACCTCATCGAGCGCGGCGTGCCGGCCGAACGCATCGCCGTGATACCCAACGCCGCTGATCCGCGCGTCTTCCGTCCTGATCTGCAGGCGCGCGCCGACGTGCGCGCCGCGTACGGCATTCCGGCCGACGCGGTCGTGATCGGCTTCTCCGGCATCCTCCGTCCGTGGCACGGCGTCGAACTGCTCGTCGATGCCGTCGCGCGGCTCCGCACCGCCCGAGCCTGCCGCGTCCTGATTGTGGGCGACGGCCCGAGCCGCGCGAGCATCGAGGCGCGCGCGCGGCTGCTCGGGCTGCAGGACGCGGTGATCATCACGGGACGTCTTCCGCACGCCGCGATTCCTCGATGTCTGACGGCGTTCGACGTCGGCGTCAGTCCGCTGACGACGTTCTACGCGTCGCCGATGAAGGTGCCGGAATACATGGCAACGGGCCTGGCGGTCGTCGCGCCGCGCGCGGACAACCTGACCGATCTCATCACGGACACGCACGACGGCCTGCTGTTCACACCGGGTGATGCCGACGATCTCGCACGCGTGCTCGGCCGCCTCGTAGACGACGCGTCGTTGCGAGCCGGACTCAGCCGCGCCGCGCGCGACACGATCCTGACGAGGCGGACCTGGCCGCACAACGCCGCCCGCGTGCTCGATCTCGCCGGAGGCCTGCGCGCATGCGCCTGATCTTCTGGCTCGCCGCCGGACTCATCGTGTACGTGTATGCCGGCTATCCTCTGCTTCTCGCCATCCTGGTGCGCAGGCGTCGTCGAACGCGGCTCGACGAGGCGACGACGCCGACCGTGTCGCTCGTCATTGCCGCTCACGACGAAGAGACGGTGTTGCGCGAGAAACTCGACAACAGCCTGGCCCTCGACTACCCGTCCGATCGGCTGCAGATCGTCGTCGCGTCCGACGGGTCGGACGATCGTACCAACCGAATCGCGGCCGACTACGCCGCTCGCGGCGTCGTGCTGTTCGACATCCGCCCACGCGGCGGCAAGACCCGCGCGCTGAACCTCGCCATCCCGCGCACGTCGGGCGAGATCCTGGTGCTGTCCGACGCGAACACGATGTACCGCCGGGACGCGATTCGCCGGCTCGTGCGCCACTTTGCCGATCCGTCGGTCGGCGCGGTGAGCGGCGACGTGCGGCTCGTTGACGCCGCCGATGCGTACGCGGCGTCGGAAGGGCTGTACTACCGCTACGAACGCTGGATTCAATCGCTCGAAAGCCGGTTCGGCTCCATCGTCGGCGCCGACGGCGCGATGTATGCGCTTCGGCGTCGTGCCTGGTCGCGCATTCCCGATACGGTCGTGGTCGACGACTTCGTGATCTCGATGAACGTCGCCCGCGCGGGCCTCCGCGTCCTGTACGACCCCGAGGCGGTCGCGACCGAACAGGGCACAGCGTCGAGCCGCGAGGAGTTCGCGCGGAAAACGCGCATCGTCGCCGGCGGACTGCAGGCGCTCCTGGCGAATCAGGGCGTGCCCGGCTGGCGCACGCCCGGGCTCCTGTGGTCGTACGTCTCGCACAAGCTGCTGCGCTGGCTGATGCCGCTGATGCTCCTCGTGCTCGCCGTCGCGTCCGCCGCACTTGCACCTGCGGGAGCGATCTTCGCCGTCGCGCTTGGCGCGCAGATCGCGTTCTACGGCGCGGCGGCATTTCGCCTGAGCACCGTCCCCTACTACTTCTGCCTCGTCAACGGCGCGGCGCTCACCGGGATTTGCCGCGCGCTGCGTCGCACGCAGGCGGTCACCTGGCAACGAACGACGCGGCTGGAGCGAACGCCATGAGCCTCTCGACACGCGCAACCGTCTGGTCCCTGGCCGGCATCTTTGTGGCCGCCCTGATCGTCCGTCTCGCCGTCGCCGTCGCCTTCACGGGCCTTGGCGCACCGCCGAATCTCAGCGCGAACCCGGATCAGGCGGAGTACGAGCAGATCACCTACAACGTCAGCCGCGGCGCCGGATACGCAATCAACGGCGCCCCGACCGCCGTGCGTCCGCCGGGCTTCACGATCACGATGCTGCCGGTGTACGCCATCTTCGGCCGGTCGTTTCTCGCCGGGCGCCTGCTGCTGATTCTGCTGTCTGCCTGCACGTGCCTGCTCGCGGCCTGGTCGGCGTATCAACTGAGCGGACCCCGCGCCGCTGTGGTCGCCGCGGCCTGGCTGGCCGTCTACCCGGGCCACTTCTATTACGCGATGCACTTCCTCAGCGAGACGGTCTACGCGTTCTGGCTGAGCGCGGCGGTCGCGTGCACGATTGCCGCATTCCGGTCGGGATCCCGTCGCGCGGGCGCGGGCGCCGGGCTGCTGTGGACACTCGCTATCCTGACGCGCGTCGAGCTCATCGTCGTCGTGCCGATCGCGTGGCTGTTCGCGCTGTTCCAGCCCGGCGCGCAGCGCCTCGTGTGGGCGCGCCGTCTGGCCGCTCCGACGGTTGTCGTCCTCGTCGTCACCACCGCCTGGGTCGGGCGCAACGCGCTCGTGCTCGGCACGCCGACGCTGTCTACACAGCGCGGCTGCACGTTCTGGGGCGCGCACAACGACGTCACGTTCGCGTCGCCGAAGTACGCCGGCACGTGGGTCAACTGCAGCGAGCTCGTGGACGCCGGCCACCCGATCGCCGGCGGTGAAGTTGTGCGCGAGCGCCTCGCCTTCGCCTACGGCGTCGCGTCGGTGCGCAGCCATCTTCCGGCGCTGCCCTACCTCACGGCGATGAAGATGTGGCGGCTGCTCTCGCCGTTCTTCGACACGCCGAATCGCGTCGCGCTGTGGGTCATGGCCGCCGGCTGGATGCTGGCCGCGCCCTTCGTGCTCGCCGGACTGTGGTTCGCCTGGCGGCGCCGACGGGCAACACGCCCGGCGTTCGCCGTACTGCTCGCGCCGATGCTCGCCCTGCTGGCGACCACGGTCATCTTCTATGGATCGACGCGCTATCGCGACTCGATGGCGCCTGTCCTGGTCGTCTTTGCCGCGATCGGTCTCCTGCAGGCCGCCGGCGTGGAGCGCACATGACCGCCACCGTGATCGTCGCCACCTGCAATCGCGCCCGGACGCTGCAGACCACGCTCGACAGCCTCGCGGCACAGCGCGTGCCCGACGGCTTCACCTGGGAGTTGCTCGTCGTGGACAACAACTCGACCGACGGCACGCGGGCTGTCATCGAAGCGTTCGTCACGGCGCATCCACGCCGAATCCGGTACCTGTTCGAGCCGCAACAGGGCAAGACGTTCGCTCTCAACACCGCGATCGCGCGCGCTCGCGGCCGCGTGCTCTGCTTCACCGACGACGACGTGCGGCTCGATCCGCACTGGCTGGCGCGCATGGTCGGCGCGATGCAGGAACACGGCTGCGCCGCCGCGGGCGGACGCATCCTGCCCGAGTGGACGCAGCCGCGGCCCGCCTGGCTCGAAACGACGGGACCGCGCCGGCTGGGCTCGGTGATCGTCAGCATGGATCTCGGCGACGCGTTCCGCTGGTTTGCGGACACGGACACGCTGCCGCTCGGCGCCAGCCTCGCCATCACGGCGGGCGCCCTTCAGCGCGTCGGGCCGTTCCGCACGGATCTCGGCCCGACCAGCGGCAGCCTGATCCGCGGCGAGGACTCGGACATCTGCCGCCGCCTGCTCGCCGCCGGCGAACAGCTGCTCTACGTCCCGGACGCGATCGCCCTCCATCCCGTTGACGATCGCCGTCTCACGCGCGCGTATTTCGAGCGCTATTACTTCGATCAAGGCCGCGCGCTCACGCGCGAGGAAGGACTGCCCCCGGGAGCGATCTGCTGGTTCGACGTGCCGCGCTATTTCATCGCGGGCGCGGGCAGGAAACTCGCCGCTTGGCTACTGGCACGCGGCGTCAAGCGCCGCTTCTATCACAAGCTCCAGTTCTACTATGCCGCCGGCCGCATCGTCGAAGCACGGGCGCTGCGCCGCGCCGCGGCGCCGAGTCGAGTCGAGCCGGCGATTACCGCGTCATAGAGATCGACGTACGCGTTCACCATGCGCGCGATGCCATGGTGCGCGCAGACGCGTTCCTGCGCCGCGCGGCCGAGACGCTCGCGCCACGCCGGATCGCCCCCGAGGCGGACGATTGCCTCCGCGAGGCGCGCCTCGTCGCCCTTCGGCACGAGCACGCCGGTGAACTCGTCGCGGATCAACTCGGGATTGCCTCCGACTGCCGTCGCAATCACCGCGCGTCCGCGAGCCATGGCCTCGAGAATCGCGAGCGAGATCCCCTCGTAGTCTGAGCTGCAAATGTAGATGTCGAAGGCCGGCAGCAGCGCCGGCACGTCGCGTCGCACGCCCGCGAACACTGTGTCGCGCAGGCCGACCGCCGAGGCCCGCTCCTCCAGCCGCGCCCGATGCGCGCCGTCGCCGACGAGCAGCACGCGCAGCGACGGCAGCCACTGCCTGGCCATCGCAGCCGCGGCCAGCATCAGATCGATGTTCTTGACTGCCGACAGCTCGCCGACACTGCCGACGACCAGCGCATCGTCGGGCAGGCCGAGCCGAGCGCGCGCCTCGAGCCGCTCGTCAGCGCCTGGAGATCCAACCCGGAGGTCGATCCCGTTGACGACGGTGGCGATCGCCTCCTGAGGCAGGCACAACTCGGACGCGACCTGCCGCCGCAGATAGTCCGACACGCTCACCAGCGACGACGTTGCCGCGGCGAGCGCCCGTTGCTCGAGGCGATGACGCGCCGAGATGCCGGGGCGACGCCCGTGCAGCGTCATCACGACCGGCACGCGCCGCCCCGACAGCCGAGCGGCGACCGCGCCGTAGAACCAGGACAGCTCGTCGTGGCAGTGCAGGACGTCGATGCGCTGCGCACGGAGGCGCCAGGCGAGCCGCAAGAACAGCGAGACGTCGCGCCGGCGGCGCCGGCCGACGGTCTCGATCGCACGGCCTTCGGCCGCGAGTTCGCAGCCGAGCGCGTCGAGCGCTTCCAGACACCACGCGCGCGAGTCGTATCGCGCGGCCGGCACGTGGCGCAGCAGCGCCGCGATCACGCTTTCCATGCCCCCGACCGGAAGGCGCGCGCAGAGATGGACCAGACGGCGTGCCATGTCAGTGCACGGCCGCCGGCCGCATCGGCGCAGCCGGCGTGGACACGGGGATGACGTGTGCCGGGGCGCTGCGCGCCCGATCGACGAACGCGCGGTGCCATTCCTCGAGAACGACCAGCTGCCACAGACGGCGATGGTGATCCTGAACCCCTGTCGCGTGTTCGACAATCATCTGGCGCACGCGAGTGGCGTCGAAGTAGCCGCGCGCAATCGCGCGCGAGCTGAGCAGCACGTCGTGCAGGTAGGCGGCGAGCGGGCGCCGGAACATCCGCTCCAGCGGCGTCGGAAACCCGACTTTCGGCCGCGCGAGAATCTCCTGCGGCAGCCGCGACGCCATCGCCCTCTTGAGGATCCACTTCGCGACGCCGTGGTGCAGCTTGAGCTCCGGCGGGATCGTCGCCGCGAACTCCACGATCGTGTGATCGAGGAACGGCACGCGGAGCTCGACGGCGTTCGCCATCGTCATCTTGTCGGCCTTGATCAGCAGGTCGTCGACGAGCCAGGTCTTGAGATCCACGTAGAGCATCCGGCTCAGCGCGTCCTGTCCGGCCGACGCCGCGTAGTACCGCGCGAGCGCGCTCTCGGGCTGCACACGCAGAATTTCGTCGCGCAACGCCGGCGAGTACACCTCGTCTCGCCGCCACGGCTCGCTGACGCTGACGCCGAGATACCGCTCAGGCAGCGGATACGCCGCCATCGTCAGGTACTTTCGCAGCCGGGCCCCGACCATCGTGGCGAGCATCGGCGCGGCGGCGATCGATCGAACGGCCGAAGGGAGCCGGCGGTAGCGTTCGAGCCACAGCATGTACCGGTAGATCTGATAGCCGGCAAAGAGCTCGTCGGCGCCCTCGCCCGACAGCGCGACGGTCACGTGTTGCCGCAGCTCGCGCGACACGAAGTAAAGCGAGAGCGCCGCGGCTTCCGTCACCGGCTCGTCCATATGCCACACGTAGCCGGGAATGAACTCCTGGAACTGCGACGGATCGACGTACAACACGTGGTGCTCGGCGCCGAAGTGCCGCGAGACGAGCTCCGCGTACCGGCTTTCGTCGAACTCGACGCCGTCGCGATACGCGACGGAGAACGTCTTCACGCCTGAAATCCCGGCGTCGTGCAGAAGGCTGACGATGGCGCTCGAGTCGAGACCGCCGCTGAGGAAGATGCCGACGGGCACATCGCTGCGCAGGTGCAGCGCGGTGGACTCGAGTGCGCGTTCGTACAGCTCGCGGGCCGTGTCCTCCACGCTCCGCGCGCGATCGGGCGCCGCGCGGACATCCCAGTACTGGCGGACGACGGTGCCGTCTGCCGTGACGGTCAGCGTATGGCCTGGCAGCAGCTTCCGCACGCCCCTGAACATCGTGCGCGCGCCGGGCACATAGCCGAAGGTCATGAACGTGTCGATCTCGCCACGATCGACCTCGCACGCCACCCCCGGATACTCGAAGAGCGACTTGGCTTCCGACGCGAAGACGAGGCCGTCTGCGGTCTCGGCATAGTAGAGCGGCTTGATGCCGACGCGGTCGCGCGCCAGGAACAGCTCGCGCGTGCGCAGATCCCAGACGGCGACGCCGAACATGCCGCGCAGGCGTGCGAGCGCCTCAGCGCCACGCCGCGCATACAGCGCGAGCAGGACCTCCGAGTCGGTCTGCGTGCGGAAGCGGCAGCCGTCGCGCTCGAGCTCGGCCCGCAGCTCGAGGTAGTTGTAGATCTCGCCGTTGAACACCATCGCGAACCGGCCGTCGGCCGTGTACATCGGCTGGCGGCCCTGCTCGCTCAGATCGAGAATCGCGAGCCGGCGGTGCGCAAGCCCGATGGGGCCGTCACAGTGGAAACCGCTCGCGTCGGGCCCGCGGTGCGCGACCGCATCGCCCATCCGCCGCAGCGCTCCCCGATTGACCGGCGCACCGGTCCGATAGTTGAACACCCCGGCAATGCCGCACATCGGTTCACGTCCCTTCAGGCCGCGACGTCGCTCACCGCCGCGCCGCCCACGGCCGCGTCGAGGACGGCGGCGAGCTGCGCGGTCAGGGTGCGGTACATGAACTGCGCGGTCGCGTCGGGCGGCGGCGCCGCGAGCGCCTCGCCGTTCGCGAGACCCACGAGCAGCGTTTCGATTGCCGCCGCGTCGTTGGGCACCGATCGGCCGAGCGAATGGCGCGCGACGAGCGAGGCCGTCGCGCCCTCGCCGCCGACCACGAGCATCGGACGCCGGGTCGCGACGTACTCGAAGATCTTCCCGGGCACCTGCAGCGGCGACTCGGGCTGAATCACGAGCAGTACCGGCGCGCGGCGCATCAGCGCCAGACACTGTCGGTGCGGCACCGCCGCCTCGCGCACGACGACGCCCGACGGCTCGAGACGATGCGCCAGCCGGCTCGCCGGCGCGTCGTCAGTCAATTCCCAGCCGCCGACGAAGTGAACGCGGATAGACGTCGCGTCGAGGCGCCCGCCGTCGATCGCACTCGCGACGGCGCGCAGCAGCGCTTCCGGCGATCGCTTCCCGTACACGGTGCCGAAGTGCCAGAGATCAACGGGCGGCGAGGCGGCGAGGCGCCCGGCGTCCATCGACTCGCGGTCGTCGGGGCCGTCTTCGTCGTCGAACCCGTTCGACACGGCCACGAACTTGCCGCGCATTTCGGGATAGTCGGCCGCGAACCGATCCCGCAGCTCGATCGTGTTGGCGACGACGTGCGAGGCCGCGCGGCAGACGGCGCGCTCGAGGCGGCGGCTGCGCGCGCGCACGAAGGGTGCGTACGTCCGAAACGGATTGCGCACCCAGGGATCCCTGAAGTCCGCGACGAACGGCACGCCGAACCGCCGCGCCAGCGCGCGGCCGGCGAGCAACGACGTCCACGGACCGCCGGTGGCATACACGACGTCGGGCCGTTCACCGCTTGCGGCGGCCGCGATCGCGCGGCTGTACCAGTAGCGCTGCGCGTCTGGAATGAGGAAGAGATGTTCCAGCAGGCAGGCCCGAAGGCCTGCACTCCGACGTGTCGTGAGGCGAGCTGTAGTGCGGACCGCCAGGTCCGCCGGGGTCTCGGACACACAGGTCTGAAGGCCTGCACTACTGCGAATTCGTGCCGGGGACGAGAGCATCCGGCGGACCGCGTCGCGCCAGCGCACGAGCGCCGCCATCGGCGTCGGATGTCCGACGCGATCGACGTGGACGGCCGCCGGCACGCGCCGGCCGAGCGTGGCGTCGATGACCGGCCGCGGCGACAGCGTCCACGGATCGACCGCGACGACCCTCGGCGCCCAGCCGCACTCCGGCAGATGCCGGCAGAAGCCGAGCGGCCGCATCGCGCCGCTCGTGGACAGCGGCGGAAAGTAGTACGCGACCATCAGGACGCGTTTCACGCGGGCGCGTCTCCTCGGTCAGACTGATAGCGGCTGTAGTCGATCGCCGCGGACGAGGCGACGACGCGATTGAGCACCACGCCGGCGATGCGTTTGCGGTTGAGCGCGTCCACGGCGCGACGGACCACCCGCAGCGGCGTCGTCCCCGCGTTCACGACGAGCACGACCATGTCCACCATCTCGGCGAGCAGGTGCGCGTCGGGCAGCAGGCCGACCGGCGGCGTGTCGAGCACCACCCACTCGAACTTGCTGGCCGCTTCGTCGATGATTCGGCGCATCCGCTCGGAGGTGAGGCCGCCCATCGGATCCGGATTCGGCGGACCCGCGGGCAGCACGGTGAGACGCGGCGACACCTCGATGAGCGAGAGCTTCACGTCCCCCGGCGCGGCCAGGCCGTCGTTCAGGCCGGCCGTGTTCGCGACGCCAAAGACCTCGTGCACCATGGGACGGCGCAGGTCGGTGTCCACGAGCAGGACGCGGCGCTTGAACGACTTGCTCAGCGTGAGCGCAAGATTCGCGGCCGTGAGCGTCTTTCCTTCACGCGCCCCGGCGCTCGCCACCATCACGACTTTGGTCGCGCGGGCGACGTCCACCTGATGGAGCGCCGCGGCGAGCTTCCGGTATTCCTCGACGGCGCCGGGCGCGATTTCGCTGCTCACGATCAGCTTGCCGTTGAGCAGCGGCCCGTAGAGCGGCTCGCTCACGAGCGCCGGCGCCGCCGGAGCGGCGGGTTCCGGCTCACGGAACGGTTCACGAACCGGCTCCGGTTCGGTCACGGGCAGATCGGCGGCCAGGGGCGCGGGCGGCTCCGCGTCGCCGGCGCCCTGTCGCGCGCGTCGCAGCGCTTCGTCAATGCGGCTCATAGATCGACTCTCACAGTGTTAGAAGAAGGAAAACCGGCGGCGGTTGACCCAGTTGAACAGGAGGTCGCCCGGCACGGACGTCTCCGGCTCGATGCTGCCGTCCACGCGCGCACGCCGCTCGACGGCCGCCGCGGGTTCGGCATGCCGCTCGGGCGGGTCGAGATCGAAGTCGCGGCACACTTCGCGGGCGATCTCCCAATCGACGGGCTTGCGTGCCGCGGCGAAGCCGGTGATGAGCGCGTTGTCGCACACCGCGCTGATCGTGCGCGGGATGCCGCGCGAGCAGTGGTGAATCAGCTCGATGGCCTCGCGCGTGAAGAGCTTCGCGGCGTCGCCGCCGGCAATCCGGATGCGCCGCGAGACGTACGCGACTGTCTCTTTCAGCGTCAGCGGCTGCAGATCGCACCGCAGCGCCACGCGCTGCTTCAGCTGCTTCAGGCTCGGATCGTTGAGCCGGTCGGCGAGCTGGGGCTGTCCGGCGAGCACGACCGGCAGCAGCTTTTCCGTGTTCGTCTCGATGTTGGCCAGCAGCCGCACTTCCTCGAGCAGTTCGAGCGGCAGCGCCTGCGCCTCGTCCACCACGAGCGCGGTGACAATGCCCTGCGCCTGACGCGCGATCAGCTCGCGCTCGAGTTCGCCGAGCAGCGCCGTCTTGGACGCCGACGCCTGCGGGCTCAGCGAGAACCCCCCGGCGAGGAACTCGACGAACTCGGCGCGCGTCAGCGTCGGGTTGTTCAGGTAGAGGCAGCGCGCGCCCTTCAGTTCTTCGGACTGCAGCGCCGCGCGAACCAGCGTTGTCTTCCCGGTTCCCGCTTCGCCGACGAGCAGCGTGATGCCACGGCGGCCCGCAATCCCGTACTGCAGGTTGCTGAGCGCCTCGCGGTGTTTGGCCGTGAAGAACAGATAGCGCGGGTTCGGCACGAGGTCGAACGGCCGCTCCCGCAGGTTGTAGAAGTCTTGATACATATGGGGCTCGATTCCTATGGGCGGAATTTCCAGAGCGCGAGCGCGACGGCGACCATCGACATGAGCACCATGGACGCCGCCGTGAGCATCGCGGCGCGCCGTCCGCGCCACTGCGGATGCTCGGCGGCGAGCAGCGGCACGACCGCGAGCACCGGCAGCGCGAGCGCCGCCGTCACGTCGTCGTCCGTGCGC
>CAZOIK010000130.1:0-5372 GCA_964579765.1 uncultured Bifidobacteriaceae bacterium
GTTTCTGTATAATCCGGACTCTCATGAGCAAAGCGCGCAAGCCGACCGACACCAGCGCCGCCGCCGCGAGCCGCGCGAAAGCCTCGAGCAACATCGGACCGAAGCTCCGGCAGGCGCGCGAACACAAGAACATGTCGGTCCGCGGCCTCGCGCGCTACGTCGGCGTCTCGCCCAGCCTCGTCTCGCAGATCGAACGCGGACGCGTCATGCCGTCGGTCGGCACGCTCTACTCCATCGCCAACGAGCTCGGCCTCGTCGTGGACGACTTGTTCACGGGCGCGCAGCCGCGCGGCAGGAAAGCCGAGCGAGGCGAGATGGCCGCCGCCGACGTCGTCAACCCGGTGCTCAAGAGCGGGCAGCGCAAGACCATCAAGCTCGCCGACGGCGTGCGCTGGGAGCGCCTCACGCCCACGCCCGACAAGGACGTCGAATTCCTGGTCGTCGTGTACGACGTCGGCGCCGAGTCGTGCCCGAAGGACGCCCTGATCCGCCACGGCGGCAACGAATACGCCTACATGATCAGTGGACGCCTCGGGATCAAGATCGGGTTCGAGGAATTCGAGCTCGGCCCCGGCGATTCAATCGCCTTCGACGCGCAGATGCCGCATCGCTTGTGGACGGTCGGACGCGAGCCGGCCGAAGCCATCTGGGTCGTCCTCAACCGCCACGGCGACGCCCGTCAACGGGATTTGTCCACGTAGCGATCTGGTGATTTGGCGATCTCAAGTCGCCCAATCGCCCAATCACCCAATCACCCAATCACCGGACATCCCAATTCAAAGCGGCTATTGTCCCGCCTCGGATCGCTCGTCCGACCGCGCGCCGCTGAGGATGTGGGGCATCGCGTAGTTCCCTTCGTGGCACGCGTACTCGAAGAACTTGTAATCCGGGTGCAGCGTCAGCGGCAGTGACACCGTCCACGGGCGCGTCCACGTCTTCGGGTCGGTCACCGTCGCCGTGTACTGAAGCGTCTTCGGCCCCGTGCGCTCCAGCCGCTCGACGATCTTCAGATCGCGGCTGGTCGGCAGCGTATTGCCGTTGCGCGTGATGCCGACCTTGCCGTTGAAGTTCGTCGTCTCGACGACGAGCGTCGCGCCCTCCCAGTGCCCGCGCGAGTCGCCGAGGTACTGGCGGATCTTCGAGCCCAGATGCGGCCGGCCGTCGAGCGGGATCAGGCGCGTCTCGTGAATCATCTCGTTGCGGATGATCACGAACCCTGGCACCTGCAGGATCTGATTCCCCATGTTGTACGCCGTCGGCAGCATCGAGGCCAGCAGGCCGCGCGTGATGCAGCGGTCGTACGGCCCGAGATCCGTGTACGAGTCGAAGGCATGCGCCGTCACGGCATCCGGGAAATCGAGGAAGTACGTGCTGTACGCCTCTTTCGATCGACGCTCGCCGTCCGCCGTCATCGGCGGAAAGCGGCCGTCCGGCGGATCGACAATCAGCGACGCCTGGCGATTCGGCTGGCCATGCTCACCCCAGTTCGAGGGCGCGCCGACGTGCGTGCGGTCGCGCTCGACGTTGGCCGTCGTCTCCGCGTCGGCTTCCGCCTGACGCTGACTCTGCTGCTCGCGCGCGTCGAGCTCAGAGTCGTTGAGCACGGCGCGCGTGCCGAAGCTCGCGGGCCGCTCGTACGGCGTGCCCTGCATGTCCACGCTGGGCCACAGCCCCTGCAGGTCGGGATCGCCCCACGGCGTGCGCGGCACAGTCCACGTCTTCGCCGCGTCCGCGGTCGCACTCTGCGGACGCGCGGGCGGCGCCTGCGCAAAGAGCGCAGGGACCACGAACGCGGCGCCGGCGGCCGCAACACCAATCTGGGTGAACAGGCGCGTCATGATGGGCCCTCCTGTGTGTGCAGCAAAGATGAACAATTGTGACACAGGAGAAAAGCGCTGCGGACGAACGCCGCTGCGTGGTGTGGGAGCGGCGCGATTGTCCTGGAAGGGAGATCTAACAGTTCAGCCGCGTTAGTCCACCCGCAGCGCCCCGCCGCCTCCGCCGCGTGTGGGACGGCGCAGACGGCAAGCTCGAAGCGTCCAGTGTTTACTGTGACGGTACACTAACGCCAGTGACGGCGCGCTGTCAAACGACTACTTCGCGACGCACGGCGTCGGCGCCCAGCCGCGCGCGTCCGCCTGTTTCCTGAACTGCGAAGTGCGCACCCACGGCTGCACGAGGTACTGCGCGTCCTCGAGCATGCTGGTGACGGCGAGGTATTCGAGGCCGTCGTCGTCTCTCAGATGCTGGATGTACTCGGTCAGGACGGCGCTCGATCCGTACGGCACGCCGTTTTTGCGCAGGTACCCGGGACGCAGATGCGTCGTGACGACGTGGATCTGCCCGAACGGCGCGGGCTGCGGTCCGCCCCGCCGTCCGCCGCCAGGCACGTCCCAGTTCGCCACCGAATACCCCTGCCAGCTGTTCTCGGTGTTCGCCGGGACCGCGGCCGCTGAGGGCGCCGCGCCCGGAGCGGCCGTGACGAAGTGCAGCACGCGCGTCTGCGTGCCGGCGTCGATGTCCATGCGCAGCGTGTGATCGTCCGCCCACGTGATGTGCAGCCGGATCGGCAGCCGCATGACGCCGCCCGCGCCATACGCGCGGCACGCCTCGCCGGCGGCTTCGTCTTTCGCCGGATCCCACGCGTCGGCGACGCGGCGTGCCTCGGCGTTCACCGGCACGTAGTCCACGTTGCCTTTCGCCGGCATGATCATGCGGTACCGCCACTCGTCGCTGACGAGCGCCACCCAGTAGCCGGTGGGATCGAAGGGCGCCGCCGCTCGCGGCGCGGGCGCCGGACCGCGACCGCGCTGGCCGCCGCGCTGCGCGGCCAGCGTGCCGGCCGTCAGGAAGACACAGGCCATGACAAGAGCAGCGCGCATCTACTTCTTCTGCCCGCTCAAGGAGCGATAGACGGCCTCGACGAACTGATCTTTCGTCCAGTTCGGCACGTCGTATCGCGGATCGTAGTCTTTGGTCAGGCGGGCGGCCTTCACCTGCTCGAGCGTCAGCCCGCGTTTGATCGCGTCCTGCACGCGGTCGCGGATGATCGTGACCATGTCGCGGTACGTCGCCAGATCGGCCGAGTCGCACACCCGGCCGTGGCCCGGGACGATCAGCGTGCCGCCCTCGGTCTGGTATTCCGCGATCGCGAGATCGAGCAGATCGTTCAGCCCCTTGATGCTGCCGTTGATGCTGCCGCCCTTCGCGATGTCGAACACGGGATAGGTGACCGTGGACAGGATGTCGCCGGCGGCAATCACGTCCGAACCGCGGAAGTGCACGATCGTGTCGCCGTCGCTGTGCGCGGCCGGCTGGTGAATCAAATGGATGCCTTCGCCGTTGAAGTACTGCTTGAAGTCGTCCGGGTAGCTTTCCGTCGGAAGCGCCGCCGTCGGCGCCTTGGCGGCGCTCATGCGCTCGAGGACGTTCTCGTGCGAGTAGACGGTCGCGCTTTCCTTGACGATGCCCACGAACT
The DNA here is from genome assembly GCA_964579765.1 of uncultured Bifidobacteriaceae bacterium. Classification (GTDB taxonomy): domain Bacteria; phylum Acidobacteriota; class Vicinamibacteria; order Vicinamibacterales; family CAVVIG01; genus DATNBT01. Next base: position 3,479 of record CAZOIK010000130.1, read on the forward strand.
GGCCGAGGCCCGGGCCGCCGCCGATCGTCGTGCCGGCTTCGGCGATCGTGGCGTTGCCGCCCGTGTGATCCGGATCGGCATTCGTGTCGATGATGTACTGAATCGGCTTGGGCGGCGCCGGCGAGGCGATCGTGCCGAGCAGCGACGCGAACTCGTTGCCCGTGCAGCCCAGTCCCGCGCACGGCCGGACCGGCATCGGCGACGCCGTGACCTGCTTCGCGAGATCGCGCACGACGGCGACCACCCTGTCGGCCATCTGCGCGGTGCCGGCATCCACCAGCAGCACGCCTTCCTTGCCCACCGACAGCGTGATGTTGGCGCCGGCGCCGACGAGCATGTACACGTTCCCGCGCAGCGGCAGCACGTGCAGTTCCGGGGCCTGCTGCGCGAAGACGACGGCAGCCGACGCGAGCAGGAACAGCGCGACGGCCCTCACTTCGCGTCCACCTTCAGTTTAAACTCGGGATACATCGACGCCGCGCCGGCGCGCAGCGCGTCCGGCGGAATGTGCATCCGCTCCGCCGGCTCGTTCATGAACTGGTTCTTGCCCGGCATATGCGAGGGGACGACGCCCTTCTCGTGGCCTTCGTCGGCCGGCGTGCACGGGTGCGGCGGGAACTGCGCGCCCGGCGTCAACTGGTACTCGCCGCTCCTGATGAGCGGCTCCGTCAAGTACACCGGATCGTGGACGATGTTGATCCACGTGAGGTAGTTGCCGTGACGGCTCCAGTAGGTCGTCACTTTCGCCTTGTCGCTCACGAAGACGCCGTTGCGCCGCAGGTAGTCTTCCTTGATGTGCGTCGTCGTGATCTTGAGGGTGTCGCCTTCCCACTTCGCCGTGGAGAACCCCATCCACGTGAACGGCGCGTAGTCGGGAGGTTCGGGGCGGCCGTCGAGATAGATCGGCGTTTCGGCCGCCTGCTGCCATGCGACGTGAAAAGCCGTGACGTCGCGCGTGTACGGATCGAGCTCGCGCCAGATGCGCAGCGCGGTCGGTCCTCTATAGATGTAGGCCCATCCGTGCGGGCGGCACTGCCACTCGGGCAGCGACTGAATGGACGCGTCCCACGCTTCCGAGCGCGCCAGCCCGGCTTCGTTGAGCGGAATGCCGATCCAGTCGCCGACGAGCGGGTTCTCCGAATTGTCCTGATTGCGGACCGGAGCCCACTCGCCGGAGAAGTCGTTCTGCGCGAACACGGGCGCGCTCACTGCGAGCGCGCCCACGATCGCCGCGGCTCCCCAAAACCGACGGTTCATCCTTCGTGCCCTTCGTGCGTCGAGAAGCCTTCGTGCCCTTCGTGCCTAGAAGTCGTACCGAACCTGGAACTTCAGGAACCGCGGCTGAATGATGCTCGTCGGCAGCCGCCACACCGGGCCGAATCCGCCGAGCTCGGTGAGCACCGCGTCGGAGTTGAAGGCGTTGTAGAGATCGACGTCGATGTCGAAGTTGCCGCTGCCGACCTTGACGATCTTGGTGAACCGCAGATCGATTTGATTGAGTCGATCGCCGAACACCGAGTTGGGCGACACCGTCGCCACGTTGGCCTGGGCGAGCGTGAACGGCCGCGACAGCGTCGTCGAGGCCACGCGGCTCGCGTTGTTGTAGATGACGTTGCCCGCAATGGCCGGACCCGGCAGGCTCTGGAGCGTGCCGCTCACCCGCACGCCGTACGGCAGGGTGTACGCGGCCAGCCCTTTGTACAGCGGCTGCCACGGCGTTTCCTGGTGGCAGTACGCGATGGGCGTCGTGACGCCCAGGGCGGTCATGATCTCGGGCGCCTGGGCGGCGACCGCGCAGTTGTCGGTCATCGTCCGCCCGGTGCTGACGCCGCCCTGCAGGTACAGCGAGCTGCGGAGGCGCGCGTCAACCGAGACGTCGAAACCGTTCCAGTGC
>CAZOIK010000131.1:0-45019 GCA_964579765.1 uncultured Bifidobacteriaceae bacterium
TCGTAAGGGTGGTCGACTCCGCCCAACAGGATGGCCTGTTGCGCTCCGGATTCCGCTGCGCTACACCAACGGCACGAAGTCGGGCGGCTCGCCGAGTTGAACCGCCGCGGCGAACCAGGCCTTCGGCGCGGCGGAACTCACGGCCCTCGACGATTGCGCCACAACTGCATGCAGAAGACTGAAGATGGAGCGGACAGTCCCGGATGCGTTGCAGCAGGCAGACAAGGCAGATGACTCTTTCAGGCGTCGAACGGATTGACCCAGAGCACGCCGGTTCGCGCCATGTCCTTGACGTTGCGCGCGGCCAGCGTCAAGCCGTGGACTCTGGCCGTCGCCGCGAGCAGTCCGTCAATGACGGGCACGGATTGCGGGGCGCTCAAACGGCGCCACTCTTCGGCGACCGCGGGGTCCACGGGGAGCAGGCGAATCGCTGTAGCCGTTGAATTAGAGGGCCCTGTGCTAGTCATTGAACCGCCATGAAATGAAGTACCTAAAACCAACACTCGGAGGCTCGATAGAAAAGGCGGCGTTGTGGTTCGTAGCTGAAAACCCATGCCGAACGCGCTCCAGTTCTGCAGTATGAAAGAACCATTCACTCGCCCCCCAGAAGACGCCTGGTGAGAATTCAAGGCGGAGTCTCTCGGGAAATGACACAGTGATGGTGATCGATTCGACCGGCAGATTGGCATCCCACGCGCAGTACTCGTGTTTGAAGGGATCGCCCGCGTACGCTGCAGCGGCGGCTTCGTTCGTCATCAAGATTGCGCGGCTGTAAGTCTCCGTGATCATGTAGTCGAGAGGTGGATCTTGGCTGTTGAGCGGTTCGCCGAAGATCAACTGCCAACGATAGCGCCCGTCTCCGAGAACGTCTTTGGCCTCGTACCGCACGCTCTTTGGAAAAGAAGTGAGCAACGAGAACTCCGGTGGAATCTTCTTGTCTCCGCCAGGCGTCCACATTCCAGTCTTGCCTTCGAGAACCTCCAACGAAATGCCATCACCAACGCGGAACCCTTCGATTCGCTGCGTACGGCGCACCGTGCCTTCGTCGTCGAGAATCTCCCAGATTGAAAACGCGTGCTTTGCTTTTAGACCGGACGGCGTTAAGCCAGGCTCGATGTGTTCGTCGGGGACACTGCGCACGTTCGAGAAGATGAAGGCATAACCCTCACCGTGAACCGTACGAATATATCGCGGCGACTTTCGCTGATCGCCGAGAACATTCCTAATCTCGTTGATCGCGGTCGTGACGTAACCTTCCTGCGCGTTCTCACCTCCCCATACTTCATCAAGAATGGCAGTGTTAGAAATCACGCTCGGTCTGTTTCGAACGAGAAGCGCTAACACTTGAACATGCTTCGGGCGCAGTGGCGTGTCGCGACCGCCTTCCTGAAGCGTTCGCAACCTTTCGTCAACGTAGAACGCATCAAACCAAAACCGCATGGGATGTACACCTGTCCGTGTGGCCGTGATGAGTGACCGTAAAGTCGCCTACCGCAAGTACTAAGAGTTGTTGAGGAAACGCTGAGGATTCGAACTCGGCGACTTGCTAACGTCACCTCCGCCGATGGAATGACGCCGACGATTTCTCGTCGGCGCCGCCGGCAGCAGTTGGGGCGGTGGTAGCACACCGCGTTCCAACGCTAATGCCATAGGAGGGCCTATGACGCCAGCTTGCTGCGAGGCGGCCAACGCACCGTCACGCGATAGTCGCCCAACAACATCTAGATCCTACGCCTCTGATCATTGGCGTCAAGCATTCGACGCTCGGGACGTCATCGTTCTGGCACGCGAAAAGCTCAGCGATCTCCGAGCCGCCGGACTGACTGAGGCTGGTCTCTTCGCTCGTGTCCAGCGACTCATCGTTCGCGCAACTGACCGTGATGAACAGTCGAGACGAGAATGGCTCGAAATCATTGACGAGGAAGACAGCGTAACCAACATTCCAGACCTCGTCGATGAGGACCCGTTCTCGAATGCCCGATTTGACGACGACGGTTGCCCGAACCATTCACCGGAGGAGTGAATCGCATGCTCGAAGTCTCGCAATGCGCCGTATGCGGACAGAACTTCACCTGGTCGCATGCTGAATCATCTACGCCGCCGACCTGCTGCCCGGACCATCGAGGCGTGGCGGCAACATCGGCAACGGCCGCATCGCTGTCGCGCCGTTTGCCGACATCGACATCGCTCGCGAATTTCCCCAACCTGCAGCAGCTGCTGGCGGGCGATGACCTGAAGCAGCTTTTGGCGGAGGCATCCCGCCCGATTGAACACCGCTCACGCACATTCCTCGAGTGGTTCAACGACGTCGACATCATCAACCAACAGGTCCAAGAGAAGTTCGCCGCCGGCGACACCTTGCAATCGTTCATGGAACAGCGTTTGACTCTATTCGACACGCTCGCCAAGGCCGCGCGACGGGTAGAGGACTTCCAGCACGAACGTCTGGAAGCCGAGCTGAAGACGCTCACACTCGAAGACGAAATCAACGAGGAGCTCGCGTTGCGGAGCATCCGCGTCGCAACGAAGGTCGCTCGGGCGGTGGCGGAGTACCAGAAGGCGCTGCAGCCTGACCGATCGGGCGAGGTGCGCCAGGAGTCGGCGCCAGCGCCCAAGCGCCAGAAGCCCGCCAAGACTGAACGCGAACGCGTCCTCGATGACGTCCGGCGCGACCGCAAGGCGCGCGTGCACGCCGCCGACGACATGATGCGCGACTTCCTGCGGGAGATCGACATCGCCGCCGGCTGCCGGGCGAGCATCCATGAGCGCGCGTTGCGTATTCGCGTGCTCATGGACGTGTTCGAGCAGGACGAAGAGAGCCTCCCTGGGAGTGCCCGCTGGATCCTGCATGTCGCAGAACGGGAGCGCGATGCATCGTGAGGCGCTCCGTCTCATGGCGCATCTGCAGAAGCACGTGCACGTCGGGGCGGCGCCCGACGGCCGGGACGTGTTCCTGCCGCTTGCCGAACTGAAACGCACGTCGATGCACATCATCGGCGCCGCCGGCTACGGGAAGTCCTATTTTCTGCGCAACCTCATGCGGCACTTCCTCAGATTCGGCCAGCCGTTCGCCCTCATCGATCCGCACCGCGAGTTGTTCGACTTCGCGGTCGCCGCCGTACGGCGTTCGTCGATTGCCAAGAGCAGGGTCACGATCATCGACCCGGGCGATGGCGACTACGCGGTCGCCTTCAATCCGCTCGCCTGCGGCGTGGACGATCCGGGCGAAGCGTCCAGTCTGGTGCTTGAAGCCGTGCTCAAGGCATGGGGCGCGGCGTCGTTCGATCAAACACCCCGGATGGAAGGGTTGCTCCGCGGTGTGTTCCGCCTGCTCGTAGAGAATCAGCTCACGCTGCTCGAAGGCCCGCAAGTGCTGGACATCGACAACGTTGCGCTGCGGCGCACGCTGGCGGCACGCGTGTCCGATCCGTGGGTGCGCGAGGACTTCGAGGCCTTCGAGAAGTGGCCGCGCAACGAGAAGAGCGCGATTGTCGAGAGCAGTCGCAATCGGCTCCGCCGCTTCCTGCAGTCGGAATCCGTGCGCCGGATGCTCGGGCAACAGCAGCGCGCGCTGAACATGCAGGCACTGATGGACAGCGGCGGCGTGCTGCTGGCGAACGTTGGCAACACCAAGACGCCGGAAGTGAAGCGCCTGCTCGGCGCACTCCTCGTCAACGCGATCTTCCATGCGGGCAAGCAGCGCGATCCGAAACGTCGCCGCGACTTCTTCGTGATCGTCGATGAGTGCGGGCAGTTCGCTACGTCCGACCTCGCTAACTCGCTCGACGAGCTCCGCAAGTTCGGTGTCCACTTTGTTCTGGCTCATCAGCGGCTTCGACAACTTGAGCGCGAGGACGGCGACGTCTTGTCGAGCGTGATGACGAACGCGAAGATCAAAATCGTGTTCGGCGGCCTCGAGCGGCCTGAAGCCGAGCGCATGGCTCGCGACCTGTTCACCGGCGCCGTCGACGGCGACGAGGTGAAGCACATCGCGATGCAGACGAAGTTCCGCCCGATCGACAGCACGTTCGAGGTGCAGAACGAGTCGTGGTCGGAATCCGGAGGCAGCTCTGAAACGTCGGGGCGGTCGACGTCGGCGTCGGTGAGTAGTTCCGAGTCCGAGACGGCCAGCTATCGCGGCGAGGGCATCGTCCTCGGGTCGCCGAACGAGCTGGACACGTGGTCGCGGACGAACGGCTCGTCGAATGCGCTCGTGGAGGGCAGCTCGTCGTCACGTGTGTCGTCGCAGGCGTCGGGCTCGAGCGGTAGCCGTTCGGTCGTGCCCGTCACGCTGCACGAGGAGTTCGTGGAGGAGACCGGCCGCACCTTCTATTCCTTGGAGGAGCAGTGGGAAAGACGAATCTCGCTAGTCCATGGCTTGGCCAAGCGCGAGGTGTTCGTCAAAATCCATAACAGCGAGCCGATCCGCTTCCGCACCGTCGACGTCCCGGAGTTCAGGGACGAACGCCAGACCGAGCAGTTCAAGACGACGATCCTGTCGAGGAGCCCGCACGTTCAGGCCACCGCTGCCGTGGACCGAGAAATCCGGGAGCGTCAGCGCGCGTTGGACGCGCGCGTCGAGGCAGCGGAGGAAGACGGCCGGCCGTTCGCCATAAGGACATTTCGGGAGTGAGCATGCCGACTCCAGACCCCCACCTGCCTCGGTTCGTCCGGCACCGCTTCCGCAAGCCGCCGTTCGTCCTGCAGGCACGCGACACGGAGATTGTCCGGCTCGTCGAGCAGCATCGCGTGATCACGTCGGACAACGTGCGGCTGCTCGTCGGCGGCTCCGGCCAAAACGTGCTCCGGCGGCTCCAGAAGCTGTTTCACGCCGGCTACCTTGACCGGCCGCGCAGTCAACGCACGTTCGGCAACCTGCCCTTCGCGTATGCGCTCGGCCAGCGGGGCGCCGAGCTGCTGGCCGGCCCTGACGGACGGAAGCCGACGGTCGATTGGAGCGAGAAGAACCGCCAGCTGACCGTCCACTACCTGCACCACGCGCTCATGGTGAGCGAATTCCAAACGGCCCTCCGGCACGCCGCCGCCGCGAGCGGCACGATTCGTCTTGAACACTGGCTACCCGATGGCATCATTCGGGAGGCCGCTTGGATCCATCAGGATGGCCGCCGCACGCGTGTGCCGGTCTCTCCCGACGCCGTATTCGTCCTGAACAGCCTCGACTCGCGCCAGGCCGGTCGCGTCTGCGGCGTACTCGAGGCCGACCGCGGCACCATGACCGTGGCGCGGTTCACGCTGAAGCTCGCCGGGTACTTCGCGTGGTGGCGATCGGGCGAGGCCGAGAGGCGCCTCGGGTTCAGGAACTTTCTCGTCGCGACGGTCGCCCGGACGGACGAACGCGCCGAGCACTTGCGCGCGGCGGCGCGCGCCGTCAGCAACAAAGGTCTCCGCATGTTTGTGTTCTGTTCCGAGGGCGCGTACGCGCCGGTGCCGCGCGCTGCAGTGTTTCAGCCGATCTGGAAGACGCCGGCGGACACCGCACTGCATTCGTTGCTCGAATAGGAGTCGTTGTGCGCAATCGTTCGGAATTGAACGGTGCAGCAGTTCTAACGCCGCCGCATCTGCTTACGCCCGGTGAAGTGGCCGAGCTGCTTCGTACGTCGCGCAAGGCGATCTATGCGATGGTCGAGCGGGGACAACTCCCCGGCGTCGTCCGCATCGGACGACGGGTACTCATTCGCGACGACCTTCTGCTAGAGTGGCTCCGCCAGAAGACGACGCCCTCACTGGAGAGGCAGACACAGTGATGGTGAGAGTCGTACCGTACAAGAAGGGCGGCTGGATGATCGACGTGCGCACGCGCTTTCATGACGGCTCGCGTTTTCGTGAGCGCCGCGTGCTGTTCACGTCGAAATCGGCCGCGCAGCGATGGGGCGAAGAGCGCGAGCGGCATCTGCTCGTGCACGGCGCTCCGGTCCCGAAGAAGGAGGTGCCAACGCTCAGTGAATTCGCTCCGCGTTTTATCGAAGGACACGCACAGGCCAACCGGCAGAAGCCGAGCACCATTGCGGCGAAGGAGAACATCCTGAAGGTGCATCTGCTGCCGCTGCTTGGCACGCATCGACTGGATCGGGTCACGAACGAGGACGTCCAGATGGTCAAGGCGAAGTTGCAGGACCGGTCGCCAAAGACCGTCAACAACGTGCTTGGCGTGTTGAGCGTCGTTCTTCGGAAAGCGGTGGAGTGGAACGTGCTCGAACGGGTGCCGTGCACGATTCGACTGTTGCCGACACCGAAACCGAAGATCCGTTTCTATGACTTCGGCGAGTACGACCGACTGCTGGACGCGGCGAAAGCGGCACGCGATCCGCAGGCGCTGGTCGTTGCGTTGCTGGCAGGGGATGCGGGGTTGCGGCGCGGGGAGATCGCGGCGCTCGAATGGGCCGATGTCGATCTCGAGCGTCGTCAGATTTGCGTGCAGCGGTCGGATTGGAACGGCCACGTGACGGCCCCGAAGGGTGGCCGCCTGCGACACGTGCCGATGACGCTCCGCCTCGCGTCGGCGGTGCGTAAACATCGACATCTCCGGTCGAATCTCGTGTTGTGCACGTCGGATGGAGAATCGCTCACGCCGAAAATGGTGACGGACTACGTCCGTCGCGCGGCCCGGCGGGCGCATCTGGTGAATGCCGGCATTCACATCCTGCGCCACACGTTCTGCTCGCATCTCGCGATGCGCGGAGCGCCGGCAAGAGCGATTCAGGAGCTTGCGGGGCACCAGGACATCGGCACGACGCAACGCTATATGCACCTGAGTCCGGCGGCGCTCGATGCAGCAATCCGACTGCTGGAGATGCCCGACGGCCGGGGCAACATCGGGGCAATGCCGTCGTAGCCCTGATCGATTTACTGCTGATGCAAGTAGTTGGGTGGGGTGGGTAACGGGGTTCGAACCCGCGACTTCCGGAGCCACAGTCCGGCGCTCTACCGCTGAGCTATACCCACCACAAATTGCGAATTCGGCGATTTGGTGATCCGGCGATTGGGTGATTTGAAGTTGGAGCGGCCGATCTGACAGGGCCCATCACCGCATCGCCAAATCACGAGCTTATCAGATTTTAGTCGGGCGTGTGACGCGGCCGCCGCGTCCATGTATTACGCTGTCGGGATGTATGTGCCGCGCACCGCTGCTCTCGTCGCGGCCGCAGCAATCGCCGCGGCCTCGGCCACGGGCGCGCCCGCCAAAGATCCGCCGATTGATCTCCAGGGCCTGCTCGGCCGCGTCGGCGAGCGCGTCGAAGCTTACTACCAGCGCGCGCAGAGTATCGTCTGCACGGAGATCGTCCGCTTGCAGTCGATGAGCAACGATTTCTCCTCGTCCGATCCGCACGTCCGCCGCCTCGAGTACGAGCTGCGCGTATCGTGGGACAAGTCGGACAACGGCGAGGCCCCCGACGCGAACGTGCTGCGCACGCTCAAGACGATCGACGGACGGCCGCCCAAGCCGGGCCAGGAGCCAGGCTGTCTCGATCCGAAGCCCGTTTCACTCGACCCGCTGTCGTTCCTGCTGCCGCAGCACCAGCACGAGTACACCTTCACCTACAAAGGCATCGGCAAAGCCGGCGACGGACGCACGGGCGTGATGATCGACTACGTCCCCGCCGGCAAGCCGCCGGCGCGCGTCGAATGGCACGACTCGTGTGTGTCGATCGACGTCCCGCAGCAGACGCGCGGGCGCGTGTGGATCGATCGCTTCGGCGGCGACGTGCTGCGCATCGACGAAACCGTGTTCGGCCCGTACGACATCCGCGTGCCCGACGACCAGCAGCGAAACGGCGCCGGTCCGTACCTGCGGCTGGACCGCGCCGACTCGTCGATCCGTTATCGGCCCGTCACGTTCACCGATCCTGACGAGATCGTTCTACTGCCGTCATCGATCGAGATGATGACCGTGATTCGCGGATCAGGCTCGCCACGCCTGCGGACGACGCAGACGTTCACGAATTATCAGCGCTTCGTCACCGGGGGACATCTCGTGAGCCAGTAGTGCAGACCTCCAGGTCTGCATCCGCGCGGCAGGCCTGAAGACCTGCACGACATCAGCGCGTCGTCCCTGAAAGGGCCGCCCTACGAGAGCGCGTCGATGCCGGCTTTCGCGCACTGGCCGTCCTGCTGGCTCGTGCCGCCCGAGACGCCGATCGCGCCGACGATCTTGTCGCCGATCGCAATCGGCAAGCCGCCTTCGACCGGCACGGCGCCCGCGATGCCGAGGATGCGCAGGCCGTCCGGCGTCGCCGTGAGCGCGTCCTGAAATGCCTTCGTCGGACGCTTGAACCGCGCGGCCGACCGTGCCTTCGCCTGCGCGACGTCCACGCTGCCGGTCTGCGTCTCGTCCATCTTCTCGAAGCAGACCAGGTCGCCCGCGGCATCGACGACGGCGACCGCCATCGTCCAGCCGTTCTTCTGCGCTTCCGCCAGTGCCGCCGCGACGGCGCGCTTCGCCGACGCGAGATGAATCGCTGAGCCGTATGCCTGTACCATGTGCGCGATTATGACGGAAACGGGCGCGCGCTTCCGCCTGCCGCATCCGGTGATCCTGCTCGGCGCCGCCGTGCTGCTGGCCGCCGTCCTCACCTGGATCCTGCCGGCCGGGCAGTACGACCGCCGCGACGATCCGGCGACCGGCCGACACGTGGTCGTGGCCGGCACGTATCACGCGACGCCGGCGGCGCCGGTCGGTCCCTTCGCGGCCGCTGTCGCCTTCCCGCGTGGATTCATCGCGGCGGCTGACGTCATCGTCCTCGTCCTGCTCGTCGGCGGCGCGTGGGTCGTCGTCGATCGACTGGGCACGTTGCCCGCCGTCGTCGGCTGGCTGGTCGATCGTTTCGAGCGCCGTGGCCTCGTCGTGATCCCGATCATCGCGGTCTTCTTCGGCGCGATGGGCGCGCTCGAGAACATGCAGGAAGAGATCATCCCGCTCGTGCCGGTGCTGATGGTGCTCGGCGCAGGCATCGGCGTGGACGCGGTCACCGTCGTCGCGATGAGCCTCGGCGCGGCGGCCGTCGGGAGCGCGTTCGGGCCGACGAATCCGTTTCAGGCCGGCATCGCGCTCAAGCTCGCGCAACTGCCGCCGCTCGGCCGCGGCGGCCTGCGACTGACGATGCTCGTCGCCGGCCTGGCGGTCTGGATCGCGCTGACGATGATGCATGCGGCGCGGCATCGGCGGGATGTCCGGCTGAAGCCGGACTCCACAACACCGGCCGCCCGAAGGCCGGGCCCCACAACGCCGGGCTTCGCACGCGTGTCGTCGCGCCACTGGCTGGTGATGGCGATCATCGTGTCGCCGCTCGCGGCGTACGTGTACGGCGCGCTTCGACTCGACTGGGGATTGAACGAGCTGTCCGGCGCGTTTCTCGCCGCTGGTCTCGTCGCGGGTGTCGTCGGAGGCTTCGGCCTCACGCGGACGGTGACGACGTATCTCGACGGCATGATGAGCGTGCTGCCCGCGGCGGCCATGGTCGGCGTCGCCCGCAGCATCTCGCTCGTGCTGGACGACGGACGGGTGGTTGACACGATGTTGCACGCGCTCGTGACCCCGCTGGCGCGCGTGCCGGCAGTCGCCGCGGTCGTGTTGATGATCCCGGTACAGGCGCTCGTACACGTGCCGGTTCCGAGCGTCAGCGGCCAGGCGGTGCTCACGATGCCGCTCTTCGTGCCGATCGCGGATCTGCTGGCATTCTCGCGCGAGGCGGTCGTCCTCGCGTATCAGACAGGCGCCGGACTCTGCGAGCTCGTCACGCCGACCAACGGCGCGCTGATGGCCGTCCTGCTCGCGGCCGGCGTGTCGCTTCAGCGCTGGCTGCGGTTTGCCGTCGTCGGCGTCGCGGCGCTGGCGCTCTTGGGCCTCGTCGCCGCCGCCTTCGCGATGTAGCGCAGGCCTTCAGGCCTGCTTCGCGTCCGCCATCCTCAGCCCCTCAGGACTGCCGACGATCTGCGCGGGCCACCACTCGCGAACCGAGTTGACGATCCAGATCCGCGAGGCCGATGCGAGATCGTCGAGCGTCACGCGCGCTTCCACGATGTCACCGCGCTCGAGGAGCTCTTCCCGGAAGGTACCGGCGAGGAGTCCCGTGTCCACCGGCGGCGTGATCTTCCGTCCGCCGAGTTCGACGACGACGTTGCCGAGCGTCGATTCGGTGACCTCGCCCGACGGATTCCACAGCACGACGTCGTCGCAGTCGGGGAGCATCGCGTCCGCGTACACCGTCCGCTCGGTGGTCTTGTGGTAGAGCAGGACGTTCGAAGGATCGACCGGCGTGGCGGCGATGCCGAGCCGCGCCGGCTTCAGCCCCGCCGGCAGCGGCGTGCACTCGACATGTGGATCGCCGCTCGACGAGTACGTGAGGCGGACGCGCTGAGGAGCGGCCAGTCCTGACACGGCACGCTCGAGCGCGCTCCTGACCGCGCCGTCGCGCCACGGATAGGCAAAATAGCCGGCCGATTGCGCCATGCGTCCGAGGTGCCGATCGAGCAGGAAGAATCCGCCCTCGGGCGTCCACTTCATCGTCTCGAGCAGGTCGAAGCGCCGCGGCTTTCGTATGAGGACGGCCGCTTTGAGCAGGCACTCCTGGTATTCGCTGCCGGGCTGTGAATCCCACACGATCCCGCTGCCGACGCCGAACGTGAGCGCACCCGACGCGACGTCGATGACCGCCGTGCGGATGGCGACGTTGAACTGCGCGCCGCCGTCCGGTGTGACGACGCCGATGGCGCCGGTGTACACGCCGCGCGGACGCCGCTCGATTGCGCTGATGATCTCCATCGTCCGCACCTTCGGCGCGCCCGTGACCGACGCCGACGGGTGCAGGGCGGCGAAGATCGACGCGAGATCGGCGGACGAGCGCGCCGTCACCGTCGATGTCATCTGCCAGATCGTCGGGTAGCGCTCGAGCGAAAAGAGCTCCGGCACGTCGACGGTGCCGGTCTCCGCGATGCGCCCGAGATCGTTGCGCATCATGTCCACGATCATGACGTTCTCGGCGCGCTCTTTCGGCGACTCGCGGAGCCGCGTCGCGACCTGCGCGTCCTCCTCGACCGTGCGTCCCCGTCTCGCGGTGCCTTTCATCGGCCGCGTCACGATCTCCTGGCCGGTGCGAGCGAAGAAGAGCTCCGGCGACGCCGAGCAGATGACGGTGGACCCAGTGTCGATGTACGCCGAGTACGACCCGCGCTGCGTCGCGACGAGATCGGCAAACAAGCCGGCGGGGTCGCCGTCGAACCGGCCGCGCAGATCGAAGGTGTAGTTGACCTGGTAGGTATCGCCGCGGCCGATGTGATCGCGCACGGTCGCGAACGCGGCGTCGAACGCCGCCTCGTCGATCGACGGCGTGAGTGCGCTCACGGCGTTGGACGCGGGCGCACACGGCTGCGTCTCGGTCGCCGACGTGTGCTCGCGATCGAAGAGCGCGAACCACGCGAGCGGCAGAGTGGCGTCGGGCGGGCACGTCCGCAGGCCGAACGCGGCGCCGGCCTCGTAGGTGACGAACCCGGCCGCGTACCAGCCGCGGTCGCGCGTCAGGCGCTCGACGTCGCGGAGCGCCGGCACGAGGCGCGCGGCGTCGCGCACCTCGATCACCTGCACGGGGTCGCGCATCGAGAGCCAGCGCGTCCCCGCGTCGATCTGGACAACCACCCGGGTCACAGCCGCAGTCTACAATGATCGTCGATGCAGACGGCGCGCTACGGCGGAGCGAATGCGGCGGCGCCGCGCATTGCGGGGCACTTTGCGCGTCACATCTCTGCCGCGCAGCGCGACGGCCGTGTCGCCGGCCCGGCACCCTCTGTCGAGACCATCGAGACGATCGTCGATGCGGCGTTCTGGGCCAGTCTGCGCCGCGAAGAAGGCTTCGTCCCCAGGATTTCCCTCGCGTACCTGCCGCCCGAGCGCGCGCACCGGCCGTTGTTGTTCGAGCGTCCGCTGCCGCTCGCGCCCGCGGGACTGGCGAAGGTCGGGCCCGCCGTCGAACGCGCGGGCATTCACCTCGGTGTCTGGGAGCGCGACGGCGCCCTGTCGGTCTGGGGCACCACCCGGACGATTCCGATGTACTGCTTCGTCCTCGAGGTGAACTCGCCGGGGCTGCTCGTGATCAAGCACCATCGCGGCGAGGAGTCGGGCAAGTTCGTCAACGTCGCCGTGCTCGAGGGCGATCGGCTGATGATGATCGACGAGCGCGCGTCGAGCCTGCCCGATTGCCCGCCGCTGCTGACGTCGCTGCTCGGGTTCGACGCGCCGGCGTCGTGGGCCGACTCGGTGAACGTCCTCGTGCAGCTCGCCGCGTCGATGCGCGGGCACAATCGCGGCGGCGCGCTCCTCGTCGTCCCGTCCGGCTCGACGTCGTGGCGCGAGTCGATCGTGCAGCCGGTCCCGTACGCGATCAGCCCCGCGTTCGCCGAGCTCGCCGATCTGATGAAAGACCCGCACAACGACAAGCGGCGCTGGCAGGAGGCGCTGGCGCGCGCCGTGGACGTCGTCGCCGGACTCACGGCGGTCGATGGTGCGACGATCATCACCGACCGCTACGAGCTGCTGGCGTTTGGCGCCAAGATCGGTCGGCGCGACGGCGCACCGCGCATCGAGTCTGTGACGGTGACCGAGCCGATCGAGGGCTCGACGGCGACGACGATGAATCCGTCGGAGATGGGCGGCACGCGCCACCTGTCCGCGGCGCAGTTCGTTCACGACCAGCAGAACGCCGTGGCGCTCGTCGCCTCGCAGGACGGACGATTCACCGTCTTCGCGTGGTCGCCCTGCGAGACGTCGGTGCACGCACACCGCGTCGAAGCGCTGCTGCTCTAAGGGGACCAGAGGAACCTTGGAACCCCTTCAACCTCGTTATGTCAGTACGTCGTCGAGTCTCAGCGCGAACTCGGGCAGCACGCCAGACTCGATGCGTTCGCCGCGAGCAAACTCCCGGCGGCTCGCAATGCCCCGACTGGTGTACGTCGGCGTGGGGAATCGGATGACGGCGATCGAGCGCTGATCCTGACGGACGAGCCAGCACTCCCGTACGCCGTACCGCCCGAACCACTCGACGCGTTCCTCCGTGCCGCCGATTCGCGGATAGGGCGACAGCACCTCGACGACGAGATCGGGCGCGCCGCGGACGCGGTCGCGGACGATGGCGGCGCGCTCTTCGGAGACGAAAAAGAGATCAGGCTGCACGATCAGCGCGCGTTCCTCGTCGAGAACGACGTCGAGCGGCGCCACCCACACGCGGCCCAGCCCGCGCTCGCTGACGTGCGCGTTCAGCGCCAGCGCCAGCTGAAACACCGCCTGCTGATGACGCGGCGTCGGCGAGTCGGCGGCGCGCAGCAGGCCGTAAACCAGTTCCATGGGCCTGAGCGTCTCCGGCGTCTTGGTGAAGTAGTCGTCAACGCTCATCAGAGACGGGGCAGGTGCCATGGCGGACCTCGTGGATGACATTTCGACGACGACGATGCCATCGTCCGGACCAAGATGCAAGAGGAGCGATAATCTCCGGGATGTCTGAGCGAGCGACGCGGGTTCGTGCGGCCGGCTGGATTGTGCTCGTCTGCGGGATTGCCGGCGCGTGCCTCTTCTACTGGATGCAGACCCGCACGACGTCGGTGGCGCTCGACGAGCTGGTCGCCGGCTACCAGCGGGCGCGCGAGCGCAACATGGGCATCATGATGGGCACGCTGGGCGTCCAGATGACGCAGTGGATGGAGGCGTTCGAGCAGCCCGGCGTGCAGGCGGTGCTCATCGCCGCCACCTCCGGTCTCGTCGCCGCGATCTGCTTCCGCGTCGCGTGGCTGATGGATCTGCCCGAGACCGACGAGCGGAGGTGGCCGACCGATTCCATGTAGCGCAGGCCTTCAGGCCTGCCGGCCTGCAAGCGGACCTGAAGGTCCGCCCTCCATCGCACTCACCAGCCCGTCGGCGCGCCTTTGATCTGTTCGTCGAGCCATTTGTCGAGCGGCGCGAAGTAGTCGAGGATCGCCGTCGCGTCCATCTGCGTCGTCCCGGTCATCACGTTGAGTGCCTCGGGCCACGGCTTCGACTCGCCGAGCGACAGCATCGCGTTCAGTTTCTGTCCGGCCTCCTTGCTGTCGTAAATCGAGCAGCGGTAGAGCGGTGACGTGCAGCCGGCCGTCTTCGACAGCGCCCGATGGAACTGGAACTGCAGGATGTAGGCGAGGAAGTAGCGCGTGTACGGCGTGTTGTCGGGCACGTGGTACTTCGCGCCGGGATCGAAGAACTCCTCGCCGCGGGGTGAGGGCGGCGCGATGCCCTGGTACTTGAGCCGCAGATCCCACCACGCCTTGTTGTAGTCGGCGGGCTTCACCTCGCCGCTGAAGACTTTCCAGCGCCACTGATCGATCAGCAGGCCGAACGGCAGGAACGCGACCTTTTCGAGTGCGCGCTTCATCAACAGGCCGATGTCGCGTGAGGAGTCCGGCGCGGCCTTCAGCAGGCCGATCTTCACGAGGTACTCCGGTGTCACCGAGAGCGCGATGGTGTCGCCGATGGCTTCGTGGAAGCCGTCGTTCGCGCTGTCGCGGAAGAGCACCGGCTGCATGTCGTAGGCGCGCTGGTAGTAGTTGTGGCCGAGCTCGTGGTGAATCGTCGTGAAGTCCTCGGCGGTCGGCTCGATGCACATCTTGATGCGGACGTCCGTCTCGAGGTCGATGTCCCAGGCGCTCGCGTGGCAGACGACCTCGCGATCGCGCGGGCGAACGAAGAGCGAGCGCTCCCAGAACGTCTTCGGCAGCGGCGCGAACCCGAGCGACGAGTAGAACCGCTCGCCGGTCCGCATTATCTCGAGCGGAGCCATCTTCCGCTGCTTGAGGATGTCGTCGAGCGAGTAGCCCGGGTCGGCGTTCTTCGGCGCGACGAGCGGGTAGACGTTCGACCAGTCCTGCGCCCAGATGTTGCCGAGCAGGTACGCGGGAATCGGTCCGGACGCCGGCACGAGGTCGCCGTACTTCTCGTGCAGCTTCATCCGCACGTAGGCGTGCAGCTTGACGTACAGCGGCCGCACCTGATTCCAGAGGCGATCGAGCTCCTTCGTGAAGGCGTCCGGCGTCATGTCGCACTTCGCGCGCCACATCGCGCCGGTGTCGGCGAACCCGAGTTCGCGCGCGCCTTTGTTCGAAAGCTCGACGAAGCGTGCGTAGTCGTTGCGCATCGGCGGCGAGATCGTGTGCCAGCCTTCCCAGACCTCGCGCAGCCGTTTCGGATCGCGCGACTCGGCCATGACCTTCGTGATGTCGTCGATGTTCAGGCACGTGTCGGGCTTCGCCGCGTCCGCGCACCACTTGCCTTTGCCGTACGTCGATTCGAGCCGCGCCGCAATCGACGTGAGCTCCTCGCCCTCCTTCGGATCCGAGGGCGTCACCATCACCAGCGAGAGCTTGAGCAGATTGAGCTGGCGGCGCTCGTCGGCCGGCACGGTCACCTTGTCGAACTTCGCGGCCTCCTTCGCGAACGCGGCAATCGCGTCGGTGACGCGCTGGTTCACGCGCGCTTCGATCGCTTCGGTGTCGTCGGTGATGAAGTTCTGCTGGACCCAGCCGGCCTGGTTCTGCTCGATCTCGAGCCGCTTCATCGTCTCGTTGACGCGGTCGAGAAACTGCTTCGCCTCGGCAGGCGCCGGCGTCTCCGGGCCGGTGTGAGACGTTGCGCAGGCAGAGAGCGACAGCGCGGCCGCGACAACGGCTGCCACGCAGGACGTGCGAACAGTAGTCATGCTGATGCCCCCAGAACGTGTAGCGCGGGCCTTTCAGGGCCGCGAATGCCGGGTCAGCTGAACGTGCCGAGTGTCGCGGACACGATCAGCGGTGCGCCCGTCGCCGCCTTCACCGCGTCGAGCGTCGTGTCGGCCGCAATCTCGCGCAGCCGCAGGCCCTCCGGCGTGACGTCGATCACGGCTTTCTCGGTGACGATGAGGTTGACGACGTGGACGCCGGTGAAGGGCAGCGTGCAGCGCGTGAGAATCTTGTGACCGCCGTCCTTGGTCGTGTGCTCCATCGCGACGATGACCTTCTTCGCGCCGGCGACGAGATCCATCGCGCCGCCCATGCCCTTGACCATCTTGCCGGGGATCATCCAGTTGGCGAGGTTGCCTTCCTGATCGACCTGCAGCGCGCCGAGGACGGTGACGTCGATGTGCCCGCCGCGCACCATGGCGAACGACTCGGCGCTGTTGAAGTACGCGCAGCCGGGCAGCTCCGAGACGGTCTCTTTGCCGGCGTTGATGAGATCCGGATCGACCTCGTCCGCGCGCGGGTACGGCCCGACGCCGAGCATCCCGTTCTCCGAGTGCAGCGTGATGTCGATGCCGTGGGGGACGTGGTTGGCGACGAGCGTCGGCATGCCGATGCCGAGGTTGACGTAGTCGCCGTCCTTCAGCTCGCGGGCAATCCGGCGGGCGATGCGTTCGCGCGCGTCCATCAGGCCCTCACCGTCCGCTTTTCGATCCGCTTCTCGTACCGCTCGCCCTGGATGATGTGCTTCACGAAGATGCCCGGCGTGACGATGTGATCGGGATCGAGGGCGCCCGGCTCGACCAGCTCTTCCACTTCGGCGATAGTCACCGCTGCCGCCGTCGCCATCACCGGGTTGAAGTTCCGCGCCGTGCGCCTGTATATAAGGTTGCCGAGCCGGTCGCCCTTCCAGGCCTTGACGAACGCGAAGTCGGCGCGCAGCGGCTGTTCCAGCACGTAGCCCTTGCCGTTGATGACCCGCGTTTCCTTGCCCTCGGCGACGATGGTGCCGTAGGCAGTCGGCGTGAAGAAGCCCTCGATGCCGGCGCCGCCGGCGCGCATCCGTTCGGCGAACGTGCCCTGCGGGACGAGCTCGACGTCGAGCTCACCGCTCAGAAACTGCCGCTCGAATTCCTTGTTCTCGCCGACGTAGGTCGAGATCATCTTCTTCACCTGCCGCGAGCGCAGCAGGACGCCGGCGCCGAACTCGTCTACGCCCGCGTTGTTGCTGATGACCGTCAGGCCCGTCGTGCCGCGCGCGTGGAGCGCGCGAATCAGGTTTTCGGGGATGCCGCACAGGCCGAAGCCGCCCATCATGATCGACGCGCCGTCGCGCACGAGCGCCGCGGCGGCGTCCGCGTTGGGCAGAACCTTGTTCACGGCCGAATTATACTCAGCGAAGTGAAAAAAATTCTGATCGCCAACCGCGGCGAGATCGCCGTCCGCGTCATTCGCGCGTGCCGTGAGATGGGCATCTCGCCGGTCGCCGTCTACTCCGAGTGCGATCGCACGGCCCTCCACGTGCGTCTCGCCGACGAAGCCTACGCAGTCGGGCCGAGCGCGCCCCGTGACAGCTACCTCCGCATCGACCGCATCGTCGATGCGGCGAAGCGATCGGGGGCGGACGGCGTCCATCCCGGCTACGGATTTCTTGCCGAGAACGAGCAGTTCGCGCAGGCCGTGCGCGACGCCGGCCTGACCTTCGTCGGGCCGACGCCAGAGGCGATCGCGCTGATGGGCAGCAAGACGGCGGCCCGCAGCGCCGCGAAGCGGGCCGGCGTGCCGCTCGTGCCCGGCGGAGACGGGCCGATCGCCGCCGATGCGACGGACGCGCAGGTCCACGCGCTCGGCGCCGCAGTGGGCTACCCGCTGCTCGTGAAAGCCGTCGCGGGCGGCGGCGGCAAGGGTATGCGGACGGTGGGGCAGGCCGCCGATCTGCTCGGCGCAATCACGGCCGCGCGCTCGGAAGCCGGGAGCGCATTCGGCGATCCGGCCGTGTATCTCGAACGCCGGCTGCTGCGCCCGCGCCACATCGAGGTGCAGCTGCTCGGCGACGCGCACGGGACGGTCGTGCCGTTCGTCGAGCGTGAGTGCTCTATTCAGCGGCGCCACCAGAAAGTCGTGGAGGAGACGCCGTCGCCGGCCGTCTCCCCCGGCCTGCGGCGCGCGATCACGGCCGCCGCGGCGGCCGTGGCGAAGAGCGTCGGTTACACCAACGCCGGCACCATCGAGTTCCTGCTCGACGAGGACGGCCGCTTCTACTTCCTCGAGATGAACACGCGGCTGCAGGTCGAGCATCCGATCACGGAAGCGGTGACCGGCCTCGATCTCGTGCGCTGGCAGATCCGGATCGCACGCGGCGAGCGCGTCGTCGTCGATCCGGAGCGGCTGCTGACGCCCTCCGGCCACGCGATCGAGTGCCGCGTCTACGCGGAAGATCCCGACAACGGCTTTCTGCCGTCGCCCGGGCACATCGTCGATCTCCGCGCGCCCGCCGGGCCGGGCGTCCGCAACGACAGCGGCGTCGAGGCGGGGCACGACGTGCCGATCTACTACGACCCGATGATCTCGAAGCTCGTCGCCTGGGCCGAAGATCGCCCAGCCGCCGTCGAACGCATGCGACGCGCGCTCTCGGAATACGTGGTCTCCGGCATCAAGACGACGCTGCCGTTCTTCCTCTGGCTCTTCGAGCAGCCCGAGTTCCGGGACGCGGCCTTTCACACCGCATATCTCGACGAGGTGCTCGCCACGCGCAACGGGACCGCGTTTGCCCAGGCGGCGCCGGCCGTCGAAGACGTCGCGGTGATGGCCGCCGCGATCCGCTCCGTGCTGTCCACGCCGCCGGCGAGCGGCGCGTCGTCCGGTACCGTGGGAAAGTGGAAGGCGCAGGCGCGGTCCGAAGGTTTGCGCGACTAGCAGACGATGTGACAGACTTTCGCGGCCCATTTTCATGGAGATGCAGACCATGACCAGACGCTTTGTGTTGTCGTGCGCGGCGCTCGCCGGACTCGTCGTGCTCGTCGCGCCCGCGATCGCGCGCGCGCAGGGCCAGCAGGACTTCAGCAAGGTCCAGATCAAGACGACGAAGCTGGCCAGCAACTTCTACACGCTCGAAGGACAGGGCGGCACGATTGGCGTGCTCACCGGCCCCGACGGCGTCTTCATGGTTGACGCGCAGTTCGCGCCGCTGTCGGAGAAGATCGACGCGGCGATCAAGCAGATCTCCGACGGCCGCATCCGTTTCCTCGTCAACACGCACGTACACGGCGATCACACGGGCGGCAACGCCAACTTCGGCCGGCTGGGCGCGACGATTCTGGCGCGCGAGAACCTGCGGCGCCGCCTCGAGCACCCGAACCCCGGCGCGAACGGCCAGCCCGGCGTGCCGATGGAGGCCGCGGGCCTGCCGATGATCACGTACGACGCGCCGATCACGCTGCACATGAACGGCGAGGAGATTCGCCTGATTCCGGCGCCGAAGGCGCACACCGACGGCGACACGTTCGTGAAATTCGTGAACGACGACGTCATCATGACGGGCGACTTCTTCCGTTCGATTCAGTTCCCGAACATCGATCGGGCGAATGGCGGATCGCTAACCGGTGTGCTCGACGGGCTGAGCGCGGTCATCGCGAACGCCGGGCCGAACACGAAGATCGTGCCGGGGCACGGTCCCGTGGTCGATCGCGCCTTCGTCGTCGCTCATCGTCAGATGGTCGAGGCGATTCGCGACAAGGTCGCCGCGCTCGTGCGCGAGGGGAAGACGCAAGAGCAGGTGGTCGCGGCGAAGCCGACCGCAGATTACGACGCCAAGGTGCAGCAGGCCGGCACGACCGGCGATCGGTTCATCGGTCAGCTGTACGCCGAGCTCAAGAAGTAGTGCAGGCAGGAGCGCCTGCGGCCAGCCGTGCGCAGGAGCGCGCGGCTCGGCGTCAGTTCGCGGCGGGGGTGGGGCCCCGCCGCCAGTGGAAAAAATGACTCACGAGATTGCTTTCGAAATGGCGACGTCGAGCGTGCGCTACGGCGTCGGCGTCACGCGCGAAGTGGGGATGGACCTGGCCGACCTCGGCGTTACGCACGCGCTCGTCGTCATCGATCCGGTTGTGGCGAAGTCGAAGACCGGCGACGTCGTGCGCAACTCGCTCGACGCGGCGGGCGTGAGGTTCACGGTGTACGACAGGATTCGCGTCGAGCCGACCGACGAGTCGTTCCTCGACGCGATCAACTTCGCGAAGGGGCTGGGCGGCTTCGACGCCATCGTCGCCGTCGGCGGCGGATCGACGATCGACACGGCGAAGGCCGTCAACCTCTATGTCACGTACCCTCCCGCGGATTTTCTCGACTACGTGAACCCGCCGATCGGCAAGGGCCTGCCGGTGCCGGGTCCGGTCAAGCCGCTCATCGCGATTCCGACGACGGCGGGCACCGGCAGCGAGACGACGGGCGTGAGCATTTTCGACTTGAAGCGGATGCACGCGAAGACGGGCATCGCCAACCGGCGGCTGAAGCCGACGCTCGGCCTGCTCGATCCGGAGAACACGCGCACGATGCCCGGTCCGGTCGCCGCGTCATCCGGGCTCGACATCCTGAGCCATGCGATCGAGTCGTTCACGGCGATGCCGTACACCGATCGTCCCGCGCCGGAGAGCCCGCGGATGCGGCCCGCCTACCAGGGGAGCAACCCGATCAGCGACATCTGGTCGCTCGCCTCGCTCGACATCGTGAACAAGTACTTGATCCGCGCGTCGCGCGATCCCGGCGACGACGAGGCGCGGGGCAAGATGATCCTCGCGGCCTCGTACGCGGGGGTCGGCTTCGGCAACGCCGGCGTGCACCTGCCGCACGGGATGTCGTATCCCGTGTCGGGCAACGTGAAGAGTTGGGTTGCGGACGGCTACTCGACGGATCATCCGCTCGTGCCGCACGGCTTCTCGGTGATCCTCAACGCGCCTGCCGTGTTCCGGTTCACCGCGTCGGCGAACCCCGAGCGGCACCTGCAGGCCGCCGCCGCACTCGGCGCGAACGTCTCGGGCGTGAAGAAGGAAGACGCCGGCAAGGTGCTGGCCGATCGGATCACGTGGTTCATGCAGCAGTTGAAGACGCCGAACGGCCTGAAGGCGATCGGCTACACGTCGTCCGACATTCCCGCGCTCGTCGAAGGCACGCTGCCGCAACACCGCGTGACGAAGCTGTCGCCGCGTCCCGCCGGCCCCGAGGATCTCGCGCGCCTGTTCGAAGACGCGATGACCGCCTGGTAGCCTAGCTGGCTCGCTTGCCGTGGAGGAGCATGTCGAGTGCGTGCTCCATGGATCCGGCGGGCACGATGTCGCCGGCGTTGACGAAGAAGATCTCGTCGGCCCCTGCGATCGTGTTCAGCCGGTGGGCGATGATGACTTTCGTCGTGGACGGCGGCAGCTTGTCGATGATCTGCTGCAGCAGCTGCTCGGTCACGGTGTCGATGTTCGCCGTCGCCTCGTCCAGAATCAGCAGTTCCGGATCCCGCAGCACCGTCCGCATGAAGGCGATGAGCTGTTTCTGCCCCAGGCTGATCGTGGTGCCGCTTGCGGCCACCTTCGTCTGGAGGCCCTCGTCGAACCGCGCCAGCAGCCGATCGAGATTGCGTTCGGCGAAGACGCCCAGCAGCTGTTCGTCGGAAAGGCCCATGTACCGATCGTTGCCGTACAGGATGTTGTCGCGGACGGTCCCTGTGAAGAGCAGCGGGTCCTGCAGGATGAAGCCGATCTTCCTGCTTCGCTCTTCTGGCGAACACGATCGGATGTCCATGCCGTCGAGCAGGACGCGTCCGGCCGTCGGGTCGTACAGCCTGGCCATGAGCGACGCCGTCGTCGTCTTGCCGCCGCCGGTGGGGCCGACGAACGCATACGTTTTGCCCTGTTCGAGCCTGAATGTCGAGTCCGTCAGCACGTTCCGCCCGCCGGGATAGCTGAACGTGACGTGCTCGAATTCCAGCACGGCGGCATCCGAACGGACGGGCTCGGTGGACGGCATCACGAGCAGGTTCGACTCGAGCGCGAGCACCGCGGAGATGCGGTCGAGCGCGGCCAGCGCCTGCTGGTACGCCGTCCACACCGCGGCGAGCTGGCGGAGGGGAATGTAGAAGTTGTTCACGTACAAGAAGAACCCGATCAGCAGGCCGACCGTGAATTGCCCTTCGGTGATGAGCACGATGCCGTAGGCCAGCACCGCCACCTGTGCGAGGTTGTACGCCAGGCCGTAAATCGGCTGGAACACGTTGTTGGCCAGCCCCGCCCCCACCGACGCCCGGTAGGTCTGCTCGTTCGCGGCGTTGAACTTCCTGCGGAAATAGTCGAGGCGGTTGAACGCCACGATGACCCGGAAGTTGCTCAGGCTCTCCGTGATTTCCGCGCTCATTCCGCCGAGCGACTGCAGGCTCGCGAGGTTCTTGTGCTTGACCCAGGCGGAGAGCAGCCGCGTCACGACGAGCACGCCCACGGCGGGTGCCAGCGCCGTCAGGCCGAGGCGCACGTTCAGCGTCAGGATGAAGATCGCCGCGCCCGTCATGAAGAAGAGGTTGCTCGCGAACTGCATCAGCGACTGCGCGAAGAACACGTTCAGCTTGTCCGTGTCGTTGTTGATGCGCGAGATGAGGTCGCCGGCCTTGTTCTGGTTGAAGAAGTCGAGCGGCAGCTGCTGCAGCTTGGTGAAGATGGCGTTGCGCAGCTTGTACAGCACCTGCCGCCCGACCCTGCCCATCGACAGGGTCTGCGCGTAGCTCGCGACGAGGCCGACCAGGTAGATCCCGAGCAGGATCGCGGCCCATTGCAGCACGCCGGCGAAGTTCCCGCGCGTGACGTCGTTGTCCACGGCCCGGGCGATGACGACGGGACCGAGAAGACCGGACAGCGAGCTGGCCAGCATCGCCGCGACCGCGATCGCGACGTTGCGCTTCTCGTCGGCCATGAGCGGCGCCAGGCGCCTCAGCGCCGATCCAAGCGTGGCCTTGCGGGCCTGCCCCTCGCGACCGTCCGGGCTACTGAGCGCGTAGTAGTTCGTAGTGGCTGGTGCTTCGCTGGGAGTCATAGATCTGCACGTATTCCGGCGACGTGGCCATCAGGTGCGGGTGGGTGCCGGACGCGAGCACCTCTCCCTCCATCAACACGACGATCTGGTCGTAGTCTTCGACCGCGGCGACTTTCTGGGTCACCGAGATCACCGTGATCCCGGGATAGTTCCGACGCACGTTGCCGAGAATCTGGCGCTCGGTCGTCGAATCCACGCGCGCGGTGAAGTCGTCGAGCAGCAGCACCCGGGGATTGAGCGCCAGGGCGCGCGCCAGCATCACACGCTGCTTCTGGCCGCCTGACAGGCTCGTGCCCCGCTCCGACACCACGGTGTCGAGCCTGGCGGGCAGCGAGGCGATGAAGTCCTGCAGTTCGGCGGTCGCGATGGCCTTCTCGAGGTCCTCGTCCTTGACCGTCTTGCTGAAGGCGATGTTCTCGCGCAAGGTCAGGTTGAACACGATCGTGTCCTGGAACACGAAGCCGATCTGCGCGTGCAGGTGTTCCTTCTGGTAGTCGTCGATCGTCCGGCCGTCGTACTCCACCGTGCCCGACGTGGGCTTCAGGAGGCCCGTGAGGAGATACAGCAGCTGCGTCTTGCCGGCGGCCGTGGGGCCGATCACGGCCGTCCGCGTGCCCGCCCGCACTTCGATCGAGACGTTCTTCAGGATCCGCTTGCCCGCGAGCGTCAAGTCGACCTGACGCACGGCCACGTCGCCTCTCAAGTCGGCGACAACCGTGCCTTCGTCCTTCTTGTCCGGCGCGTTGAGGACCATCGAGAGGCGCATGTACGAGGCGCCCGCCTGCGCCATGACGTTGCTCATGAAGCCGATCATGATCACGGGGAAGACCAGGATCGACAGGTAGCCGTTGAACGCCGAGAAGTCGCCGAGGCTCATCGAGCCGCGAATCACGTACCGGCCGCCCATGGTCAGAATCATGAGCGTGGCGAGGTTCACGCAGAACGTGATGACGGGAATCAGGGCGGCGAACAGTCGCAGGATGCTGAGGCTGATGTC
Source organism: uncultured Bifidobacteriaceae bacterium (assembly GCA_964579765.1). Taxonomy (GTDB): domain Bacteria; phylum Acidobacteriota; class Vicinamibacteria; order Vicinamibacterales; family CAVVIG01; genus DATNBT01. Next base: position 23,804 of record CAZOIK010000131.1, read on the forward strand.
CCGCGCCGAGCCGCTCGCCGCCACGAACTTCCCGTACTCGTGCCGCTCGGAATTCACCAGCCGGATGAGCGCCGATCCGAGGATGCTCTCGTTGATGACCTTGTTCAGCCAGTCGATCGCCTGCTGGGCCTGCACGAACAGCTTCCGCACCCGGCGGAGGACCACGTTGAACGTGCCGCCGATGATCGGCAGGACGGTCAGCACGGCAAGGCCGAGCTTCCAGTTGATCGACAGCAGGAGGATGCTGGCGCCGACGATCAGGAAGACCGACGCGATGAGCGACGCCACGGCCTGCGCGATGAACATCTTCACGGCGTCGATGTCCGAGGTCAGGTTCGTCAGCAGCGTGGCGGGCGTGACCCGCTGGATGAAGGCGTGATCCTGGCGCGAGATCTTTTCGACCAGGCGCGTTCGCAGATCGCGCGCGACGCGCTCAGACGCCAGCGTCTGCACCACGCTCTGCAGGTACAGGAACACGAAGATCCCGACGGCGACGGCCGCCAGCTCGATGGCCACGGGGCGCAGCACCAGCCGCCCCGCCGTGAACGCGTCGATGGCGTTCGACACGATCTTCGGCACCGCCAGGTTCAGCGCGTTGCCGACGACGGTCAGCACCGCGAGCACCGCGATCAGCCCCCGGTAGGGCTGGAGCAGCGCCAGCAGGTTCGGTCCCTTCGGCCGTGCCGGCGTTTTCTCAGTGCGAGCGTCGGGCATGACGCGTCGCGAGGTAAGTAATGCGAATCATAAGCAGGGCTAAGTATTGCACGGTTTCACCGCTGCAAGTAGGCGATGAGCAGCACCAGCGTGATCGGGCTGAGGATCGTCGTGAAGAAGACCACGCTGGTGGTGAACGCCGCGTCGAGCTCGAATTCCAGCGCGATCACCGTCGTCACGACCGCCGCCGGCATCGACGACTCGATGATCGCGGCCTGACGCGCGGCGCCGGTCACGCCGAGGAGCGTCGCGAGCCCGAAGGCCAGCAGCGGCGTCACGAACAGCGACAGGACGACGGCGGCGACGACGCCATCCGGACGGGCGGGCAGGATGGCGCGTTCGAGCTGCATGCCGAGCACGAGCAGCATGACCGGGATCGCCGCATCGCCGAGGAGCGCGATGGGCCGCATGACGGGCTGCGGCACCGCGGCATGCGTGGCCAGCACGGCGGCGGCCGCCGCGACCGCGTAGAGCGCGGGCACGCGAAAGAGCCGCGCGACCGCCACGCGCACGCTGCCGTGCCCGCTGCCCGCGACGACGATGCCGGCCGTGTAGATCATCATCGCCGCGCACACGAAATAGACGCTGGCGAAAGCGAGCGCCTCGCGCCCGAACGCAAATAGCACGACCGGCAGTGCGTAGTTGCCGCTGTTGGAGAACATCACGACGAGCAGGAAGCTGCTGCGTGTCACACGATCGAGCCGGAGGGGAATCGCCACGAGCCACGCGGCGACGCCGACCGTGGCCGTCAGCAGCACGCAGAGCGCGGCAATCCGCATCGACTGCGACGCGCTGATCTGCGCGGTGACGAGCTGCGTGAAGACGAAGCACGGCGACAGCGCGTTGAACGCGATCGTCGAAAGCGTGCGCACGTTGGCGCCGAAGTGCCGGGCGAGCAGGAAGCCGACGCCGGCGACGACGAAGATTGGCAGGATGTCCGACGTGAAGATCGAGGCGAGCAGCGGCAGGCGACGATTGTATCGAAGGCGAGGGCGGCGCGCGACCACGAACCCGGCGGCATCGTGCTTGCTCCTGGGATTCGGTACACAGCATTCGTCTCTGGAGCGGAACGCTCCAGCATTGCAGTTGTGTACGACCTATGTCAGTTCTGTTGAACGACGCACGGTTTGGCACGCGCGCGGTTTCTCGCCGCCGTTCGAGCGGAGGCCTGTGGCTCAGCGTCGTGGCGCATGCGGCGATCGCGGGCGTCCTGATGGCCATCGTGCCGACGCACGCGTCCGAGAACCCGTCGATGCCGCGACCGCGCTCAATCGGCGTCTTCCACGTCGCTACAATCGAGCCGACGACGTTGCCGCCGGTTCCCGTCAGCGCGCCGCATCCTCTTTCTCCGCTACGGCCGTCGTCGCCCGTGCGCACCGCACGGATCGAGGAGGTGCACGAACCCGCGATCATCGCACCGATCGCGGTCGCGCCGCTCGCCGCCGCGCCCGTTGTGGCGGCGCCAGCAACGCTTCCAGCCGCGGCTCCCGCCTTCGAACGGCCGCGTGAAACCGCGTTGCCCGTCCGTCCGCCCGAGACTGGCCTGTTCGAACGGGCAAACAGCACGCGACCGGGGCAGTCCGGTGCCGCGGTGACGACCGGCGGATTTGAAAGCGTCGCCGCGTCGCAGCGCGCAGCGGCACACGGAGGCGACGACGTACGGACGGCCGGGTTCGATCGGCCCGCCCCTGCGCCCGTCCAGTCCACGGGCACGCCGGCAAGAAAGCCGATCGATCGGCCTCTCGAGATCCTCTTCAAGCCCGTGCCGGAGTACACCGACGAAGCGCGCAGCGCCCGCATCGAGGGCACCGTGGCGCTCGATCTCGAATTCACCGCTGCCGGCGAGGTCCGCGTGTTGCGCGTCGTGAGCGGACTCGGTCACGGGCTCGACGAAGCGGCCGAACGGGCGGCGAGCCGTATCCGGTTCACACCCGCGCAGTCGGACGGCAGAGCCGTCGTCTCACGGGCCACGGTGTACATCACCTTCCGGCTGTCCTAGAGGCACACATGCGAATGCCACGTCTTCCCTTGCTGCTCCTGTCGCTGGCGCTCATGGCGTCGACGGCTCACGCACAGAAGGTTGCCGACACCGCCGGTCATGGACAACTCACGGCCGACGACATCGTCGATCGCATGGGCAAGGCGGAGCGCGCGGTGCTCGATCGCGTGAAGACGTATCAACCGCTCATGGAGACTTACATGCAGAACCTCGCGCCGGACGAGGCGCGCGGCTGGGTTGCCATCGATGACAACTACGTCCTCGGCCGGTTCGACTATCGCGACACGCCGACGCTGCGTCCGCTCGGCCGGCGGGAACAGAAGAAGCTGATTGCGCGCATCCTGGGCTCGAACCCGCCCGCTCTCGGGGATGCGCTCGCCACGATGGTGACGCCGGACTGGCGGCTGCTCGAACGAAAGCGCTACCGGTTCAAATACGTCCGCCGCGAGTTCCTCGGCGAGGCGCGCTGCTTCGTGTTCGACGTGAAGCCGATTCGCGACGGCAAGGACGGGTTCGTCGGCAGGATCTGGATCGAAGATCGCGACTACGCGCTCGTCCGCTTCAACGGCGTCAACCACAGAACGGATCAGACGTTGTCGAGCCTGTTCAAGCAGACGCTGTCGTTGCACGTGGACAGCTGGCGCGTGAATGTCGCGCCCGGCGTGTGGGTGCCGTCGTACGTGTACTCGGAGGAAACGGACTTGAACGGCGCGTTGTCGTCCCGGCGGCGCGCCCTGTTCAAGAGTCAGACGCGCATCTGGGGATACAAGGCGCAGGGTCCCGAGTCGGCGGGATCGCTCACGACGATCCGGATCGACGAGCCGGACGTCGCCGACGCCAGCGAAGCGTCCGCGCAGTTGTCGCCGGTGCTCAGCGAGCGCAGATGGGAACAGGAAGCCGAGGCGAACGTGCTCGAGCGGCTCGAGTCGGCGGGACTGCTTGCGCCGCCCGGCGAGGCGGACAAGGTGCTCGACACGGTCCTCAACAACCTCATCGTCACCAACGCGCTGACCTTCGACCGGCCGCTGCGCTGCCGGATTCTTCTGACGTCGCCGCTCGAGTCGTTCACGATTGGCCGCACGATCGTGCTCAGCCGCGGACTCATCGACGTGCTGCCGGACGAAGCCAGCCTCGCGACGATGCTGGCGCACGAGTTGAGCCACGTGGTGCTCGGCCACCCGCTAATCGACTCGAAGTTCGCGTTCGCCGATCGACTCATGATTGCCGACGAGGAATTGCTGCAGACCCTGCAGTTCCACCGCACGCCGCAGGAGGAGGCGGCCGCCGACGACAAAGAGATCGAGTTGCTCGGCAAGTCGCCGTACCGCGACAAGCTCGCGGACGCCGGCTTGTTTCTTCGCGCGGTCGAGGCGCGGTCGAAGCAGCTGCCGTATCTCATCCATCCGCACATCGGCGATTACGTGGCGGTGAACGGGCAGACGAGACTCGCGGAGCTGATACAGAAGGCGCCCCCGCTGATGCCGGACAACCTCGATCAGATCGCCGCTCTCCAGATCGGTGCGCGGCTGATCGTCGATCCGTGGAGCGGGAAGCTCACGCTCGATCGAACGCCCGCGGTGCCGCTGACATCGGTTCGCGAGAAAGCGCCGTTCGCGGTGACTCCCCTCATGCCCGTGATCAGGTATGCGGGTGCTCCGGACGTCGCCGCGGCGGTGCGAACGGTCGGCGAGGCGCGGTGATCGCACGCGCCGGCACGGCTACGGGTGCAGCACGCCCGCGATCACCAGCAGCGGCACGATGACGGCGACCACCGCTTCACCCGCGATGAGCCCGGACGCGAGCGGCGTCATGTAGCGATCGCGCGAGGCGGGGGACACGGCGGCCCAGACGCGATCGACGACCGATCCCGCGAACATCACGATGATCACCGACGCGGGCACCAGCATGCCGATGCCGGCCGCGGTCGGCGACGGCACCCACTCGATGCCCTTCGACTCCATCACGGTGAAGACGATGCCGAGGATCGATCCGATCACGAGCGCGACGATTGCGCCCGGCGGCAGGGCCTTGAGACCCTGCGACAGCACTTCGGCGAACGCCGCCCACTTGCGCGAGATGGGAGTGGTGAGTCCCGCCTGCGGGCCGACGATGCCATAGGTGTCGCGCAGCAGCGGGTACATCCACGACACGGCCGCGGCGCCGACCGGCGTCGCGAGGAGCTGCATGTACGTGAGCGCGCGCGGCGACGAGCCGATCATCTGGCCGGCCCGGTAGTCCTGCATCAGCGCTTCCGACTCGACGGCAATCGTCCCCGTCGTCCCGCTCGCGAGCATGTTCGCGACGATCTGGCCCGGCGCGAGCGCGCCGAAGACGCCCTGCATCATGTTCGAGAGCGGGCTGATCGGTCCCCAGTTCGTCTCGCCGAGCACGCGCAGGCCGACGAGCATCAGCGGGATCGACAGCAGGATTGCGGTGGCCGTCACCCAGACCTCGAGGCCGAGGCTGATCTTCTGAATCACGATGAGCGCGACCGACAGGATCGCGCCGCCGATGCCGACCCACGCCAGCGGGAACTCGTCGCCGCCGACCTGCGCCGTGCGCAGCTGGCGGAACGTCTTCATCAGGACGTTCCAGTGGAGCACCAGCGCCGTGAGGCCGCCGGCGACCATCATGCCCGTCGCGGGCCACATCATCCAGAAGAGCACGTCGTTGCGGTTGAAGCCGGAGACGAGCACGCGGTAGTGGAGGAGCGCGTACGGCCCGACGACCCACGCGACGACGGTCCCGAGCAGCATGCTCGCGTTGATCCGGAAGCCGACGAGCATGCCCGATCCGATCGACAGCAGGCTCCAGTTCACGCCGACGCCCGCCGCCATCATCGTCGCCGTGCCGATGAGCGTGACCGAGGGAAACCAGCGGAGGACGTACGCGTCCTCGGTCATGAGCATGACGGCTGCCGACAACAGCAGGCCGATGACCAGCGCACGCGCCGTCTGCCGCGCTTCGGCGCCCTTGCCGTCGAGCACGATGAGCGTCTGGCCGGCGGCAAGACCGTCGGGATAGGGCAGGGCTTCATCGACGACGAAGTGCTGGCGCATGGGCACAGCCAGCAGCACGCCGAGCAGGCCAGCGGTGGAGAGCCAGACGAACGACTGCAGCGGGCTCAGTTCGATCCGCGTGGTCACGGTCCGGCTTGCGTTCAGCATGTCGAAGGCCGCCAGCAGCACGCACATGAAGGCGGTCTGCGCGCCCGCGGTGCCCGCCGTCTGGACGATGTTGTTCTCCCAGCGGTTGTAGTCCTTGAACGCGAGGCCGAGGGCGAGATAGCCGAAGAACGCCGCGACCACCGAGACGTTCGGCCCGAAGCCGAGCTTCAGGACGATGTACGGATACGACGCGCCCATGATCGCCGCGACGGCGAGTCCGCAGACGATCGCGCGCGGCGTCAGCTCGCGCAGCCCGGCCGGCTTGGTGCCTGCCTCGACGGCGACGCCCGAATGCGCGCGAACGGGATCCGCTGACATGCGCGCATTGTGGCATAGAGCGCGTCGTGTGTTTGACACTCCGCACTCCATCGGCAACTATTAGCCGTTTGAGCATGACCGCCTTTTCCGACCCGTGGCTCGCGCGTTTTCGCGATCGCGTGAACGCCGATCCCGAGATGCGCGTCATCGGCGACTGGTTCACGACGGCGTTTTCGCTGTCGTGCGGCGATCGCCGGTGCATCGTCCGGTTCGACAAGGGGGAGCTCGTCGAGACGATCGTCTCGCCGCGCATCGACACGCGGTGCGCGTTCGGCTTTCGCGCGAGCGAGGAGATCTGGGCGAAGTTCTTCAGCCCGCGGCCGGAGCCGCTCTACCACGACTTTTTCGCCATGCTCATGCGCGTGCCGGGCTTCGTTCTCGAGGGTGACACGCTGGCGGCGATGCAGCACGCGCGCGCGCTTCACCGCGCCATGAACGTCATGCGGACGCTCGGGCAGTAACTCGTGGCCACTTTCGAACCGATCGCAGGCAGATATTTCGAGACTCAGATAGACGGCGAGCGCCACCGCGTTTTCGTGGAGGAGGCCGGCCACGGCATTCCGTTGCTGTGCCTGCATACCGCGGGCGCCGACAGCCGTCAGTATCGCCACCTGCTCAACGACACGGCGGTGACGTCGAAGTTTCGCGTCATTGCGTTCGACATGCCCTATCACGGGCGGTCGAACCCGCCGGACGCGTGGTGGCTGAAGAAGTACAAGCTGACGACCGCGGACTACGTCGCGCACATCCGCGCGGTGTGGCAGGCGCTCGAGCTCGACCGGCCGGTGGTGATGGGCTGCTCGATGGGCGGCGCGATCGTCCTGAAAGTCGCCGCGGACTTTCAGCGCGAGCTGCGCGGCATCGTCGGGCTCGAGAGCTCGGCCCATGCGCCCGGCCGCTATAACGAGTACCTGCACCATCCCGCGATCCACGGCGGCGAGCTCGTCGCCAGCTACACGTACGGCCTCTGCGCGCCGTCGAGTCCCGAATCGAGCGCGCGCGAGAACTGGTGGTACTACAGCCAGTCGGGGCCGGGCGTCTACGCCGGCGATGTCCACTTCTACAGCAACGACTGGGACGGCCGCGAGGACGTCAAACGCATCGACACCAGCGTGTGCAAGGTGTCGCTGCTCACGGGCGAATTCGACTACTCGTGCACGCCCGACATGACGCGCGCGGTCGCGGCGGCCATTCCGGGCGCGCGGCTCGTGATCATGAACGGGATGGGCCACTTTCCGATGATTGAGAACTACCCGGTGTTCCGCACGTTCCTCGTGCCGGAACTCGACTGGATGGCGCAATGAACCCCGCGGTCGGCGAACGCGTTGTGCCCTGGTATCGCACCGTCACGCGCACGCAGTGGCTGGCGTTCGGCGCCACGATGAGCGGCTGGATTCTGGATGCGTTCGACTACAACATCCTCGCGATCATCCTGATCGACATTCAGAAGAGCTTCACGGTGGACGCGGCGCTCGCCGGCGCGCTCGCGACCGTCACGCTCGTGATGCGCCTGGTCGGCGGCGTCGGCGCCGGCACGGCCGCCGATCGGTGGGGCCGCAAAGGCCCGCTGATGCTGTCGATTCTCTGGTTCTCGCTGTTCGCGTTCCTCAGCGGGTTCTCGAGGTCGTACGCCGTCCTGTTCGGGCTGCGCGCGCTCTTCGGCATCGGCATGGGTGGGATGTGGGCGGCCGGCATGCCGCTCGTCATCGAACACTGGCCCTCGCGCCTGCGCGGCATCGTCTCGGGGCTGCTGCTCGGCGGCTGGTACTGGGGCTACCTGCTCGCCGCCGCGGCGTTCCAGTTCATCTATCCGCTCTTCACCGGCACGCCCGACACGGCGTGGCGCGTGATGTTCTGGATCGCGATCATTCCGGGGTTCCTGACGCTGTGGCTGGCGTCGAAGGTGCCCGAGAGCCCGGTGTTCCTCGAACGGCAGCGCCGGCTGCGCGCGAATCCGGAGGCGTTCGCGAACGAGCCGAAGATCTCGGTCGTGCGCATCTTCCAGCGCGATCTGATCTGGACGACGATTCAGACGACGGTGGTGATCGGCGCGTTCATGTGCTCGTTCTATTCGATCGGCACGTGGTACGCGACGCTGCTGCGGCAGGCCGGGCGGCCGACGCTGCCGTACCTCGTGGCGTTCAACCTCGGCGCCATCGGCGGCACGGCGACGTGGGGGCGGCTGTCTGAAGGCAAGCTCGGGCGCCGCGGCGCGACGACGATCACTGCCCTGCTCGGCATCGTGTCGATTCCGTTCTACCTCCACACCGCGAATCCGGCGCTGATGGGCCTGGGCGCGTTCATGATGGGCGCGTTCGGCTGCGGCATCTGGGGCATGGCGCCTGCGTACGTGACCGAGCGCTATCCGACCGAGGCGCGCGGCGTCGGTCCCGGCTTCTGCTACCACGCCGCCGCGGCGATCGGATCGCTGATGCCGATCGCCATCGGCGCGATGCACGACAACGGCATGAGCCTCGCGAACGCGATGTCGATTCCGATCGCGGTGGCGCTCGCGTGCTCGGCGGGATTTATCTGGCTTGGGCCTGAGACGCGGGGGCGGGAACTGTAGGATTCGAGGGGTTCCAGAGGTTCCAGGGTTCGAGAGGTGCATGTGGCAGTCAAAGAGGGCTGGACGGGGCGGGTCTACGAGGACTTCGAAATCGGCGACATCTACCCGCATCCGCTCGGACGCACGGTGCTCGCCGCAGACAACATCTGGTTCACGCTGCTGACGCAGAACACGAACCCCGTCCACTTTGACGCGGCGTACGCCGCGAAGACCGAGTTCGGGAAGCCGCTCGTCGATTCGACGTTCACGCTCGCGCTCGTCACCGGCCAGTCGGTCACCGACATCTCGCAGAACGCGATGGCGAACCTGGGTTGGGACGAGGTGCGGCTGCCGAACCCGGTGTTCGAGGGCGACACGATCTACTCGCGCAGCGAGGTGCTCGAGAAGCGCGAATCGAAGTCGCGGCCCAACGTCGGCATCGTCACCTTCAGAACGACCGGGTTCAACCAGGACGGCGTCGTCGTGATCGAGTACAAACGCACCGTGATGATCTACAAACGCGGACACGTGCCGGAGACGGCGCGCGTCCGTCCGCCGGTACCGAAGCAGTAGTGCAGGCCTTCAGGCCTGCGGGAAATGGCGGACCTGAAGGTCCGCACGACAGTTGAGGACCCATGTCTGACGACGTGCACGAGATATTCGCAGTCCGCTACGCGCACCACGACCGGCAGTCCCCCGAGAACTTTCTCTTCGGCGATCCGCACGACGTGCTGCAGCCGCTCGCCTACTTCGTGTGGGTCATCCGCGGTCCGCACGGCACGTTCGTCGTGGACACCGGCTTCGACGAGCCGATGGCGAAGAAGCGCGGCCGCGTAATCGTGAAGCCCGTCGCCGAGGGCCTGACGTCCATCGGCGTCAAGCCGGACGAAGTGAAGGACGTCGTCATCACGCACCTGCACTACGACCACTGCGGCAACCACGACGCGTTCCCGAAGGCGACGTTCCATCTGCAGGATGCCGAGATGGCGTACGCCACCGGCCGCTACATGGCGCATCAGGTGATGCGCCTCCCCTTCGAGCTCGACGACGTCGTGGCGATGGTGGGGAAGGTGTTCGCCGGGCGCGTGCGGTTTCACGACGGGAACGAGCAGCTCGCGCCGGGCATCACGCTGCATCGCATCGGCGGGCACTCGAAGGGCCTGCAGTGCGTGCGCGTGAAGACGAAGCGCGGATACGTCGTGCTCGCGTCGGACGCGACGCACCTCTACGACCATATCCATCAGGGCCGTGTGTTCCCCGTGACCTTCTGCGTCGGCGACGTGCTGGAGGGCTATTCGACCATCAAAGGGCTGGCTGATTCCCTCGACCACATCGTCCCCGGACACGATCCAGCCGTCGTCGAGAAATACCCCGGGGCTGCGCCCGGGCTCGAGCGGCTGGTCGTCAGACTCGACGTGCCGCCGCGTTCCTAGCGCGCATGCTGGCAGCATGCCGTTGACGTTCCAGGAGGTCGAACTCGCTGCGCTCGTGCCGGCGCGTCACTTCACCAACACCGCCACGCCCGTGACGACCAGCGCGACCGCCCACACCCAATCCAGGTTGAGCCAGGCCCGGCGAAGGAGATTCAGGCCCAGCCTGCGATACACCACCCAGGCGATCCCTGACATCACCGCGAGATACGCGATCGTGTGGAGGCCGACCGCCATCGCATTGGCCAGTGGACCACTCGACAGGGCGGCGGCCATGTGCGCGTGATCGTGCCCGGCGGCGGACACCGCCATCGGCGTCGAGAGCACGAACGGCAGCACCATGATGCCGGCACCGTGGGCCGACGCCATCAGAAACGACCACGCAGTCAGATCGCGGAAGCCCACCTGCATGCCGCCGCCACGCGGATGCCTGTGGCGCCACAGCTGGTAGCCGCCGAGCGTGATGAGGAGCGTCGCGACAACGCCCTTCACGAGCGCGAGCGGCAGTACGACTTGCGCCAGCGCCGCGACGGCGACGACCAGGCCGACCGCCGACGCGTGGCCGAGCGCGATGGGCGGCAGCGCGCGCCACACCCCGCGCGCGCTGCCGTGCTGCATGCCGAGCGCCACGGCGAAGAGCCATCCCATCCCGGGATTGACGCCGTGATACGCACCGAGGAACACCATGGCCTGCCAGTCCACGTGAGGCTCCCTCGTTACGCGTAGCAGTACGAATCCGACGACGCGTCGCCGCCCTCGAGCCGCACCTGGTGCGGCCGCAGCGCGCCGGATTCGAAGAAGAAGCGTTCGTCCAACTGCATCCCGCCGCCCGACGGCACGTCGATCTTGGCCATCCATCCCTGGACGCCGTCGGGATAGAACTGGTCGTCCCACGGCGTGTAGAGGCTGTTCGTGACATACAGCCGCCGTCCATCGCGGCTGATTTCGACCATCTGCGGGCCGCCGTTCAGCCGTCGCGTCGGGTCGCTCGGGTGCGACGCGCGCTTCACCATGCCGCCAAGCCGGATGGCGCTGATCTTCTTCGGGTTGAACGGATCGGTCACGTCGTACTGGATGAACTCTCCGGTGCCCCAGCACGACACGTACAGGTATCGGTCGTCGAGCGACAGGTTGATGTCGGTGACGAGCGGCGCGGCGGCCTTGAAGCCCTGCAGCAGCGGCGGCAGGTCTTTGGGATCCGCGGGCTCGGCCGGAATCTCGATCACCTTCTTGATCGCCCAGGCGCCGGCACCGCCGTTCCCGTTCGCTTTGTTCTCATCCCGATACCACAGCCAGATCGACGACGACAGGTCCTTGAGCGACGTCACGACGCCGACAAACCCGTACGCGCGTCGCGGGTCGTGCGCGGGGCGCAGCTCGAGCGGCATCTGCTGCTCGTCGCCGAGCGCGAGCTCCTGCACGTGACGCCGCCGTCGGAGATCCCACACGTGCAGTTTGTTGCCGTACTTGCCGGCGAGCAGCAGCTCGGGATTGACGCCGCGCTTCACCATGTTCGGCGTGCCCCACGTGCTGGTGATCATCGTGTCGAATCCGAGATGCCACCAGATGTCGTACATCAGCTCCTGCGGGCCGCGCTCCAGCTCCCATCGTCCGAGGACGTCGAACGTCTCCGGATCGAGGAGGAACGTCCCGCCCGGGCCGTTGCCGTCTGGCGCGCCGAGCGCGCTGAGGTAGATGCCGTCCGGCCCGCAGTGCACCGTATGCGGCGCCGCGTACCCGGTGCGCGCCGCCAGAACCTCCGGCTCGATCACCTTCACGATCTGCGGCCGCCGCGGATCGGGCTTCGTGTCGAGGACGTGGATCCGCGACGAATGAATCCCGGGCACGACGAGATAGCGCCGCTCCATGTGCGGATGCGACGCGTACGGACACAGACAGGAGCTGCAGGCGTTCCAGCCGAAGTGATGCAGCTCGTCTCCGGCCGTCGGCATGTTTGTCTGTCCGATGAGACGGCCGTAGCCCGTCGATGCGGGATCGACGTCGAGGACGCCAATCGCGTCGGGCACGCCGTTACGCGCCGGGTTGACGAGGGTGAGGTAGGCGATCTTCTCCTGCGGCGATTGCATCGCCATCGCCGGCGACGGATAGAACGTGGGATCAGGCTTCAGCAGTGGCATGGCGCTCTCCAGAAATGTCCGAGTTGTCCGACGTGCGAATCGTGCATCGACCATGCGGCGTAACCAATGGCCGGAACGCCCGCGTTCTTGCTCGACACGCCGGAACGTGCTTGACGGTTGACCCGCGCTCTGGAATCCTTGTCCGCTTCACCGGCACACGACGGATCTCGTGGCGGGGAGAACGCGATGGATGTGTTGTCCGACGTACTTCGTGTCGTTCGGTTGTCTGGCGCCGTGTTCTTCACGGCCGACTTCTCGTCGCCGTGGGCCATCGAATCGCCGATTCCCGAGAAGCTGCCGTCGGCGGTGACGCCCGGCGCCGAATGCGTCGTGCTTTTTCACATCCTCGTTGACGGGGAGTGCGAGGTCGCGTGTCAGGGCCATCCCGTCGCGCGGATGGAGGCCGGCGACGTGATCGTCTTCCCGCGCGGCGATCAACACACGATGCGAAGCCACCGTACGATCGCGGCGACGCCGATTACGTCGATCCTCGCGCCCTGGACCTCCGACGGCCCGCCGCAGCTGTCCCACGGCGGAGGGGGGACGACGTCGCGCTTCGTGTGCGGCTATCTGAACTGCGATCAGCGATTCGGTCCGGCGATGGACGCGCTGCCGACCATGCTGCTCGTGCGCAGCCGGAGCGACTACTCGGCGGTGGACGCGATCGACGCGCGCGGCAGTCAGCCGGCGGTCGTGCCCCAGAGTTCAGGCAGCTGGCTCGGCACGACGCTCAAGTTCACGATCAACGAAGCGAGAGCCGCGCGCCCTGGCAGCACGGCGATCCTCGGGCGGCTGACAGAGCTGATGTTCGTGGAGATTCTGCGCGAATACATGCACACGCTGCCTCCGGATCGGGGCGGGTGGTTCGCCGGCTTGAACGACGTCTCGGTCGGCAAGGCCTTGCGGCTGCTGCACGCCAATCCCGCGCGCGACTGGACCGTTGACGATCTGGCGCGCGACGTGGCGGTGTCGCGCTCGGTGCTCGCGCAGCGTTTCACGGAGCTCGTCGGCGAAGCGCCGATGCGCTATCTCGCCGGCTGGCGCATGCAGCTCGCCAAGCAGATGATGCGCGAGGGCGAGCGCAATCTTCAGGAGATCGCGGCGTCGGTCGGCTACGACTCGGAAGCGGCCTTCAATCGCGCGTTCAAACGCGCCACGGGCACGCCGCCGGGCAGCTGGCGCAAAGGCGCGACGATGCCGGCGGACTCGTCACGGCGCGTTACCCCGCACTCCAGCCTGCATCGATCGGAAGAACCGATCCGTTGATGTCGCGGCTCTGCGGGCCGCACAGGAACACAATCAGGGCCGCGACGTCGTCGGCGGCGATGATGCGGCCGGTCGGCTGCTTGCCCGCGAGGAACTTCCGCTCGGCGTCGGCGCGCGCGATGCCGTCGCGCGTCGCGATCGCGTCGATCGTCGCGTCGTGTACGGGCGTTTCGGTCGTGCCCGGGCAGACGGCGTTGCACGTGACGCCCGTCCCGACGACCTCGAGCGCCACTGCGCGTGTGAGGCCGATGAGCGCCGTCTTCGTCGTCACGTAGCCGACGCGGTTCGCCGCGCCCCGCTGGCCGTAAATCGACGAGATGTTGACGATGCGTCCCCAGCCGCGCGCCTTCATGGCGGGCAGCGCGAGACGGATCGTGTGAAACGCGGCGGACACGTTGACGGCGAGGCTCTCGTTCCAGGCGTCGGCGCGGAAATGTTCGATCGGCCCCGTGTGGCGCACGACAGCGTTGTTGACGAGGATGTCGATGGCGCCGAAGCGTCTGATGGCCGCCGAGATCATCCCTTCGATTTCGTCAGGATCTCTGAGATCGACTCCCGCGATCACCGTCTCGACGCCGTGGTACAGCGAGAATTCCGTTTTCAGCGCAGCGAACCGGTCCGGGTCCGGAAGGCCGTGAAGAACGACGTTGCAGCCGGCGGCCGCGAGCTGCTTCGCGGCGGCGAGGCCGAGGCCTTGCGTCGAGCCGGTGATGAGCGCGGTCTTGCCGGCGATCGTCGTCATGGCGCCGCAGTGTACTGCGACATGAGGGGCGTATACTCGATGCCGCTACAGGAGGACTTCGCGTTATGGTGCGCGTATCGACTGGGATTCTCGCCGTCGCGTTCTGCGTCGCAGCGGCTCCGGCGCTCGCGCATCACAGCTTCGCGCCGCATTTCGACGCGAACAAGCCCGTGAGCATCTCCGGCACCGTCCGGGAATTCGAGGCGCGCAATCCGCACGCCTATCTGCACATCGACGCCGTCGACGAGAACGGACGGACGCGCGAGTACGTCTGCGAGAGCAACGGCGTCACGCAGCTGGCGCGCAACGGCCTGACGCCGGCCATGCTGAAGGCCGGCACGAAGGTCCGCGTGACCGGCTCGCTGTCCCGGCACAGCGAGTACATGTGCTTCTTTAACACGATCGCATTCGAAGACGGACGAACGCTCAACCTGAGCAGCGCGGGCAGGCCGAGCGCGCCGGCCGCTGCGGCAAGACGGAGCGACATCTTCGGCACCTGGCTGCTCGCGCCGATGCCCAACCGCCAGACGAGCGGGCCGCAGCCGATGATCGACCTGATGACGCCCGCCGGGCAGAAAGCCGTCGCCGCCTACGATCCGTTCAAGGACGATCCGGTCTTCCGCTGCGAGCCCGTCCACATCCGCCGCGTCTGGGGCGCGCCGGGCACGCCGCTCGAGATCGTCCACGACGGCCGGGACATCGTGATCCACGCTGAATGGATGGACGTGCGGCGCGTCGTCCACATGGGGCAGACGCAGGCGCCGAAGAACGTCACGCGGACGGCGCTCGGCTATTCGACAGGCCGCATGGACGGCGACACCCTCGTGATCGAGACAGCGAACTACGCGCCCGGCGTGCTGAATCAGTATGTCGAAATGCCCGGACAGCCGACGCGCGGCCTGCTCCACTCCGCGGCGCTGACCAACACCGAGCGCATCCATGTCGACGCCGCACGCCAGCGGCTCGTCGTCGAGATCGATCAGCGGGATCCGGAGTTCTTCACGCAGCCGTTCCCGCGCACGACGTACGAGTACGGGCCGACGGATCTGAAGATCGAGCCGTTCAACTGCTCGCGGGAAGGCCTGACAGGGACGATCAAGAAGACCGCGTCGCGTTGACGCCTGCAATTCACCCGCGGATGAGGCGATGAAGGCGCCGCCCCACGACGCCGGCCAGCCCGGTCCCCAGCAGGACGATCGTGGCCGGCTCTGGAACCGGTGACGGCGGCGGGTCGGCGAACGTCAAGACCTCGTCGTTGTAGTCGCCGTCGCCGGTCGTGAGCCGCGCGTCTTCGAAGGCCAGCGCCCACTTGTCGGTTCCATCGGTGAAGGCGAGCGCATGCGGTTCGCCCGCGACGTTCAGTGAGTCGATCGAGTAGTACGTGCCCCAGCCCGGGACCGTGATGTAGAAGCCGACCGAGTTCGGGTCGATCCCGCTTCCGGACAGGTTCACCTGGCAGTTCACGACGGCGCACGGCCCCGCGATCGTGAGGTTCCCGCCGTTGAACGAGAGGGTCGCCGCCGTCGCGCCGCCGTCGTCGGCGCCGGTCACCGACCCGTTGAAGAGCGGCAGCGTGGTGATCCCCGTGCTGGTGGGCGACCAGAGACCCAGCAGGTCGTGTTCGGCGGTGTATTCGAAGTTGAGCGTCACCGTGTCGGTGGTGCTGAACGAGAACAGCCCCTTCGGCAATTCATTCGCGACGGCGTCGTAGACCAGCGACGTCGTCGCCGGATCGCAGTCCGCCCCGCCGTAGAAGACGCAGCCGAGAATGCGGCTGAGGCTCGGTTCCCGCGAGGTGCCGATGGAGACGGGCCTGACGTTCGGCAGGATCGGATCGGCCAGCGCGGTGTTCCGGCCAGCCGTCAATACGATTACCGCGACGACTGCGACGATGCGTGCGAGCATTTTCAGCATCGGTCTTGCCTCCGTTCCGCGTCGCCCTGCATAAGGCAAACGGCTGACCACCGCGGCGGCGGTCCGCACGCGACAGCGATTAGCGACGTAACTTGCGCGTTACGTGCGGAGTGCGGCTCCGGGCGCGCCCGGACGGGCTAGGGCGCGCCGTGGTTGTCGCCGCTATGGCAGACGAGAAGGTTGCGGGGCGGAAGACTTCCAGGAATGCCGAATGGCCTCACACGCGGCTCGGCTCGCCGTCGGCGAGCGCGAGCTGGGTGACGCGGAGGCCGGTCTTCGTGATACGCGACGGGAAGACGTCCTTCAGCCGCTCCTCGTGGACCGGGATGACGCGGCGGTAGTCGCCGCCCGCGCGCTTCGTCATCTCCTCGGCGGTCATGATCAGCGAGAACTGGCTGCCCGTCGCGAGGCCGACCGGGACGTACTGCGGGTCGTTCGGGTCGGTGCCGACCAGGTTCTCGTGCGCGTACACCAGATCGCCCGCGAACACCCACGCGTTTTGCGAATTCCGCGCGCCGTCGTTGCGGACCGTCACGTACATCGATCCCCACGTGTGCGTGTCGAACGCCGCGTGCAGGTCGATGCCGGGCACGACGTCCTCGCGATCGCCATCCACGCACACGAGACGGCCCTGGCGCGCGAGGTCCACGGTCTTCATGATGTCCGCGGGATCGATGCCGAGCATCAGCCAGCGGAAGCGCCGCTCGAGCGACATCGCCCACACCCACTTGGACAGCTCACGCTCCTGGATGTACATCGTCGCGTTCGGGAACTGATCGAGGCTGCCCATGTGATCGAAGTGCGCGTGCGTGATGAAGACGCGCGACACCTCGCTCGGATCGACGCCGACTTCGGCGAGCACCGTCTTCGGCGGCTGCCAGCCGGCCACGCCCCACATCTCGGCCATTTCCTTGCCGTAGGCGACGTGGTTGTAGCCGACGTCGATCATCGCCGTCACCCCGCCGCCTTTGATGACGATGTAGCCGTAGGGCATCTTGCGATGGCCCTGGTTGTGGGCGCCGTAGACGAACAGGCTGGTGGGTTGCTGCAGAACGTGGGCGTACTCGAGCACCCAGAGCGAGTAGCATGTCATTGTTCAGGCGGCTCCATTCCGGCGGGCGACAGCGGCCGGGATTCTAGCATCCGTTGACTTGGCCCAATCGCATTTATTCGATATGATTCAACAAATGAGGCGGACATTCTGGCTGGGTGTCATCTCGCTCTGGATTTCATCGGCCGCCTGGAGCGTGACCCATGCCGCACCCCTGCAGGGCACGCCACAGTCCACGCCGCCAGCGCCGTCCGTCAGTGCCGAGCAGCAGACCATCAACCGCTACTGCGTCACCTGTCATAACGATCGGCTGAAGACCTCCGGCCTGTCGCTGCAGTCGGTGGATCTGGCGCACGCCGCGTCGAATCCGGAGCTCTGGGAAAAAGTGCAGCGCAAGATCGAGGCGCGCGCGATGCCGCCGCTCGGCGCGCGCCGTCCCGACGAGGCCACGTATCGTGCGCTGCAGACGTCCATCGAAACGAAGCTCGACGCGGAAGCCGCGGCGCATCCGAATCCCGGCGCGCCAATCCTGCACCGCCTGAACCGCGCCGAGTACGCCAACGCCGTCCACGATCTGCTCGACCTCGACGTGGACGTCACCTCGCTGCTGCCGCCGGACGACTCGGCGTATGGCTTCGACAACATCTCGGACGTGCTCGGCGTGTCGCCGGCGCTGCAGGAGCGCTACCTGTCGGCGGCGATGAAGATCGCCGCGGTCGCCGTCGGCGATCCCGAGATTACGGCCGGCAGCGACACGTTCCGTATCCGTCAGGACCTCTCGCAGGATCAGCACATCGAAGGGCTGCCGCTCGGCACGATCGGCGGCACGTCGGTGCGCTACACGTTCCCGCTCGACGGCGACTACGTCTTCCAGGTGAAGCTCTACCGCACGAACCTGAACATCACGCGCGGCCTCGAGTATCCGCATCAGGTCGAGTTCGCCATCGACGGCAAGCGCGTCTACGCGCCGACGATCGGCGGCGAGGAAGACCTCGCGGATTTGTTCGACAAGCCGACGGACACGAGCGATGCCGTTGACGCCCGGTTGCGCGTCCGCGTGCCGGTGACAGCCGGTCCGCACGAGGTGTCGGTGGCGTTTGTCGCCGATCCGCCGGTGCAGGAGCCCGTCCGCCTGCAGCCGTTCCTGCGCAGCTCGATCGACAACTTCGACTGGGCCGGACGTCCGCACATGCAGACGTTCACGATCACGGGGCCGTTCAACGCGACGGGCCCGGGCGACACGCCGAGCCGCCGCCGGCTGTTCACGTGCCGGCCCGCGACGACGCTCTCCGCCGAGCGGGCGTGCGCCGAGAAGATCCTCGTGCCGCTCGCGCACCGTGCCTATCGCGCGCCGGTCAGCGCGGTCGATCGGCAGCGGATCATGGCGATCTACGACGAAGGCCGGCGCACCGGGACGTTCGAGAGCGGCGTCGAGTCGGCGCTCGTCCGCGTTCTTGCCGCGCCGCGCTTCGTGTTCCGCGTCGAGCAGGATCCGGCCAGCGTCAAGCCCGGCACGCCGTATCGGCTGCCGGACATCGAGCTGGCGTCGCGGCTGTCGTTCTTCCTGTGGAGCAGCATCCCGGACGACGAGCTGCTGCGGGTGGCCGAGCAGGGCACGCTGCACGAGCCGGCCGTGCTCGACGCGCAGGTGCGCCGCATGCTCGCCGACCCGAAGTCGCAGGCGATCATCGGCAACTTCGCCGGCCAGTGGCTGCAGCTGCGGAACGTCCGCAACGTCCAGCCGAATTCGGATTTGTTCCCCGATTTCGACGACAACCTGCGCAGCGCGTTCAAGCGCGAGACCGAGCTCTTCTTCGAGAGCGTCATGCGCGAAGACCGGCCCGTGCTCGACCTGATGACGGCCAACTACACGTTCGTCAACCAGCGGCTGGCCGAGCATTACGGCATTCCGGGCGTCTACGGCAGCCGGTTCCGCCGCGTGACGCTGACCGACGAGCGCCGCTTCGGGCTGCTCGGCAAGGGCAGCGTCCTGGCCGTGACCTCGCACGCCGAGCGGACGTCGCCCGTCGAGCGCGGCAAGTGGATTCTCGAGAACATCCTCGGGCTGCCGGTGCCGCCGCCGCCGCCGATCCCTGGCGCGGGAGTCTTCGCCGAAGCCAAGCCCGGCGAGGCCCCCAAGTCGATGCGCGAGCAGATGGCCGAGCATCGCAAGAACCCCGTCTGCGCGACGTGTCACAAGGTGATGGACCCGATCGGGCTGTCCCTCGACAATTTCGACGTGGTCGGCTCGTGGCGGACGGAGGATGCGGGGCACCCGATCGACGCGACGGGTGAACTCGTGGACGGGAGCCAGGTGGACGGCGTCGTGACGCTGCGCAAGGCGCTCATGCAGCATCCCGACGTGTTCGTGCGCACAATGACCGAGAAAATGCTGATTTACGCCTTGGGCCGCGGCCTCGACGCGCACGACATGCCCACGGTTCGTGCAATCATGAGACAGGCCGAGATGCGGGGTTATCGGTTCTCGTCGATCGTCCTCGGCATCGTGCACAGCACGCCGTTCACGATGCGGATGGCGCAGCCGGCGGCAACGGCGAATTAGGGGTTGAACATGTATATCTCCAAGATGGCGCTTCCACGACGGACGTTCCTGCGCGGGATGGGGGCGGCGCTCGCGCTGCCGCTGCTCGACGCGATGGTGCCGGCCTTGACCCCGCTGGCGAAGGCGGCGGCGGCGCCGAAGATCCGGGCCGGCTGGGTGTACATCCCGAACGGCGCGATCGTGGACGACTTCTTCCCGAAGTCGTTCGGCACGGGGTGGGAGTTCACGCCGATTCTCAAGCCGCTCGAGCCGCACAAGGACGAGCTGGTCGTCGTCAAGAACCTCACGCGCTCGCATCCGGGCAGCCAGGTCGGCGACCACGCCGTCAGCGTCGGCGGCTATCTCACCGGCGTCTGGCCGAAGCGCACGGAAGCCGAGGACGTGCTCGCCAACACGACGATCGATCAGATCGTCGCGCGCCAGATCGGCGAAGACACGCCGCTGCCCTCGCTTGAAGTCGCGACCGAGGACTTCACCGGCTACGTGGGCGCCTGCTCGCCGGGCTTCAGCTGCGCGTACATGAACACCATCGCGTGGAGCTCGCCGACGACGCCGCTGCCGATGGAGATCAACCCGCGGGCGGTCTTCGAGCACCTGTTCGGGCAGGCGGGCACCGCCGCCCACCGCGCGGCCCGCGTGAAGGAAGAGAAGAGCATCCTCGACTCGATTTCGCAGGAGGCCGGCGATCTGCGGCGGTCGCTCGGCGCGAAGGATCGCGGCCGCGTCGATCAATATCTCGACAACGTGCGCGAGATCGAGCGTCGCATTCAGCGCACCGAAGCGCACAACGCGACCAACGTCGTCACGACGGGCGCGCCAATCGGCATCCCCGATTCGTTCGAGGAGCACGTCGGCCTGATGTACGACCTGATCGCGACGGCGTGGCAGGCCGACATCACGCGCGTCTTCACGTTCATGCTGTCGCGCGAGCTCAGCCAGCGGACGTACGGCAACATCGGCGTCACCGAGCAGCACCACACGATCTCGCACCATGGGAACGACCCGGACAAGATCGCGAAGAACGTGAAGATCAACACGTATCACATCCAGCTCTTCGCGCGGTTCATCGACAAGCTGAAGTCGATTGAAGACGGCGACGGCACGCTGCTCGATCACACGGTCGTCTTCCACGGCGGCGGCATGGGCAACCCGAACGGACACCTGACCGACCCGCTGCCCGTCGTGGGCGTCGGCGGCGGGCTCGGCAAGGGCTACCGCCACCTCGAGCTGCCGGTGCGGACGCCGGTCGGCGATCTGTGGCTGTCGGTCGCGCACAAGTTCGGCAACCAGATGCGGCAGTTCGGCGACGGCGACGCGCCGATTTCGTTGTTTGCGTGACGGACCGCGGCCCTGAAAGGGCCGCGCG
>CAZOIK010000132.1:0-7691 GCA_964579765.1 uncultured Bifidobacteriaceae bacterium
CTTTGTTCATTCCGTCTCCCTGCGGGTTCGCCCGTGCAGCAGCGCGAACACCGCCGGCACGAAGAAGAGCGTCGCCACCGTGGCGAGCGTGAGGCCGCCGATGACCGCCCGGCCGAGCGGCGCGTTCTGCTCGCCGCCCTCCCCGAAGCCGAGCGCCATCGGCACCATGCCGATGATCATGGCCAGCGCGGTCATCAGCACCGGCCGGAAGCGCGTAAAGCCCGCGTCGAGCGCGGCCGCGGCGGCCGTCCGTCCGCGCGCGAGCTCGTCTTTCGCGAAGCTCACGACGAGAATGCTGTTCGCCGTCGCGACGCCCATGCACATGATGGCGCCCGTCAACGACGGCACGCTGAACGTCGTGTGCGTCAGGAACAGGATCCAGATGATGCCGGCCAGCGCCGCGGGCAGCGCCGAGATGATGATGAACGGATCCAGCCACGACTGGAAGTTGACGACGATGAGCAGGTAGACGAGCGCGATGGCCAGCGCCAGCCCGCCGAGCAGGCCGTTGAACGACGAGTTCATCGTCTCGACCTGGCCGCGCAGCACCGTGTTCGATCCGCGCGGCAGCTCTTTCTGGGCGCCGTCCATGATCCGCGTCACCTCGCGCGACACGGCGCCGAGATCGCGGCCCTGCACGGACGCGTAAAGGTCGATCACCGGCTGCACGTTGTAGTGCGACACGGCGGCGATGTGCGCGTCGCGTTTCACCGACGCGAGCGCCTCGAGCACCTGCGGCTGGCGCGCGTTCTCGCCCGTTACGGGGATGTTGCCGATGTCCTGCAGCGACGTCAGATCGTACTGCGGCGTCATCGTGGCCACCTGATAGGTGACGCCGGTCGCCGGGTTCAACCAGACGGTCGGCGTCGTCTGGCCGCTGCCCGAGAGGGAGATCAGCAGGTTGTTGGCGACGTCGCGCTGCGTGAACCCGGTCGCGGCCGCGCGCGTGCGGTCAACGTCGAGCTGCAGCATCGGCTGGTTGAACGGCTGGTGCACGCGCAGGTCAACGATGCCGGGCACGCGCGCCAGCCGCTTCTCGATCGTGTCCGCGAACCGGCGGTTCGCTTCGAGGTTGCGGCCGACGACCTGGAGATCGATCGGCGCCGGCAGCCCGAAGTTCAGGATCTGCGTGACGATGTCGGCCGGGATGAACGAGAACTGCACGCCGGGAAACTGGTCGTTCAGCGTCAGCCGCAGATCGTGGACGTAGGCGTCGGTCGGTCGATGGCGCTCGTCGAGCGACACCATGATGTCCGCGTCCTGCGGGCCGATGGGCGCCGAGTTGGTGTACGTCAGGTTGATCCCGCTGTAGGGCAGGCCGATGTTGTCGCTGATGCTCGCCAGTTCCGTCTGCGGGATGAGCGTGCGAATGGCGGCTTCCACGCGATCGCAGAGCGCCGCCGTGTCCTCGATGCGCGTGCCGGTCGGCGCGCGCAGGTGCAGCTTGAACTGGCCGCTGTCCACCGAGGGGAAGAAGTCCTCGCCCACCCAGCGGATGAGGACGCCCGACGCGACGCACGCGAGCAGGAACAACGCGGCGAAGACCGCGCGGCTGTCCACGCACTGCTGCAGCACGCGGCGGTAGCCGTCGCGCAGGCGCATGAAGCCGTGGTCGATCAGGTGCTCGAGGCGGACGAACGGGTTCCGGGTCTTCGTGTCCGCGTGAGCATCGACATGGGCCTTGAGCAGGTATTTCGCCATCGTCGGCACGAGGGTGCGCGAGAGGACATACGAGGCGAGCATCGCAAAGACGACGGCTTCGGCCATCGGCACGAAGAGGAAGCGCGCGACGCCGGTGAGGAAGAACATCGGGACGAAGACGATGCAGATGCAGAGCGTCGAGACGAAGGCCGGAATCGCGATCTGCTGCGCGCCGTCGAGAATCGCCGGCTCGAGATCCTTGCCGGCTTCGAGGTGCGCGTTGATGTTCTCGATCGCGACCGTCGCGTCGTCCACGAGGATGCCGACGGCGAGCGCGAGGCCGCCGAGCGTCATGATGTTGATCGTCTCGCCGAGCGCGCTGAGCACGATGAGCGAACTCAGGATCGACAGCGGGATCGACACCGCGATGATGAGCGTGCTGCGCCAGCTGCCGAGGAACACGAGGATCATCAGTGCCGTCAGGCAGCCCGCGATCACGGCCTCGCGGATGACGCCCTGGATCGAGGCGCGGACGAAGATCGACTGGTCGTTCTGCAGCTTGATGCGCACGGCCGGCGGCAGCGTCGGGGCGATGGTCTTGAGCGCCTCCTTGATGCGGTCGATCACGTCGAGCGTGGACGCGTTTCCCGTCTTCATCGCGACCATCAGCACGCCGCGCTGGCCGTCCACGCGCGCGATGTTGGTCTGCGGCGGCGAGCCGTTGCGCACGTGCGCGACGTCGTGGATGTAGATGGTCGCGCCGTTCACCGATTTGATCGGCAGGTCGTTGAGCTCCTCGACCGTCTTCGGGCTGGCGTTGAGATCGACGTCGTACTCGGTGTTGCCGATCTTCGAGGTGCCCGACGGCAGGATCAGGTTCTCGTCGCCCATGGCGTTGACGACGTCGGTCGGCGAGAGCCCCTTGGCCTTGAGCCGCTCGGGGTCGAGGTCGACGAGAATCTGCGGCTGCTTGCCGCCGTACGGGTTGGGCATCGCGACGCCCTGCACCGTCGCCAGCTGCGTACGGATGAAGTTCTGGCCGAGGTCGTTCAGGCGCTGCTCCGACAGCCCCTCACCGGACAGGCCGAGCTGGAGCACGGGAACGCTCGACGCGTTGTACGCGAAGATGAACGGCGCCTGCGCGCCGGGCGGCATGTTGCGCAGCGTCGCCTGCGACGACGCGCCCATCTGCGCGACCGCCAGGTCGATGCGCGTACCGGGCTGGAAGAACACCTTGATGATGCTGATGCCGCGCAGCGACTGCGACTCGATGTGCTCGATGTCGTTGACCGTGATCGTCAGCGTCCGCTCGTAGTTGCTGACGATCCGGTTCGCCATGTCCTCGGCGGACAGTCCCCCGTAGTTCCAGATGGCGGCGACCACCGGGATGTCGATGTTCGGAAAGATGTCCGTCGGCGTCCGCGCGATCGTCAGCGGGCCGATCCCGAGAATCAGAAGGGCGAGGACGACGAACGTGTATGGGCGATTAAGGGCGACCTTGACTATCCACATTGCACACGGCGGCCGGACAACTCAGAAACAGAAGTATGAAGGCCACTTACTAGTATGCCCAATATGGGCCGATTCCGCCCGGCGTCGCCTGACCTTCGATGGCGGTGAACACGGTGCGCCCGTAAAAGAAGGGTAAGCCCCAGTCGAATTGGCTATCCAGCGGGCCCGAGCCCGTGGCCTCGCCCATGACGGCGAATGTTGCGTTGAGGTTATCGACGTTTCCAGCGCTGAAAGCGACGACGGCTGATGCGCCGTTCCCTCCAGTCAGCGTCGCAGAGAACGGACGCAGTGTCGGCGGACAGTAGAACCCGATCGAGTTCTTGCAGGCTGGCATCCCGGTGCCCGCCGTCTCAGGGAAGAAGATTGCATTCGAGCCAGAGTCGATGAAGCTCCTCGTGTAGGTTTGGCCGTTGAAGCCGGTGCGTATGTAGTAGGCCCCATCGACGGTCAGGACCGTCGCGCTGCCGAGCCCGTTGTTCGACTGCGTGCCGATGCCGAAGACGAGCGCGCCCGTCAATGAGGGCAGCCCGCCTGCCTGGGCCACGGGCAATTGGATCACGCTGCCGTTGTTGTCGGTGGAAAAACGCGCGACGGGATTCACGACTTGATTGGCGGTCTGGATCGCAGTGACTTGGCACGCGCCAGTCGCCGGACATGCGTAGTACTGACCGTAATTCGACGAGCCTGTAACAGCGCAGCCAAGCCCACAATCTTCCTTGAGGAACCCTATTCCGAGCAGGCCGTTGGCGCCGAAATCGTCAACGGTTTCCTCCGGCGGACCTTGGGCCGAACAGTCGCCAGGGATCGACGAAAACTGATCCGTGCCGACCACCTGAATGGGGATGCTGCTTGCCTGCTCGCCTGCGACCCTGACGTCCGCCGTAACGACTGGACCCCACGCCACCCCGTCCAGGAACGCCAGGCATTCCACGGTGGCCGAGCCGTTATTTGTCTGCTGCGTCAACGGCAGCGTCAGCCTGCTCGACAGAATACGCAGGCCCGACGAGCCGGTGTCCACCTGAATTCCGTCGATCGTCTGGCAATTCGACGTGCCCGGGACGCAAACGGTCACGCTCACGAACGCTTCGTTCAGTGCGTTGTTGGCCGGCCCGCCGTTGACGACGATGGGCACGGCGTTCGACGCGCTCGGGACGGTTCCGGCCGCTGACGGCGACGCCGGCGAGGTGGCGCCGCACTGCGGCGAGGACACCTGTGCCGCGAGGAGGAGGCCGAAGAGGACAGGACGCAGCATTCGCTAGCGGATCACGCCTGGCGTAACGCCGGACGGAAGCAGATCCGGTGCGTACGCGATGCCGGAAAACGAGCGCGCGTGTCCCGTGGCCTGCACCACGAGACCCTGCTCGCGAATCGTCATCGATCCGCGCGAGCGCCGCGCCCGCCGGGCGGTGACGACGGCCTGCTGATACTGGTCGAAATACTTGCCGAAGACCTGGCGGAAGTCGGGCGGCACTGGGCCCTGCCACGCGACGCCGAACACGACGCCGCCCGCGCCGTAGTATTCACGGACCGTCGTCCCCGCGGGCGTCTGCATCTCGTGAACGGTATAGCCGTCTACCCGCGCGATGCGCACGAGCGCGCTCTTCGTATGTGCGCGATCGGCTTCGACGGTGGCGACGGTGCCGCCGAGCGAGGCGAGCGCCGTCGCCGGCAGCGCCAGCGCGGCGGTGATGGAACAGAGCGTCCGGAGCATCGATGACTGATATTAACCTGCTCCGGACGTGATCAGGACGCGTCAGCGAGAAGCTCTGAGCGATTGTGTGACATACGCAACGATTGCCCAGACCTCATCCGCGGTCATCCGGCTCTTGAAGGCCGGCATATCCGGATCGTGGCGGCCGTTCCAGATTTTGTAGAAGACCACGCCGCCAGGATTTCTCGACAGCGTCAGGTTCGCGGGCCGGTTCTTCCTGTCCTTGCGATCGACGTTCGGTCCGTCGCCGAGCCCCGTCGTCCCGTGACAGCCGGCACAGTTGGACAGGTAGAGCGACCGGCCGCGATCGAGCGTGTGTGGCGTGATGGCAATCGGACTTGTCTCGGCGGCGGCTTTGTCGGGGATCGTCCAGCCGCTGCTCTGAGCTCCGAGCAGGACGGCGGCGAGGACACAGAGCGTTGCCGCATGCATAGCCTTCATCGCTCCGTGTCCTCCGTTCTACTGCTTGACCAGCTGTCCGCGCATGACGCCGCCGGGGTTGAGCGTGGTGTGGACGTTGAAATAGAACCCCGCCGGGTTGTCGATGATCGACTGCGCCGTCGCGGCGGACATGGTGATGCCGGTGCGCGTGAAGCTGCCCGCGCCGTTGGTCAGGACCACCTCGCCGGGATTGACGGTGGTGTTGACCAGTACCGGCCCCGAGACGCCGGTCGCGCCCGTGTGGATGTGCGCGATGTTCACGACAGTCGTCGAGGGAAAGCCCTGCACGGTGACCTGGAAGTTGGTCGCGGCCGCGGTGATCGTCCCGTTCGCGTCGCGGGTCAGGGTGAAATCGATCGTCGCCGTGCCGCTACCCGTGGCTTCCGCATTCGTGATCGCCGGCGTTTCCTGCGCTGGTGAGAGCGCCGCGGTGAAACGCACGCTGGTGGCGCCGCTCGTCGGAGACGAGGGAGACGAACTGCTGGACGAGCAGCCCGATGCGAGAAGGGTGGCGAGGACGGCGATCGACAGACGCTTCATGTGCGGTGACGCTCCTTTGTCAGAAGAACTTGCGTGTGAGGTTGAAGCCCAGATAGAGCGACTGGGGCACGCCGCCCTGCGCGGTCTGCGCGAACGTGGTGCCCGACGTGTTGCTGAAGTTCAGCTGGAAGACGTGCGCGCCCACGCGCTTCTCGATCGCGAAGCCGTACTCGGGCGTGTCGGGCGCGTAGCCGGCGAGGCGCGGCGACGCCTCCGCCGACAGGTAGACCGTCGAGAGAATCCGCACGCGGCCGCCGACGCCGACATAGAACGTGTCGCGCGTGATGCCGAGCGGCGCATTCAGCAACGCCCCGACGTTGTGCGACCACATCGGCACCGCGTAGAGCGCGACCACGTCGTCGATCTGGCGCGAGATCGTCGCGCCGACCGACGGCGCGTAGCGGTCGCGGAAGTTGTTGCCGCCTTCGATCGCCAGGACGGGCGAGACCGACAGCGGCATCGCGGATGACTGATGCACGACGTCCCACTTGCCGTAGAACTGGAACGTCTTGTCGTACGCCGTACGGTACACGGCCGCCTCGACGTGCCGGATCGGCGCGAAGCGGTACTCGAAGCCTACGACGGCCCCTTCGTCGAGGCCGAACAGGTTGCCGAGCTGATCGCCGAAGTCACCGCGCCGCAGGTTGCCGTTGAAGCGGTGCGTCAGCTCGAAGTTCGACTTGTGTTCCGGCAGCCGCAGCGTCGTCGGCAGGTTCACGACGCGGTAGTCGGGCTCGGCGGGCTGCAGCGCCGCGTCGTCGTCGGATTGCGCGGCGGCCGTGCGCGCGCAGGTGCCGAAAAGAGCCGCGGACACACTGAGAGCAAGGATGAAAGCAGGGGTTCGTGTGATCACGGAACGTGCAGATAGCAATCGCGGGACCAACGCGAACACGCGTGATTGCTGTGCGATTGCGAGATCCGGAACGCGCGCCGTTACGCGAAAGGTAAGAGCTTACGGAGCGCGTGCGCACCTGCTAGACTGGCGACGATTTTCTGGAGAGGCGAATGATGAAATCGATCTCGTGCGTAGCCGCCGTCGCGTTCGCCGCCACGCTCGCGCCCGTGCGAGGCGCAGCGGCCGACTGCGATCGCGCCTGTCTCCGCTCGGTCGTGACGCAATATCTGGACGCGTTCGTCGCGCATCGGCCGAACGCCGCGTTCGCGCCCGGGTTCAAGTACATCGAGGACACCGTCGAGACGAAGCCAGGCGACGGCTTCTGGAAAGAGGCGACGAAGCTGCGGCCGTACCGCATCGACGTGCTGGACGCGCGACAGGGCATCGCCGGGACGATGGCGATCATCGAGGTGAACGGCGCGCCGGCAATGGTCTCCGCCGCGGCGACGGTCATCGATCGGCGAATCGTCAAGCTCGAGACGCTCGTCGCGCACAACCGAAAGGAAGGCCTGCTCTTCGACATCGCAAATCTGGAGAAGAAGGCCAGCCCGCTCGGGGCGATCGTGCCGCGCGCCGAACGGACGCCGCGCGACGAGGCCATCCGCGCGGCCGAGCGCTATCCGGCGGGCCTGAAGGCCGGCAGTTTCGTCGCCGCGGACGTGCCGTTTGCCGACGACGCCTACCGATTCGAGAACGGTCAGCTGATGGCCGGCGCCGGCTGCACGTTCATGAAGGGTTGCGAGCACATCAAGACGGAGCCGGCGCCAAAACTCGCCGGGCTGACGTACCGCGTGATCGGGATGGACGAAGACACGGGGGTGGTGTGGCTCGACGAGAACTTCGGTCCGGGCTCCGTGCCGCGCGGCGATGGCAGAACGGTGCTCTGGACGTTTGAGGCGTTCAAGGTCTACGGCGGGCAGATTCACGCCGTCGAGGCGTTCATGAAGGCCG
>CAZOIK010000133.1:0-27329 GCA_964579765.1 uncultured Bifidobacteriaceae bacterium
GCCGGCGCGAGCGACGCCGCGATCGGCGTATGCGAACGCATAGCGGGGATCGCGATCGAGCGCCCGGTTGTAGTCGTCGATCGCGGCGTCGAGCGCGCCCTGATCGGCTTCCGCGAAGCCGCGGCTGACGTAGGGCGGCGCCGCCGAAGGGTTGAGCGCGATCGCGTGAGTGTAGTCGCGAATCGCAGACTCCAGATCGCCCAGCGCGCGTTCGGCCAGGCCGCGGCTCACATACAGTGCGGGCGCATCCGGCTCGAGCTCGATGGCGGCTGAATAGTCGGCAATGGCACCGCGACGATCGCCGCGCCGTGACTGCGCGGCCGCACGGTTCCGATACGCCGTTGCGAGGTCGGCCGGGCCGCGCGCGCTGCCCCGAATTACCGCCGAACATCCCACGATCGCGACGTCTGGGTTCCTGTCCGCGCATCGTGCCCAGTCGTCGTCGGACTGCTGTGCCCATCCGCGGTGGGCGATTCCAAGCACGCAGAGCAGTGAAAGCGAGAGCACTCGTCGCATGTGTCAACCGCGGCCATTACGATAGCGCTCCTGTCAATGCCGGCCGTTGTCGCGGCGTGTCGGGTGATCTAGGATGCTCGCCTGCGATCGATGCTCCGAACCTTTCGATCGGGACGTTCGACGACGCGCTTCGGGGTTCCGTGGGCGCACCTCGCGCTGGTGGTGACGGCGACGGCACTCAGCGCGTGCAGTCGTGTGTCTCCCGAAATGCCTCGTGCCACGGTGCGTCTGACCACAGGGCCTCCGGGCGGCGGCTTCTACCCAATTGGTCAACGGCTCGGCGCCGCGTGGTCGCGTCTCCTCCCGAACACGCAGATCGACGTGCGCGCGAGCGGCGGCGGCGTGGCCAACGTCGAAGAGATTCAGCAGGGACACGCCGACGTCGGCTTTACGTTCGCCGACGTGGCGTACATCGCCTACCAGGGCCGGTTGGCGGGCGAGCGCCGGGCCTTCGATCGCTTGCGCGGTATCGCCGTGCTGCAGTGGACTCCGGTCCACCTGGTGGTGGGGCCCGGCTCGAGCATCGAGAGCGTCCAGGCGCTGCGCGGCCGCCGGGTCGGGCTTGGGCCTCCGCGGAGCGGCACCGCGCTCACGGCCACGCTGGTTCTGCAGGCCTTCGGCGTGGACGTCAACACAGTCCGTACGCAACTCCTGCCCTTCGAAGAAGCCGAGCACCGGCTCATCGCGGGTGAGCTCGACGCGATGTTCGACAACGCCGTGTACCCGGCGGAATCCGTGCTCAGGGCCACGCGCGCGGGTGCGCGCATCCTTCCGCTGACGGGAGGGCCCGTGCAGCAGTTGAGCCGGAACTACCCGTTTCTCCGCATGACGTTGATTCCCCCCGACACGTACGCAGGCGTGTCGAGCGCGGTGCACACGGTCGGCGTGGAAAGCCTCCTGGTGTGCCGCAGCGATCTCGACGAAGCGCTCGTCTACGAGTTGACGAAGGGGTTCTTCGCGGCTCTGCCGTCGCTGTCTCTGTCGCAGGACGCGCTTCGCTTCATCGATCCCGAACAGGCGTCGGCGACGCCGATCCCGCTTCACGACGGCGCCGCGCGTTACTACCGCGAGCGCGAGCTGGTGCAATGACACGGCTGTTCAACGCTCGCGGTCTCCCGATCGCGATGATCAGCGGCATCGGCGTGTCGCTGATCTTCCTCGGGTGGTTCGGCGTCAGAACCGTCCGCGAGTGGAGGCGAAGCTCGCTGCTCCTGGATCGGCAGCGGGCCGACCAGGCCGCCGATCTCCTGACGACAGCGCTGACGCGCGACATGCGAGCGGTGCAGACGTCGGTGCTGGCGCGCGACGCCAGCGCGTTGTCGCTCGACGAGCCCTACGACCTCTCGGATCTCGTCGCCAGCGCCTTCGCACGCTACCCCTACCCCGAGTCGTTCTTCGTGCAGTCCCGATCGGATGCCGCACATGTCGTCTTTCTGGCGCGCTCGACGAGGCTTCCCGCCTGGGCGAGCGCCGAGAGCGGCGTCGAACGGTTTCCGGTGACGGCGCTCGCGCCGCCGCCGTTCAGCATGCAGATCATGACCCGCGTCCAGTCCGCGGCGCATCGACGCCAGTCGTTCGCCGTCTTTGAACTGCCGATCGCCGGCACGACGTACCAGATCGTCGCCAGACTGTCGTACCGCGATCAGTTCCGGGAGGAACTCGACGGCATCTTCGGTTTCATGGTGGATCTCCAGTGGGTGCGCCAGCACTACTTCCAGGACGTGGCCGGTCAGGTCGCGCGGATTGGCAAGACTCGCGACGGCGTGATTCTGTCGGTCCTCGACGATCGGGGCGTGGTGGTCGCCTCCACGGACAGGCCCGCCAGCGGCATGGCGGTCAGCCGCACGTTCCCGATGATGTTCTTCGACCCCTCGCTCGTGGCCCTCGACACGACGAACGCCGTACCGCGCAGGCCGTGGGCGGTGGAGGCCCAGCTGAACGACGACGCGATTGCGGGTTCTTCGGTCAGCGCGATCAACCGCACGCTGCTGATCGCGGGAATCGCGCTCGTCATGCTGACCGTCAGCCTCGCGCTCACCGCGCGCGCCACTCGTGCGAGCATTCGCCTCACGGCGATGCGATCCGAATTCGTCTCGACCGTCACGCACGAGCTGAAAACGCCCATCGCGACCATTCGAGCGGCCGGCGAAACGCTGCTCTCGGGTCGGTTGTCCGGAAGAGAGGCGCTGCGCGACTACGGCCAGCTCGTCGTCCAGGAGTCGAAGCGGCTGACGCGGCTGGTCAACAACATGCTGGCGTATGCGCGCATCGCCGACATCACCGACGCGTACGAGTTCCGTCCCGTCGAGGTCAGCGCGATCGTAGACGAAGTGCTCAACGAGTTCCGTCACCAGCTCAGCGGCGGCGCGTTCGACGTCGAAATCGACATGCCCGCCTCGCTGCCGCCGGTCCGCGCGGACCGCACCGCGGTGGTGCTGATGCTGAACAACCTCGTGGACAACGCGATCCGGTACTCCGACGCGGCGCATGTCCTCGGGATCCGCGGGTCCGAGTCGGGGCGGTGCGTGGCGATCGCGGTGCGCGATCGCGGCGTCGGCATTCCAGCGGAAGACATCCCGCGCGTGATGCGCCGCTTCGTCAGGGGGCGCGGCGCCGCCAGCAGCGGCAGCGGGCTCGGACTGTCCATCGCGCGCCGGATTGCGACCGATCACGGCGGCACGCTCTCCGTCGCCAGCACCGTCGGTGTGGGGACGACGGTGACCGTGACGTTGCCGATCGCCGAGCACTCCGCATGACGACCGGCCGCATCCTGCTCGTCGAAGACGACAAGGGGCTGGCGCGCATCCTGATCGACAACCTGAAGTTCGAGGGGTTCGACGTGACGTGGCTCCTCGACGGCAGCAGCCTCGGCGAGGTGCTCAGGACCGTCACGCCGGATCTGGTGTTGCTGGACGTGATGCTGCCGGGCCGCAGCGGCTTCGAATTGCTCGGCGCGTTGCGCGCGCGCGGCCGCACGCCAGTCATCATGCTGACCGCGAAGGGACAGCGAGCCGACAAGCTCAAGGGGCTCGATCTCGGCGCCGACGACTACGTCACCAAGCCGTTCGACCTTCAGGAGCTGATGGCCCGGATTCGGGCCGTGCTGCGTCGCGTCAAGCCGAGCGCGAGCGGCATCACGCTCGGTGCCGTGACGATCGACTTCGCGTCGATGGTCGCCTGGCGGCAGGAGCATCCCATTCACCTCACGCACCGCGAGTTCGCGCTGCTGCGGTATCTGGCGGAACGGCCGGAGCGCGTCGTGCACCGCGACGAGCTGCTGCGCGAGATCTGGGGGTACCCGGACACGCCGAGCACGCGATCCGTCGATCACGCCATCGCTCGCCTTCGCAAGAAGATCGAAGACGACGCCCGCCATCCGCGCTTCATTCACACCGTGCACGGCGACGGGTATTGCCTCACGCCTGGTGGACGGTCGTTCTTGAGCTCGTAATCCGGCGGCGTCGGCGGCCGTCCGGCACGCTGCGACAACTTGCGACATGTCGCGACATGCGCGCGGAGCTGTTGTCCCTATACTCGTAAGTTCCTATGGCTGTCGCCTGGTACAAGCGACTGTACGTTCAGGTCTTTGCGGCCATCCTCGTCGGCATCGTGTTCGGCGCCGTGTCGCCGGCGCATGCCGCGCAGATGCGCCCGCTCGGCGACGGATTCATCAAGCTCGTCAAGATGCTCATCGCCCCCATTGTCTTCACGACGGTGGCGGTCGGCATCGCGCGGATGGGGGCCATGCGCGACGTCGGACGCATCGGCCTTCGAGCCCTCGCCTATTTCGAGGTCGTGTCAACCGTTGCCCTCGTCTGCGGCATGGTGGTCGTGGCCGTCTGGAAGCCGGGCAGCGGACTGCGCATCGACGCGAACGCGGTCGATCTGAAGGCCATCGCGCAGTACACGTCGGGCGGCGCGAAGCTCGGCGCCGTCGATTTCGTGCTCAACGTCATCCCCAACACGGTGATCGACGCGTTCGCCCGCGGCGAGATCCTGCAGGTGCTGTGCGTGTCCGTGTTGTTCGGACTCGCGTTGCTGCGGATCGGACCGCGGGTGCGCGGCCTCGTCGCCATCCTGGAACAGTTGTCCGAGGCGTTGTTCGACATCGTGGACATGGTCATGTGGCTCGCGCCGATCGGCTCGTTCGGCGCGATGGCGTTCACGGTCGGGCGTTACGGGATCGCCGCGCTGCTGCCGCTGGCCAAACTCGTCAGCGGCGTCTATGCCACCTCCGCGCTGTTCGTCTTGCTGGTGCTGGGGCTCATCGCGCGCGTGGCTGGCATCCGCATCCTCTCGCTGCTGCGATACATCCGGGACGAGATTTTCATCGTGCTGGGCACGGCCTCGTCCGAATCGGTGCTGCCGTCCCTGATGGAGAAGCTCGAGCGGCTCGGCTGCCCGAAGTCGGTGGTCGGGCTCGTCATTCCCACGGGCTACTCGTTCAACCTCGACGGCACGTCGATCTACATGACGATGGCCGTGATCTTCATGGCGCAGGTCAGTGGCGTGCACCTGTCGTTCGGGCAGGAGCTGTCGATCCTCGCCATCCTGCTGCTGACGTCGAAGGGCGCGGCGGCGGTCACGGGCAGCGGGTTCATCACGCTCGCCGCGACGCTCACGGCCGTGCCGGCCATCCCCGTGTTCGGCCTCGCGCTGCTGCTCGGCGTGGACCGATTCCTCTCGTCGGCACGGGCCATCACGAACCTCATCGGCAACGCGGTCGCCACGGTGGTGATCGCCCGGTGGGACGGGCAATTGGATCTCTCCGTGGTGAACCGGAACCTCGCCATGCAGGCGACGGAACTCCCAACCAATCAAGGATTTGGAATTCCAGATCCAGCCTCCGAATCCAACGCGCCGGTCTAGAGGCGGCTGTCGCGCCAGGTTGCGACATATTGCGACAAGTGCCCAATTTCCAGGGGCGTATAGTGTGTCCCGCCTGTAACGCAGTTGTACTGTTTTCGTACCTGCCACATGTCCGGACCGGCCAAGGAGTGGTGTGCTGATGCGTGTTCTGAGATGTCTAGGTTTGGCGGCGATTTGCTTGCTGATGGTTCCATGCGCGGTGTTCGCCCAGGCCATCGCCGGAGTCGCAAAAGACACCAGCGGCGCCGTGTTGCCCGGGGTCACCGTCGAAGCCGCCAGCCCCGCCTTGATTGAGGGGGTGCGCACCGCCGTCACCGACGGCACCGGCCAGTACCGGATCGTGGACCTGCGGCCTGGCACATATGCGGTCACCTTCAACCTGGCCGGCTTCAACACCGTGAAGCACCAGGGCATCGAGCTGAGCGGGTCGTTCACAGCGACGGTCAACGCGGAGATGATGGCGGGCAACGTCGCCGAGACGATCACGGTCACGGCCGAAGCGCCGGTCGTAGACGTGCAGAGCGCGGCGCGCCAGCAGGTGCTCGACAAGCAGGTCCTCGAGACGATTCCGGTCGGCCGGAATCAGCGCCTCTACGCCACGCTCATTCCCGGAATGTCGGGCAGCGGCAACGACGTCGGCGGCACGACGGCCCTGACGCTCGGCGCGGTGGCCATCCACGGCGGCAGCACCAACGACCAGCGCCTGCTGTTTGACGGGATCACGGTCGGCAACGTCGCCGGCACGGGCTCCATCTCGAACTTCGTGCCGGATCAGGGCACGGCGCAGGAAATCACCGTCACCTACGCGGGTGCGACGGCCGAGACGTTCACGTCCGGTGTGACGTTCAACTACGTGCCGAAGGACGGCGGCAACAACATCTCGGCGTCTCTCTACGGCATGCACGTCACGCCGTCGTTCCAGGCGAGCAACTTCACGCCGGAGTTGCAGGCGGCAGGACTCAAGTCGCCGAACAAGCTCAAGGATCTGACCGACGTCAACCTGTCGGGCGGCGGTCCGATTGTCAAGAGCAAGCTCTGGACGTATCTCTCCGGCCGCCACCAGGTCAACCAGACCTACACCGCCGGGCTCTGGTACAACCTGAACGCCGGCGACCCGACCAAGTGGTCGTACGCGCCGGACTACGGCAACCAGGCGGCGCTGGCGCTCGAGTCCAATTCAGGGGCCGCGCGGCTCACGTGGCAGGAGTCGCCGCGCAACAAGTTCACCGCGTACTTCCAGGATCAGACACGCACGTACCAGAACTTCCTGCTGCCCGACGCGCCCGAATCGGCGTTCAACTGGGTGTTTCCGCGGCTGTTCATGGGCATCGCCGGCTGGCAGTCGCCGATCACGAACAAGCTGCTCGTCGAAGCCAAGTACGCGATTCGCGCCGAGAACATCAGGAACCTGATTCCGCCCGACAGCTCTCCAATGCGGACGATGATTCGCGTGACCGAGCAGGGCGGGCTCATCCCCGGGCTGGTCTACCGCGGCGCCGGCGCGCCCAACGACACGTCCATCGGCACGTTCCGCGAGGACGAGTACAGCGCCGGACAGGCGGCCGCCACGCTGTCGTACGTGACCGGCGCGCACGAATTCAAGGTCGGGTTCAGCGATCGGTTCGGTCCTGAGAAGAGCAGCTCGAACGACATTCCGAGCGAGCTGAGTTATCGATTCAACAACGGCGTGCCGAATCAGATTCTCGAGCGCCAGACGATCTTCCACGACTTGAACATCGGCATCCGCGCCGAGCTCGGCGCGTACGCGCAGGACAAATGGACGATCAAGCGGCTGACGCTGAACGGCGGGATCCGCTTCGACTATCTCAACACCGGCTACGACGACTTCACGCAGCAGCCCAGCCCGTTCTCGACGCAGGCGCTGTTCTTCCCGGCGACCACCTGGTACGACTTCAAGGACATCTCGCCGCGCGTCGGCGGCGTCTACGACCTGTTCGGCGACGGCAAGACGGCCATCAAGGCGAACATCGGCCGGTACGTGGCCGCCTACACGCCCATCGACGGCAACCCGCCGGGCGCGCAGCTCATCGAGCGCGTCACGCGGAGCTGGACCGACAGGAGCCCCGTCGGCAGCGCGAACTACTACACGCCGCAGTGCGATTTGACCAACTCGCGCGCCAACGGCGACTGCGGAACGATTTCCGACCTGCGCTTCGGACAGGGCGTCGGCATCAACTACGACCCGGCGACGAAGGGCGGCTGGTTCAACGCGATGTACAACTGGGAGTTCTCGACCGCCATCCAGCACCAGCTGGCGTCGCGCGTCGGGATGGAGTTCGCGTACTACCGCCGCTGGTACGGCAACTTCGCCGTCACGGCCAATCGAGCGGTGATGCCTGCCGACTGGAGCCCCTACAGCATCACGGCGCCCGTCAACGCGCTGCTGCCGAACGGCGGCGGGTACGCCGTCAGCGGGCTCTACGATCTCAATCCCAACAAAGTCGGCGTGACGGACAACTACGTCACGATGTCGAGCAACTTCGGCAACCAGATTCAGCACTGGAACGGGTTCGACCTGAACATCAACGCGCGGCCGAGCGGCGGCATCCTGCTGCAGGGCGGCATGAGCACGGGCCGGACCTCGACCGATACCTGCGACATCGTCGGGAAGACCGGCGGCAATCCGAGCCAGCTGTACTGCCACGTTGACACGCCGTTCCTGACGCAGGTGAAGTTCATCGGCTCGTATACGGTGCCCAGGGTTGACGTCCGGGTGTCGTCCACGTTCCAGAGCGTGCCCGGTCCGCAGATCCTGGCCAACTACATCGTGAGCAGCGCGACCATCGCGCCCTCCCTCGGCCGGCCGCTGTCGGGCGGCGCCGCCAACGCGACGATCAACATCGTCGCGCCGGGGTCGTTGTATGGCGATCGCATGAACGAAGTGGACTTCCGGTTCTCGAAGCTGCTCGACTTCCGCAAGACGCGGACGACGATCAGCCTCGACCTCTACAACGCGTTCAACAACAGCGTCGTCACGAACTTGAGCAGCAACTATGCGAACTGGCAGCAGCCGCAGGGCATTCTGCCGGCGCGGCTCGTCGAAATCAGCGCGCGGTTCGACTTCTAGGGGCAGACGGCATGCGCACGACGCGTCCGCGTTGGCCGATCGTCGGAGTTGTTCTCCTCGCCATGGGAGCCGGGG
The DNA here is from genome assembly GCA_964579765.1 of uncultured Bifidobacteriaceae bacterium. Lineage (GTDB taxonomy): Bacteria > Acidobacteriota > Vicinamibacteria > Vicinamibacterales > CAVVIG01 > DATNBT01. Next base: position 8,549 of record CAZOIK010000133.1, read on the forward strand.
GAGCGCTCCACGCCCGTGGCGCTGCCCACGCCGTGTTGGACTCGTCGAGGCGCGTGCCCAGGTTCGAGGTCGATCCGTTCTGGCCCAAGCCGCTGCCACACAACTGGGTGCTCGGCCAGGCGCCGTCGGTGTTTGTCGATCAGCAGGACCACATCTGGCTCATCACGCGTCCGCGCACGTTGACGAAGAACGACATCGGTGCCTCACTGACTCCGCCGACATCGGAGTGCTGTGTCCCGGCCCCGCCTGTGATCGAGTTCGATCAGAACGGCGACGTGCTCCAGGCCTGGGGCGGGCCTGGCCAGGGATATGAATGGCCGGAGACCGAGCACGGGATCACCGTCGATGCCAAGGGCAACGTGTGGATTGGCGGCAGCGGCGCGCGCGATCGTCAGATCCTAAAGTTCACCAACGACGGCAAGTTCCTGCTGCAGATCGGCCACGCGCTGCCCCCCTCGGTGAAGAAGACGGCCAACAGCGCCGACGTGGAGAACCTGGCGTCGGCCGCCAACATGTTCGTTGACAACCAGACGAACGAGGTGTTCGTGGCCGACGGATACGTCAACCGTCGGGTCATCGTGTTCGACGCCGACACGGGCCGGTTCAAGCGCCAGTGGGGGGCGTACGGCAATCAAGTCGAGGATGCCGCCCCGAGGACGCGGGATCCGAAGGCGGCGCCATCTCAGCAGTTCAACATCGTGCACAGCGTCAAGATGTCGAGCGATCGCATCGTGTACGCCGTCGATCGCTACAACAACCGGGTGCAGCTCTTCACGCCCGAGGGGAAGTTCCTCCGCGAGGTGTTCATCGCCCGCGATACGACCGACAGCCGGGGGACCGCCTCCGACGTGGCCTTTTCGCCCGACAAGGCGCAAAGGTTTCTTTATGTGGCAGATGCGGCGAATTACAAAGTGCGCATACTAGATCGGGTTACCCTTGAAGTTCTTGGATCCTTCGGGCGTCAGGGGTATTACGCTGGACAGTGGCACTGGTTGCATGGGCTGGCGACTGATTCGAAAGGCAATCTGTACACATCAGAATCGCAGGGCAACCGGGTCCAGAAGTTCGTCGTGAAGTGAGGGCCATGAACGCTGCAGGGACGAGAACGGCGTTTGCCGTGTGCGGGATCGCGCTGCTGACGACCGCGGCCGCGGCGGCGCCTGTCACTGCGCCCGTCTCGCCGCAGCGCGCCGTGCTCCAGAAGTACTGCTACACCTGTCACAACGCGCGTATCCACACCGCCGACCTCGCGCTCGACACGTACGACGAGACGAAGCCGGCCGATCATCCTGAGGTCTGGGAAAAGGTCATTCGCAAGCTGCGCACGCAGACGATGCCGCCGGGCGGGCGCGCGCGTCCCGACGACGCGACCTACGACGCGCTGGCGGGATTTCTCGAGACGAACATCGACCGCGCCGCCGCGACGCATCCGAACCCTGGACGGACCGACGCGTTTCATCGCCTCAATCGCGCCGAATATCAGAACGCCGTCCGCGATCTCCTGGACATCGACGTTGACGTCACGTCGCTGCTGCCGGCCGACAACACGTACGAGAACGGCTTCGACAATAACGCTGCAGCGCTCTCGATCACACCGTCGCAGGTCGAGCGCTATCTCTCGGCCGCCGGACGGATCGGACGGCTCGCGGTCGGCATTCCGCCTGCCCGGCCCGCCGCGTCCATCTACAAGGTCCCGTTGAACCTGTGGCAGGACGATCGCATGAGCGAGGACCTGCCGCTCGGCTCGCGCGGCGGCGTCGCTATTCACTACTACTTTCCGGTGGACGGCGAGTACAGCGTCAAGATCGGGTTGCAGAAGAGCTACAACGACTACGTGCGCGGCATGGGCACGCGGCAAATCATCGACGTCCGCGTAGACGGCGCGCTCGTCAAGAAGTTCGCGGTGGGCGGCGAGGCCAAGGGAAGGGCCGCGCCGGCGAGCTTCGCCGGCAACATCTTCGGCGACCCGGACTGGGAGCGCTACGTGCTCACCGGCGACGCCGGGCTCGACGCGCGGTTCCCGGCGAAGGCCGGTCCGAGCGTCGTCTCCGTCACGTTCGAGCGCGCAGAGTTCGAGGAGGAGGGCATCGTCCAGCCCCCTCAATCGGGCTTCGAGCTCGCGGCCGACGAGCGGTACATGGGCCACGCCGCGATCGACAACGTGGCGATCGGTGGTCCGTACCATGTCGATGGCCCGGGCGACACGCCGAGCCGCCGGCGGATCTTCGTCTGTCATCCCAGCACGGCCTCGGCCGACGACGCCTGCGCCGCGAAGATCCTCGAGTCGCTTGCGCGCCGCGCCTACCGGCGTCCCGCGACGCATGCCGACGTCGAAACGCTGATGGCGTTCTATCGGAAGGGACGGGCGGCGGGCGCCGGCTTCGACGACGCCATCGAGCTCGCAGTCGAGCGCGTGCTGATCGACCCTGATTTTCTGTCGCGCGTGGAGCGCGATCCCGCCGGCGTGACGGCTGGCACGGTGTACCGCGTCTCGAACGTCGATCTCGCCTCGCGCGTGTCGTTCTTCCTCTGGAACAGCATTCCGGACGACCAACTGCTGGACGCCGCGGTGAATGGCCAGCTGCGATCGCCCGCCGCGCTCGACCGCGAGGTGCGGCGCATGCTGGCCGATCCGCGGGCGAACGTGCTCGTCACGAACTTCGCCAGCCAGTGGCTCAACCTGCGCAACCTCGACGGCGTGCTGCCGGATCCCGACAAATTCCCGGGCTTCGACGAGAACCTGCGCGACGCGTTCCGCGAGGAGACCGAGCTCTTCGTCGAGAGCACGATCCACGAGAACCGCAGCGTCGTCGATCTGCTCGACGCCGACTACACGTACCTGAACGAGCGGCTCGCGAAGCACTACGGCCTGGCGAACGTCTACGGCACCGAATTCCGCCGCGTGACGTTGCCGCCCGGCAGCCACCGCGGCGGCATTCTCGGACAGGGGAGCATCCTCGCGCTGTCGTCGTATCCGACGCGGACCTCGCCGGTGCTGCGAGGCAAGTGGGTGCTGCAGAACATCCTCGGGACGATTCCGCCCGAGCCGCCGCCCAACATTCCGGCGCTGCCCGAGCCAGGCGAGGGCGGGCGGACGCAGTCCGTCCGGGCGCTGCTCGAGCAGCACCGCAAGTCGCCGTCCTGCGCGGCGTGCCATGCCGCCATGGATCCGCTGGGGTTCGCGCTCGAGAGCTTCGACGCCATTGGCGCATGGCGCGCGACGGACGGCTCGGGCGAGCCGCTCGACGTGTCCGGCGTCCTGCCGAACGGCGCGCGCTTCACCGGGCTCGACGGCCTGCGCACGTGGCTCGCCGGCCATCGCGAGCAGTTCGTGACGATTCTCACCGAGAAGCTGCTTGCGTATGCCCTCGGACGGCCCGTCGAATACTACGACCGCCCGACGGTTCGCGCGATTGTCCGCCAGGCGGCGAAGGACGACTACCGCTGGTCCGCGATCGTCCTTGGCGTCGTCAACAGCGAGCCGTTCCAGTACCGGACGGCGAAAGCGATGCACCCTGTGGCTGCCCACTGACGGGAGAACACGATGTTCATCACCAAGATGTCACTGTCGCGCCGGACCATGCTCCGCGGTATGGGGGCCGCGCTGGCGCTGCCGCTGCTCGACGCCATGGTGCCGGCGATGTCGGCGATCGGCAAGACGCCCGCGAGCGCCCCGCCGCGCTTCGGCGCGATCTACGTGCCCAACGGCATGGCGATGCAGTACTGGACGCCGGTGGCCGAGGGCGCGACCTACGAGCTCACGCCGATCCTCAAGCCGCTCGAGCCGTACCGCGAGCAGATGCTGGTGTTCTCGGGCCTGCACGGTCACTGGAACGCGACACACGCCGGCGGCTCGACGTCGTTCCTGACCGGCGCGCAGGGACAGACCGGCGAGGTGGACATCCGGATCGACGAGGCGATGTCGATGGACCAGGTGCTCGCGAAGCACTACGCGCAGGACACGCAGCTTGCCTCGCTCGAGCTGGCGCTCGACAGCCGCGGCAACGCCGGGCAGTGCAGCGGCGGCTACAGCTGCGTCTACACCAACACGCTCTCCTGGGCGAGCGCGACGACGCCGCTGCCGGGCGAGAGCAACCCGCGGGCGGTGTTCGAGCGCCTCTTCGGCGACACGGGCACCACCGACGCGAAAGTCCGCCGGGCGAGCGTCGAGCGCGACAAGAGCCTGCTCGACTCGGTGATGGACAAGGTGTCCGCCCTGCAGCGGCAAATCGGTCCGTCCGATCGCACCAAGGTCGATGAGTACCTCGAAGGCATCCGCGACGTCGAACGCCGCTTCCAGAAGGCCGAGGAGCAGAGCGCGCTCGAGCTGCCGCATGTGGATCAGCCGGAGGGCATTCCGGCGACGTTCGCCGAGCACGCGCGTCTCATGTTCGACATGCAGCGGCTCGCGTATCAGGCGGATCTCACGCGCGTGTGCACGCTGATGATGGGCCGCGAGCAGACCGGCCGCGTCTACACGGAAATCGGCGTGCCCGAAGCGCACCACCCGCTGTCGCACCACCGCAACGACCCGGCGAAGATCGCGACGATGTCGAAGATCAACGTCTTCCACGTGCAGCTGCTGGCCGAGTATCTCGGCAAGCTGAAGGCCACCCCCGACGGCGACGGCTCGCTGCTCGATCACATGATGATCCTGTACGGCGCGGGCATGTCGAACAGCAACTCGCACGATCACCACAACCTGCCGCTCGTGCTGCTCGGTGGAGGCGGCGGACGGCTGAAGGGCGGCCGGCATCTGAAATACAAGGACAACACCCCGTCGGCGAATCTGCTCGTCTCGATCATGGACAAGATGGGCGTGCCGCAGGAGCGCATCGGCGACTCGAGCGGCACACTCAACATCGACACGTTGTCGGGGGTGTAGCGCGATGCGTCCGTCAGCGGCCAGCATGCGGCTGTGGCTCGTCGCGTCGGTCTGCCTCGTCGCCGCGCCCCTGGTGGCGAGCTCGGCTCCGCCGCTCGTCGCGGCGTCCCCGCGCCCGTGCGCGTATTGCTGAAAGGCGGCGCGGACGTGAACGCGCGCGACGGGGACGGGACGACGGCGCTCCACTGGGCGTCGTACGTCGGCGACGTGCCGACGGTTGACGTGCTCCTGCAGGCTGGCGCCAATGCGAACGCGGCGGACGATCTCGGCGTCACGCCGCTGTGGACCGCCTGCTCGACCGGTCATGCCGCCGTCGTCGAGCATCTGCTGAAGGCGGGTGCCACGCCGGACACGGCGCTCCAATCCGGAGAAACGCCGCTGATGGCCGCGGCGAAGGTTGGCAGCGCGGACGCCGTCAAAGCGCTCGTCGCACACGGCGCGAACGTCAACGCGCGTGAGGTCACGCACGGACAGACGGCGCTGATGTGGGCGGCGGCCGAGCGGCACCCCGAGGTCGTCCGGCTGCTCCTCGACGCCGGCGCCGACGTGCGGGCGCGCTCGAACGTCCATTCAGAAGTCGTCAACGTGGCGGTGCAGATCTTCACAAACTCTGGCGTCGCGGCTGGCCGCAGCGCACAGGTCGTCGATGCACTCGCGGCGTCGCGGGCCCGCGGCCGCCGAGGCGCCGCCCCGGCGCGCGGCCGTGCGAGGGCAGACGCCGCCAAAACGGGAGACGCCGCCAGGGGACGTGCGGCGGCGCCTGCCGGCGGTGGCGGCAGCGGCGTCGATGTCGTGGACGAGAGCGGCATCGTCGAGATCAAACAGGGCGGGTACACGCCGATCTTGTTCGCCGCGCAGAAGGGCGATGTCGAATCGGCGCGGCTGCTGATTGCGAAGGGCGCGGACGTCAACGACGTCGCGCCATCCGGCACGAGCGCGCTCGTCGTCGCCACGCACAGCGGCAACACGGCGCTCGGCGCGTTTCTGCTCGACCAGGGAGCGAATCCAAACCTCGACGGCGCGGGCTACACGGCGCTGCACGCGGCGATCATTCGCCGCGACGTGCCGCTCGTGAACGCGCTGGTGGCGCACCACGCGGATCTCGAGATTCCCGTCACGAAAGCGACGCCGGCGCGCCGCAACGCGACCGACTACATGTTCGGCGGTCCGCTGATCGGCACGACCGCGTACTGGCTGGCGGCGCGTTTCAACGAGCCGGACGTCATGCGGATTCTGGCGTCCGCCGGCGCGAAGACGTCGGTGACGGCGCCCGACGGGACGACCGTTCTGATGGCCGCGATGGGGACGCCGTGGCCCGGCGCCGGCTTCTCGATTCCGCCGGATCCGATCGAGCAGGAGCGCACCGCGCTCGCCGCAGTGAACGCGGCGGTTGCGATCGGGGCCGACGTCAACGCGATTAGCAAAAGCGGGGATACCGCCGTGCACGTGGCCATCACGCGCGGTTTCGATTCCATCGTCCAGACGCTCGCGAAGAGCGGCGCGCGACTGGACATGAAGAACCGGCGGGGGCAGACCCCGCTCGCGTTGGCCGAGGCGCTCGGCCGTGACTCGACGGTAGAGCTGCTTCAGAAGATCGGCGCCGCGGAATAACAGAACGAGGATACGTCAGCATGCGTAATCGTCGTGGACGGGAAAGGTGTGTCTTCGGGGCTGTCGTTGCCCTGGTCGTGCTCGCGGGCGTCGTGGCGCCCGGGGCGCTCGGCCAGGAGCAGACGGCCACACTCAAGCCGATCACCGAACAGGATCTGCTCGGCGGGCTCAAGGACCCGACCCGTTGGCTGACGTTCGGCGGCGACTACGGCAACCAGCGCTACAGCCCGCTCAGGCAGATCACGCCGAAGAACGTGAATCGCCTCGTGCCGCAGTGGATGTTCCAGACCGAGACGACGGTGCCCGGCCGCGGCTTCGAGGCGATGCCGCTCGTGGCTGACGGCGTGATGTACGTCAGCGGCACCAACAACGGCGTGTGGGCGCTCGACGAGCATACGGGCCGCATGCTGTGGCGCTACAGGCGGACGTTTCCGAAGGTGATGCGCGTGTGCTGCGGCGCCGTCAACCGCGGCCTGGCGATTCTTGGCGACCGCCTGTACATGGGCACACTCGACGCGCACCTCGTTGCGCTGGATCGCGCCACGGGCAAGGTGGTGTGGGACGTGCCTGTCGAAGAGCCGACGCACGGGTTCTCGATCGACGGTGCGCCGATTGTCGCCAACGGCAAGGTCATCATCGGGATCGCTGGCGGCGACTACAACACGCGCGGCTTCCTCGACGCCTACGACGTGGAGACCGGCGCGCGCGCCTGGCGGCTCTACACGATTCCCGCGGCGGGCGAGCCGGGGAGCGAGACGTGGCCCAACGCCGACGCCGCGTCGTGGGGCGGCGGCGCGACGTGGGTCACCGGCGCGTACGATCCAGAACTCAACCTTGTGTACGTCGGGACCGGCAACCCGAATCCGAACTTCTTCGGCGACGACCGCAAGGGCGACGATCTCTACACCTGCTCGCTCCTGGCCATCGACGTCGCGACAGGGAAGCTGAAGTGGCATTACCAGTTCACGCCGCACGACACTCACGACTGGGATTCGACCGAAGTGCCGATCCTCGGCAGCGTGAAGATCGACGGCCGCGATCGCAAGGTCGTGATGCTCGCCAACCGCAACGGGTTCTTCTACACGCTGGATCGCGAGACGGGGAAGCTGCTCGTCGCGAAGCCGTTCACGACCAACGCGACGAACTGGGCGAAGGAGATCGGATCCGACGGCCGTCCCGTCGTTGTCGACGAGCTCGGCACCGACGACAAGTGCCTGCCAGACTTTCGGGGAGGCACGAACTTTCAGCCGCCGGCCTTCAACCCGGAGCGGCGGCTGTTCTTCGTCACCGCGCGTGAGACCTGCGTCGTGTACACGCCTCGAAAACCGGAGAAGATCCTGCCTGGCGGGTTTTCGCCGAGCGGGAGCGTTCGCCACGTCAAGGATCGCGAGCAGTACGGCGCCCTCCGCGCGATTAATCCGGCCACCGGGAAGATCACGTGGGAGCACCGCTACCCCGGCTATCCGTCTACGGTTACGCTCGATCTGACCGGCGGCGTGACGACGACCGCGAGCGGACTCGTGTTCACGGGCGATAACGAAGGGTATCTGAACGCCTTTGACGCCGACAGCGGAGCGCTCCTCTGGCGCTACCAGACGGGCGCACCGGTCTGGGGCGCGGCGCCGGTCACCTACATGCTCGACGGCCGGCAGCACGTCGCCGTCGCATCAGGGATTGCGATCATCACATTCGCCCTGCCGCCATCCGGTGCCAGCGCGCGTTGAGGGTCATGACAGACAATCTGCGTGAGATCGAGGAGCAGCATTCCCAACCGCCTCCGTGCATCTTCTGCGATTACGAAGCGACGATAGACGTGACGCCTGAAGGTGCGCTGACGCTCGAGCGCCACTACGAGTGCCCTAACTGCCAGCGGCGCTTCGCGATCCTCTTCCGCCCGTCTCCGCAGAGCAGATCCGACGTGCACTAGTTTCAGGCACACGTCGGTCATCGGCTCGTCGCGGATCGACGTGGAGTGTCGGTCACGAGCCCGCTTTCGAGCGAATCATCGTCCGCGACTTGAACCGCCAGCCCTGCGCCGTTTTCACGAAGCGATCTTCATAGCGTCCGCCGAGGAACACGGAGCTGGGCTGTCCGTCCTCTCCCACGTCGATCATGAGAAGGTACTGCGTGCCGGTGGCGCCGTCGGCTGACGGCGAGATGACGGCGTGCATCGGAAAATGGCGCACGAATTGCGGGCCGTGCGGTTCGGCCATCGCGAGCTTCGCCAGGTTGTCCCGTCCCGTGACGTTGAACGCCGTCCCGTCCTCGGTGAAGAGATCCGCGTACATGTACCCGTCGTCTGCGCCCGTGTCGAGCGCGTACGCGTACTTCGCCAGCAGCTGCTGGATCTCGATGTGGTCGGCAGGCGTCAGCGTCATCGTATCGGCTTTCGACGTGGCGGTCGTTGCGTTCTGGTGAGCGCCTGGATCAACATGTCGCTCGCTGGGCATCATAATGTCATTTCAGCCGCACGTTGAACTGCTCCAATTCTTCCTCGCCCGTCGCGACGACATCGTCGAGCGGATTCAGGACGCGCTGAACGCGCAACGAAAGCCGGTCGAGGATCTGCAGGACCACGCTCTCCTGTCGCGTCGGTTCGAGGACTGCTGCTTCACACTGCCCGGGCTGACTCACGACCAATCGCGCCTGAGAGGGCAACTGGACGAGGCGCACCGGGCGAGTGGATTCAAGCCGCGCGAGCTGCCTGGGCTCTACAACGGCCTCGCGGATCCGGCGGAGATGATGACGCGCGCGTTTCACCTCTGGCGACTCACGCGCTGGCCGGGCCGCGGCGGCCGCGTCCACTACGCGCACACGCTGTTCAACCTCTATGTGATCCGGTGCCTCGAGCTGTTGAGCCTGCGCCTGTGGGACGACGGATCGAGCAGCACCGCCGCCCGGCTCTCGCAACTGCAAGGCGTGCTCGACGCGCTCTGGACGAGCACGCCCGCAGAGCAGCCCGTGCTCGTGCGCGATGCGCGATGGCTGGTCCCGCTGGCGCAGAGCCCGGCGACCGACGATCTGGGCGCGTATTTCGACATGGCGGAGAAGATTGCGGCCAGCTTCCCGCCCCTGGACCGCCTCGAGATCCACAAGGCCGGCGTGCACATGACCGGCGGGCACCTGCGCTCGCAGATTCGCTACTACGCGACGAAGAAGGCGGTGTCGTTCGACGACGCGAGCGTGACGCTCGTCACACGCACGTCGAACGCGCTCGATTTCGCGCTGCTGATTCAGGATCTGGTGCCGCTGCTCGAGGCGTACGAGGAGGCGTGCAACAGCGCGGATGCGCGGAGGCGGATCGATCTGGCGGGGGCCGTCTGCCAGGGCCTGTCACCGGATCCGGAGTTGTTTCTGAATCGTCTCGATCTGCTCGGCGCCTACAGCATGGTCGAGCATCTCTTCGTCACGACCGATCCCGCCGGGCAGGTGGTCTATACGCCGGCCGGGCAGCGGCACGTGCGGCTGTTGCAGGAGTACCAGTCGCGAATCGCGCGCACGGCACGGCCGCTGCACGAGGATTGTCCGCGCTTCCGGCCGGCGGCCGGCGCGTATTCTCCGTACGGCGTGCTGTACGGATTTTCGTCGCATCTGCTGGAACACATGGTGCTGAAAGCGCTGCAGCCGGACGCCGTCACGCGGTTCAGTCTGGAAGATGTCTTTGTCGATGGGGACGCCGGCGCCGACAGGCTGGCCTGGGTCACCGGCTGGCGGAAGCTGCCGCACGTCACGAAGGAGGTCGAAGCGCTGTTCGAGTACCCGCAGCAGTTCGCCGAAGACGTGTTCGCGCGGATCGAGCAGGCGCTGCGCCGGCGCGTCTCCGGCGAGACGCCGCAGACAGGTCGCCTGCACGTGGTGCCTGCGGAGATCGCGGATCTGCCGCCTCAGTACATCGCGTCGTCGGACAGGCAGCTCGTGGCCGCCGGCAAGGCGGAGTATCGCGACGAGCCGCAGATCTCGAGCGATCGACGAGAAGGCAGATGCGTCGTCAGCTACAAGACCCCCGGCGGATCGGTCGCCATCTCGAAGGCCATGCTCACGGAAGTGCTGGGCGCAGGCCGCGACGCGAACGTCGCGCTGCCCCCGGCGGCCGCGGAAGCGCTGGCGTTGATGTGCCCGCGCCTCGTCATGTAGCGCAGGCCTTCAGGCCCGCACTACTTGGTGCGCGAGCGCTGCAGGCGCTCGTAGTCTTTCTCGCCCTCGAGGCAGAACTCGTCCACGAGCTCGGTGTCGGGCTCGAGCTCCTCGTGCAGCATGACCGTGAACGCCTTCGTGTAGTTCTTCGGGTCGTCGATCGTCAGCTCGATGTCCATCGTCCCGAAGGTGAGGCGGTGGAACTTCTCGGTCATCTTCGTCGCGTCGCTCATCGGGCTGCCCCACGTGTCGGCCCAGAGGTTGTCGCGGAAGCCGCGCGTCTCGACGACGAGCGTGTCGCCCTCCCAGTGGCCGACGGAGTAGCCGTTCCACGCCGGCGTGGGATCGTCGGGGAACGAGCGGCCGTCGGTGAAGATCTGCCGGTACATCGCGTTGACTTCGTACATCAGCGCGAGCTGGTACTTCGACTGGATGATCTTCGTCATGTGCGGCAGCGTCCACGCGCGCGGCGGGTTGTCGGGCAGACACCGCACGTGCGGGTCGTCCACGCTCAACACCGCGTGGCGCTCCTGCATGAGCTTGGCGGCCTCGGGCTTGTAGGGCAGCATGCCGCCGGGGAGATCGCGGCCGAGGTTGCCGGCGGTCGGCGAGCCGCCGATCTCGATGCCGCAGGGAATCGTCTCGCCCTTGCTGTCGGTGCAGTGCCGCCGCTGCGCGGCATGCCAGAGGCCGGAGAGATCCGGATGGCCGTCTTCGGCCTTCGGCACCGGCGCCGTCAGATTCGGCTTGCCGTCCGGCGTCCTCGGTATGCCGGGCGTGCGCTGGTGGAACCACTGCCCGAACCCGATCGCGGGCGCGCCAACCATCGCCGCGAACACACCGACGACTAGAGCAACACGTCGCATACTCCTCTGCCTCCGTCGCGCCCGCTCGCGCGGCGCTGGCGCATACTACCGCACTTCCAGAAGAGCGCGGCGGCCGAGTGATCTACCACTTCCGGGGTAGTAGGATGGTTCGGTTTCGACGATGAGAGTCTGCCTCGCGCTGCAGCACGTTGACGACCTGTTCACGCCCCTGCAGCTGACGTGTCTGAAGGCGGCGCTCGTCGATCTCGGCGGATGGGCCGAGGCCGACGTGCCGATCGTCGAGTTCTCCGCGCGCGCGACCGTCGATGCGATGGTCGAACGCCTCCTCGCGCTCGACGCCGACGTCCTCGCGCTGTCGTGCTACGTGTGGAACGTCACCGCGCTCTTCGCCGTCGGACGGCGCGTCAAGGCCGCCCGGCCGAACGTGCGCGTCGTGCTCGGCGGGCCGGAAGTCGGGCCGCTCGCGGAGACGGTCGTCCGCGAGCAGCCGTGGGTGGACGTCGTCGTGAAGAACGAGGGCGAGATGCCGATGGTCGAACTCGCCGATCGCTGGCGCCGCGGCGCGCCGATCGACGACGTGCCGGGCATCGTCGCGCGCTCGGGCGATCGTGTCGTGGACACCGGCCCGGAGCGATTCGTCCGCAACCTCGGCGACCTGCCCTCGCCGCACCGCGACTTCGTGTCGTATGCCGGGAAGTACGCCTGCGTCGAGACGCAGCGCGGCTGCGTCTACGAGTGCAACTTCTGCTTCTTCAACAAGGACCTGCCGATCCGGAACCGCCGGCTCGAGGTCGATCGCGTCGATCGCGAGATCAAGTACCTGCTCGACCAGGACATCCGGTGCCTCTATTTCATGGACCCGATCTTCAACCTCAACGTGAAGCGGGCCAAGGAGATCTGCCGGCTGATCGTCGAGCACAACCACCGCGGCGTGGTGTGCCACGCCGAGTTGTGGGCCGAGTTCATGGACGAGGAGCTGGCCGCGCTGATGAAGGCCGCGCATTTCGAGTTCGTGGAAGTCGGGCTGCAGAGCACGAACCCCACGGCGCTCGCGGCCGTCGATCGGCGGCTGCGGATGGCGCCCTTTCTGCTCGGCGTCGATCACCTCACGCGCGCGGGCATCGAGTACGAGCTGCACCTCATCTTCGGCCTGCCGGGCGACACGCTCGACACGTTCCGCCGCTCGCTCGACTTCGCCGCCACGCTCAACCCGCCGACGCTGTCCGTCTTCGACCTGCGCGTCCTGCCGGGGACCGACTTGTGGACCAAGTCGGACGAGTTCGGCATCACGTTCGACCGGGAGCCGCCGCATCGCGTGATCGCGACGCCGACGTTCACGTCGGCCGACGTCGAGTACGGGCGCCGCATGGCGAGGTCGGCTGAATCGCTGTGGCGGTCGCGGGCCGTTCGCGTGCTGAGGAAAGAACCCGCCGCGCGGCTCTCGGCCATCGCGGAAGGCTGGATGCGATGGTCCGACGCGCACGGCGGCGACGTCGAGGATCTGACCATGCTGCCGGAGTATCTGTCGGAGTTCTGCGGCAGCCGCGACATCCCGCCGGGCTTCTACGCCGGCATGGCGTCGGTCGAACTGCAGCGTCCGGCGTTCGCGCGAGCCGACGCGGCCGCGCAGGGGTGAGGCTGGCCGCGGGCTGCCGGACGCGAACGCGCCGGCAGTCGGGCTCTGCTCGCTGTCCTGACGCTCCGCACGACGAGTAGGTGCTGACGCGAGCGACATCCGTCCCGCGGCAAGCGCCGCCGATGGTGATGCGATCGCCGTGGATCGCGATTACGGAACTCGTCGTGCCCGGCGTCGCGCCGCCCGACATGCGTGCGATGGCGTGTCGGCGCGTCGCGACGGCATCCGCTGCCAGCCTCACCCCTGCGCGGCCTCGGTGACTGCGGCGGCCGGTATCGGTCGCAGCGAGCCGTCACGCCGCGGCCGGAGCTCGATCGCAGCAACTGCCGGCCGCAGGTCCTCGGCGCGGCGCGCTCTTCGACCGCGATCCGTGGCATTCGAATCAGCTCAGCCGGTGCATGCCGCGACGTGGATGTCGTTGATCGCAGCAACTGCGCGCCGCGGGAGCGGCAGGGTACGGACCGGAGGACGGCAGTTCCGGCGCGGCGCGTCCGGATCGCAGCGAGCGATACCGGACGCCGCAGTCCTCACGGGCCGCGGACCTGAAAGGTCGTCCGCCGCGGACCTGAAGGTCCGCACGACACGTCGTCTGCCGCGCGGCGTCTCGTATAATCGCGGCGTCGTCCTGCGGGGCGCATCAACGATTTATGTGGATCGTCAGGCTGGCGCTCAGGCGCCCGTATACGTTCGTCGTGATGGCGCTGCTCATCGCGATTCTCGGCGGCATCTCGATCGCGACGATGCCGGTTGACATCTTTCCGTACATCGACCTCCCCGTCGTCAGCATCGTCTGGCAGTACAACGGCCTCTCTCCCGAGGAGATGGAGAGCCGCATCGTCACCAACTTCGAGCGCGCGCTGACGGCGAACGTCGAGGGCATCGAGCACATCGAGTCGCAGTCGCACCAGAGCGTCGCGGCCGTGCGCGTCTACTTCCACCCGAACACGTCGGTCGATCTGGCGCTCTCGCAAATCGTCACGCAGTGCCAGGTGGTCGTCCGCAACATGCCGCCGGGCACGTTCCCGCCGCAGGTGCTGAAGTACGACGCCGCGAGCGTGCCGATTCTCCAGCTCGGCCTCAGCAGCGACACGCTGAAAGAGCAGGAGATCTTCGACCTCGGCAACAACTTCATCCGGACGCCGCTCGCGACCGTGCAGGGCGCGACCGTGTCGTATCCGTTCGGCGGCAAGAACCGGCAGATCATGGTCGATCTCAACCTCGACCAGCTCTACGCAAAGCGGCTGTCGCCGATCGACGTCTCGAACGCGCTGACCCTGCAGAACCTGATTCTGCCGGCCGGCACGGCGAAGTTCGCCGACACCGAGTATCCGGTGCGGCTGAACAGCAGCGTCCCCGCCATTGCCGACTTCAACAACCTGCCGATCAAGACGGTCAACGGCGCGACGGTGTACATCAAGGACGTCGCCACCGTGCACGACGGCTTCGTGCCGCAGACGAGCATCGTCCGCACCAACGGATCCCGCGGCGTGCTGCTGACCGTCACGCGCAACGGCCGCGCGTCCACGCTGACCGTCGTGAACGCGATCAAGGACGCGCTGCCGCGGATCCTGCCCACGCTCACGAAGGACCTGCACGTGTCGGTGTTCGGCGACCAGTCGCTCTTCGTGCGGTCGGCGCTCGGCGGCGTCGTCCGCGAGACGCTGATTGCCGCGGTCCTGACCGGCGGCGTGATCCTGCTGTTCCTCGGCAGCTGGCGCAGCACGCTCATCGTGTGCCTGTCGATCCCGCTCTCGATCCTCACGTCGATCTGCATCCTCAACCTGCTCGGCGAGACGATCAACGTCATGACGCTCGGCGGCCTCGCGCTGGCGGTCGGCATCCTCGTGGACGACGCGACGGTGGAGATCGAGAACACGCACCGCAACCTCGCGATGCGGAAACCGCTCGTGCGGGCCGTGCTCGACGGCGCCTCGCAGATCGCGGTGCCCACGTTCGTGTCCACGCTGTCGATCTGCATCGTGTTCGTGCCGGTGCTGCTCCTGACGGGCACCGCCGAGTATCTGTTCACGCCGCTCGCGATGGCGGTCGTGTTCGCGATGCTCGCGTCGTACCTCCTGTCGCGCACGCTCGTGCCGACGATGGTGTATCACCTGCTGCGCACCGAGGTGGCCGACTATCAGTCGGGCCACCACGGCGGGTCGGGCGTGCTCGCCGCCGTGCACCGGCGCATGAACGGCGCGTTCGAGCGGCTGCGCGGCGCCTACGTCGGCCTGCTCGATCTCGCGCTCGAGCGGCGCGCGCCCGTCCTCGTCGGCTTTCTCGCCGTGTCGCTCGGCTCGCTGGCGCTCGTCGGCCTCATCGGCCGCGACTTCTTCCCCGAGGTGGACGCCGGCACGCTGCGGCTGCACGCGCGGATGCCGGCCGGCACGCGCATCGAGCAGACCGAAGCCCGCATGGTGGATGTCGAGCAGGCCATCCGCGGCGTCGTCCCCGCGAACGAGCTCGACACGATCCTCGACAACATCGGCATTCCGAACGCGTGGGCCAGCATCGCGCAGGGCGACGTGCCCAACATCGCGGCGACCGACGCCGAGATCATCGTGTCGCTCGCGCGCGACGGGCATCGGCCTGTCGAAGAGTACGAGGTGGAGCTCCGCCGGCGGCTGCACGAAGCGTTCCCGGAGATCATCTTCTTCTTCGAGCCGGCGAACATCACGAGCCAGATCCTCAACTTCGGCCTGCCGGCGCCCATCGACCTGCAGGTCGCGGGCACCAACGCCGCCGCGAACTACGCGCTCGCCGAGAAGCTGCGCGACGCGGTCGCGCGGATCCCTGGCGCGGCCGACGTCCACATCCACCAGGTGTTCCGCCAGCCGCAGCTCGACCTCGACGTCGATCGCGTGAAGGCGAGCCAGCTCGGGCTGACGCAGCGCGACGTGACGAGCAGCATGCTGATCTCGCTCAGCGGCAACAACCAGGTGGCGCCGAGCTTCTGGCTCAACCCGGCGACCGGCGTGAGCTACAACGTCGGCGTGCAGACGTCGCAATACCGCATCGACTCGCTCGACCAGCTGCTGCGCACGCCGGTGACGCCGCCCGCGAGCGCCGTCACGCAGACCACGCCGCGGTCGCTGGCCGGGTTGCCGACGGGCGACGGCGGCACGCAGCTGCTGTCGAACCTCGTGGACGTCAAGCGCAGCTACGGCCCGGTGATCGTCAACCACTACAACGTCGCGCCGGTGTTCGACGTGTACGCCAACGTCGATCGCCGCGATCTCGGCGGCGTCGGCGCGGAGGTCGAGCGTCTGGTGCGCGGGCAGACGGCGCTGCCGCGCGGGACCTCGCTCGCCGTCCGCGGCGAGTACGCGACGATGCAGTCGTCGTTCACGCGGCTCGGGCTCGGGATGCTCTTCGCCGTGCTGCTCGTCTACCTGCTGATGGCCGTCAACTTCCAGTCGTGGCTCGACCCGTTCATCATCCTCACGGCGCTGCCGGGCGCGATGGCCGGCATCCTGTGGATGCTCTTCGCCACGCGCACCACGTTCAGCGTGCCGTCGCTGATGGGATCGATCATGTCCATCGGCGTGGCGACGGCGAACAGCATCCTGCTCGTCACCTTCGCCAACGACGAGCGCGCCGCCGTGCCGAACGCGCGCGACGCGATGCTCGCGGCCGGCCACGCGCGGCTGCGTCCGGTGCTGATGACGGCGGCCGCGATGGTGCTCGGCATGCTGCCGATGGCGCTCGGCCTCGGCGAAGGCGGCGAGCAGAACGCGCCGCTCGGCCGCGCCGTCATCGGCGGCCTCGTCGGCGCGACGGTGACGACGCTGTTTCTCGTTCCGATCATCTATTCGTACCTGCGGACCGCGCCGCCCGCCGATCACGAGCGCCGCCTGCTGGAAGAGGAGACGCGGGAAGTCCCCACCCATGGTTGACCTGCAATCGCATGACACGCGCGTGGCCGTCCGACGGCCGTCGCTCAGGACTGTGTAGGCCCTGCAGTTCTGCGACGCGATCGCGCTCGTCGTCGCGTTTCTGACGGGCTATCTGCCGATGCAGCGGCGCGAGTCGGCGCTCCGCGCCGAAGCCGACGCGCAGCGGAAAGAGGTGCCGCGCGTGGACGTCATTCGCGTGGCGCGCGGCTCGGGAAAGACGACGCTCGTCCTGCCGGGCACGATGCAGGCCGTCACCGAGGCGCCGATTCTGGCGCGCGCCGACGGCTACCTGAAGCGCCGGCTCGCCGACATCGGCGACCGCGTGCGCACCGGCCAGGTGCTCGCGGAGATCGACGCGCCCGAGCTCGATCAGCAAATCCAGCAGGCCCAGGCGGCGGTCGCGCAGGCGCAGGCGGCCGTCGAACAGGCGGCGGCGGGGCTGGTGCAGGGCAAGGCCAACCGCGATCTGGCGCGCATCACCGCGGAGCGCGTGAAGACGCTCACCGAGCAGCGCGTCGCCTCGCCGCAGGAGCGCGATCAGTCGCAGGCGCAGTTCGCGGCGCAGGACGCCAGCGTGCAGGCCGCCGAGAAAGCGGTGGCGGCGCAGCAGAGCAACCTGTCGGCGGTGCGCGCGAACCTGGCGCGGCTGCAGGCCGTGGACGCGTACCGGACCGTGAAGGCGCCCTTCGACGGCGTCATCACGCAGCGCAACGTGGACGTCGGCGCGCTCGTGAGCGCCGGCAGCACGCTGCTGTACCGCGTCGCGCAGACCGGACGGCTCCGCACCTACGTCAACGTCCCGCAGAGCAGCGTCAGCGCCGTGCGCGTCGGCCAGTCCGCCTCGCTGCGGGTGTCGAACCTGCCGGGCCGCAGTGTTCGCGGGACGGTCGCGCGCATGGCCCACGCGCTCGATCCGGCCACGCGCACGATGCTCGTCGAGATCGACGTGCCCAACGCCGACGGCGCGCTGTTCGCCGGCAGCTTCGCCAACGTCGAGCTGACGGGCGTCGAGGCCGACCCGCCGATCGTCGTGCCGGCCTCGGCGCTCGTGTTTCGCGCCGACGGCGCGCAGCTGGCCGTCGTCCGCCCGGACGACACCGTGCACCTGCAGAAGGTGACCGTGGGACGCGACTACGGCGACCGCCTCGAGATCGTCGCGGGCGTCGAAGACGGAACGCGCGTCATCGCCGTCGCGGGTGACACCGCGCGCGAAGGGGAGAAGGTCGTCCCGGTCGATCGGTCGGCGAGCGAGTAGTGCCGGCCTTCCTGCGTCATATGCCACCGCAGGCCTCATGACCGCAAAACGATCTGCCGTTCGCCGTGTCGGGCCAGGGGTAGTGCAGGCCTTCCGGCTTACGTGCGCGCGTCGAGGCGGGCCGCGGCGATGGTGGGCTGAAAGAGCTCCACCGGATTGCCCGACGGGTCCTCCGCCAGGATCTGCCTGACGCCGACGCCGGTGACGATGTCGTTGCGGAAGCGGACGCCGGCTTTGCGCAGACGATCGACCGTGGCGGTGAGATCGTCCACCTCCACGCCGAAGCGATTCCAGCCGCCGGGCTCGGGCATGCGCCCGTCGGGCATCGCCTGGCCTCCGCCCGGCGCCGGGTTTGGCGCGCTGAGCACGAGGCGCAGGTCGCCCTTCGACAGCATGGCGAACGCGGGCCCCGGGTGCATCACCTCGTGGAACCCCAGATGCGTGCAGTAGAACGCGATGGCCGCATCGACGTCGTGCACGATGTACCGGACCTGGACCGTCGCCATCGTTCCCGCCTTTCTTCGTGTCCGTCTTATT
>CAZOIK010000134.1:0-7622 GCA_964579765.1 uncultured Bifidobacteriaceae bacterium
GATGCCGGCGCGGGCGCCGAACGTCGTCTCGCGCGGTGCGCACCGCGACGCGGCGGAGCCGACGCCGTCGCACGACGGCGTGCGCCTTCTGCTGGTGGACGACGAGTCGGACGCGAGGGAGATGATGACGTCGGTGCTCGAGACGTACGGCGCGACCGTCACGTCGGTGTCGTCGGCGGGCGACGCGCTCGCGCTGCTGACGCGCGAGCGGGCGCCGGTGGACGTGCTGCTGTCGGACCTCGCCATGCCGGGGACGGACGGCTACGAGCTGATTCGCGAAGTCCGCGCGCAGCCGATCGCGCGCGTGGCCGGTGTCCCCGCGGCGGCGGTGACCGCGTGCGCCGGCGGCGACGAACGCGACCGCGCGCTCTCGGCCGGCTTCCAGCTGCACCTGATCAAGCCCATCCACCCCGCGGTGCTCGCCTACGCCGTCGCGCCCCTCTCGATGCCCCACCCCTCCGTGTTGTAGACCCCCCGCTTGATGTAGACCCGCAGACGTTGTGCGGACCTGCTGGTCCGCGCCCCTGCGCGGCCTGTGTGGCGCTCGCGAGGTCCCTTCTCGAGAAGCGACCGGCGGTGAACGATCGACGGCATGTCGTGAGGTGAACGCGCGCGGCGCGGTGTGGCGCGGGCAGCGGGCTTGCACCGGCACGGCGCGCCTTCATGTCCGGGGCGAAGGAGAAACCATGCGTGGACCGGCCGTGTGCCGCCGTCTCGGGATCCTCGCGACGTCGCTGTTGTTGAGTGGAGCGGCGGCGGCGCAGGACGCGCCGTCTGCGCCGGCCGGCGTGCGTCGCATCACGCTGCCGCAGGCGCAGCAGCTCGCGGCTGGCGCCAATCCGCTCGAGCGTCTCGGGCGACTCCAGGTCGAGGCCGCCGAACAGCACCGGCTGGGCGTGAAGGCCCAGTATTTTCCCAGCGTCAGCGGACAGTTCGAGAACCTGCACCTGACCGAGCAGCCCGGTCAGGTCCTGACGGTGCAGCGTCCGTTCGCCGGCACGACCCTGAGCCTGCCCGTCACCGTCTTCGCCCAGGACCAGAGCGCCGTGAACGTCACGGTGGTGCAGCCGATCACCCCGCTGTTCCAGGTCCGCCAGCTCGTGAAGATCGCGCGCGCGGACGAGAACATCGCGCGCGCCAAGGCGGGGCTGCCCGTGGCCGAGCGCGCGAGCCTCGTCGAGAAGAACTACTTCGACCTGCTCGTCGCCGAGCGGGAGCTGGTCAGCGCTCGCGTGGCGGTGACGAAGGCCTCGGCGGCCACGCTCGTGTCAACCGCGCGGCAGGCCGCGGGGGAGAAAGCTGCGCTCGACGCGGCGAAGACATGGTCGCTCGCGTCCAGCAAGGTGAGGGAGCTGACGGCGACCCTGGACGAGATGATGGGCCTGCCCGCGGACACGCGCCTCGAGCTCGTGCCGCCGCCGCCGCTCGTCGAACATCTCTCGCTCGACGAGGCCGCCGTAGACGCGACCACGTCGAACGCGCAGGTCATCGAGGCCGAGCAGACGGCGGTCAAGGCGCGCGCCGGTTCGATGCTGGCCAGGTCGGCCTACGTCCCCGGCGTCGCCGTCATCGGCGGCTACACCTATCAAACCGCGATCGCCGACAGCGTGCTGCCGCACGACTTCGCGTACGTCGGCGTCGTGGCCACTTACACGCTGTTCGACTCGGGCAAACGAGAGCACACCGTGAAGGAGCTCAGCGCGCAGGTCCATGCGGCCGACCTCGGCGTCGAGCTGACGAAGGCCAAAGTGGCCGCCGCCGTGAAGACCAGCTACCTCGAGCTCGAACGCTCGCGCGACCTTGTTCAACTGACGCGCCGCATCGTGGCGGCGCCGCGGGTCGTTGACGCGAGCTATCTCTCGAGCAATCAGGACGACGACGCCGCGCGCGCGGACATGGAGGCGGAGCTGTTTCGCGCCGAGCTCGAATATCGACAGGCCTACGCCCGGGTGAGAGCGCTCATCGGCGACAAGTGATCGGGGACGCGCACGTGCCTGCGATCCCGGACCTGTCGGCGCGGCGGACCGCCCTGGCGGCGGAACGCACGCTGATGGCCTGGATCCGCACCGCGCTCGCCATGATCAGCTTCGGCTTCACCATCGGGAAACTCGGCGACGTGCTCAGATCCGCCGAACTGAACCTGTTCGGCCGCGCGACCGACATCGCCGGCGTCGCCTACTTCCTCGTCGTCGTGGGCACGCTCGCGCTCGTGCTGGCGTCCGTCCAGTACCGCGTCGAACTGGCGCGCCTGCGCCCGAAGGGCGCGCGGTGGCGCCCGAGCCTGGCCTTCGTCGTCGCGGTGCTGCTCAGCCTGCTCGGCATCTTCGTGTTCGCCGACCTCGTCACGCGGCTGTAGGGAGAACGTCCGACATGGACCTGCCGAGCTTTCCAAGCCTCGACCTGTTCTCCGCCGGCATCAACGCGCTGAACGGCGTGCTGGTCGCGCGCAACCCGTCGCACAACCGCGGCTATACGCTCATGGGGCTGTTGATCATGGCGTTCTTCGGCGGCATCGGCGGCGGCGTCTCGCGCGACGTGCTGCTGAACGAGATTCCCGCGCCGCTCCACAACGCGGAGTATCTCGTCGTCTGCGTCCTGATGGGCCTGCTGGGACTCGGCATCTACCGCTATGCCGAGAAGAAGGAAGAGCACTTCCGCAGGAGGACGCTGGCGTTCTTCAAGTCGTTCACGCTGCCCTGGTTCGCCATCCTCGGCGCGCACAAGGCGCTCGATCACGACCTCGGGATCTTCGCCGCGGTCGTCGTCGGCGTGATCGCCACGACCGCCGGCGGGGTGTTCATCGATCTCTTCGCGAACGTCACCCCGGACGTCGTGATGCCCAAAGAGCACGTCGTCACGACGGCGGTGCTGGCGAGCGTCGTGTACTCGGCGCTCGCGCTGGAGCTCCACCGGAGGGGCACGTTCTTTCCGGTCACGCTGGTGTCGGTCCTCGTGGCGTTCCTCTTCCGCGTGTTCGCGGTCCGCGATCACTGGGCGCAGATCGTGTTCGCCGGAGAGTCGCGCTGATGGATCCGATGTGGACGCGGTTCACCGATGAGATGGTCGCGCGCGTCACCGGGCCGATGAAGTTCAGATTCGTACTTCAGCCCGCGATGGCCGCCTTCTTCGCCGTCAAGTCCGGGCTGGCGGACGCCCGCGCCGGCCGCACGCCGTACTTGTGGTCGCTCGTGCGCGGCAGCGCCGAGCGCGCGGCCATCATCGAAAACGGCTGGAAGAGCGTCGGCCGCGTCTTCATCCTTGCCGTCGTGCTCGACGTCGTCTACCAGCTCTACGAGCTCCACTTCGTGTACGTGCCGCAGGCGCTCGTCGTCGCGGCCCTGCTGGCGATCGTGCCCTACGTGGTGCTGCGCGGGCTGGTTACGCGCGTCGCTCGAACGAAGCGTCCGTTGTGACCCCGGCGCACGCGTGCCATACTGGGTTCCTTCCGGAACGACAAGGGGACCCGCACGATGTGGCCTGGATTCGATCCCGCGATCGTCAAAGGCTTGGCGTCCATCCGCGAGATGGTCGCACGTCAACAGCAGACGCCGGCGAGGGAATGGCCGCTCGTGTACGTCGATGAGCACGCGCTGCTGCTCGTGGTGCGCGAGTGGCCGGACGGCTCCGTCACCGCGTACGCCGTCGAACTTCCGCACGCCTGAGCTGCCG
Source organism: uncultured Bifidobacteriaceae bacterium (assembly GCA_964579765.1). Classification (GTDB taxonomy): domain Bacteria; phylum Acidobacteriota; class Vicinamibacteria; order Vicinamibacterales; family CAVVIG01; genus DATNBT01. The sequence continues at coordinate 3,670 of CAZOIK010000134.1, forward strand.
CCTTCACGACCGCAGGGCGGTCGCTCACTGGATCTCGTGATCGGCGCGTCCCGCGCGTCGACGTTTTCTCCCGCGATCGTCTGACTCTCCACTGGCTCGGCGCTTGCCTCCCGCCATGTCCGGTCACCCGGCACACGCAGACTTTCCGAGACGGAGGAATCGCACGATGCCGACAAAGAAGCCGAACATCCTGATCCTGTGGGGCGACGACATCGGCTATTGGAACATCAGCCGGTACAGCATGGGCATGATGGGCTATCAGACGCCCAACATCGATCGCATCGGCAAGGAAGGCGCGACGTTCACGGACTGGTACGGGCAGCAGAGCTGCACCGCCGGCCGCGCCTGCTTCATCACGGGTCAGAATCCGATCCGCACGGGCCTCACGAAAGTCGGCATGCCCGGCGCCAGGGTCGGCCTGCAGAAAGAAGATCCGACCATCGCCGAAATGCTCAAGCCGCTCGGCTACGCCACCGGCCAGTTCGGCAAGAACCACCTCGGCGATCGCAACGAGTACCTCCCGACGGTGCACGGCTTCGACGAGTTCTTCGGCAACCTCTATCACCTGAACGCGGAGGAAGAGCCGGAGCTGCCGGACTATCCGAAGAATCCGGGATTCAAGGAGAAGTACGGCCCGCGCGGCGTGCTGCACTCGTGGGCGACCGACAAGGACGATGCGACCGAGGACCCGCGATGGGGACGTGTGGGCAGGCAGAGGGTCGAGGACACGGGCCCGCTGACGAAGAAGCGCATGGAGACGGTCGATGAAGAGATCACGGCCGCCGCGCTGACCTGGATGGAGAGGCAGGCGAAGGCGGGCCAGCCGTTCTTCCTCTGGTACAACTCGACCGCCATGCACTTCCGGACGCACCTCGCCGACAAGAACCGCGGCAAGAGCGGACAGGACGACTACAGCGATCGCATGGTCACGCACGACGAGCAGATCGGCCAGATGCTCGACAAGCTCGACGAGCTCGGCATCGCCGACAACACGATCGTCATGTATTCCACCGACAACGGTCCCGAGAACGACACGTGGCCCGACGGCGCCAACACGCCGTTCCGGAGCCAGAAGGACACGAACTGGGAAGGCGCGTGGCGCGTGCCCTGCTTCCTCCGCTGGCCCGGCAAGATCGAGGCGGGCACGATCCTGAACGGCATCTGCTCGCACCTCGACATGTTCACCACGCTGCTGGCCGCCGCCGGGGAGCCGGCCATCGCCGAGAAGCTGCTCAACGGCCACAAGGCCGGCGCGACGACCTACAAGGTCCATCTGGACGGGTACAACCTGATTCCGTACCTGACCGGCGAAACCACCGAGAGCCCGAGACAGGCGCTCATGTACATGAGCGACGACGGCGAGGTGATCGCGCTGCGGGTCGGCGACTACAAGATGGTGTTCGCGGAGCAGCGAGGCACGTCGACGGGGGTCTGGCAGGAGCCGTTCGTGAAGCTGCGGCTGCCGACCATCCTCCACCTGCGGCGCGACCCGTTCGAGAGAGCAAGTTACAACTCGAACGTCTACTACGACTGGATGATCAATCACGTCCCGCATATGTATCTGGCCCAGGAAATCGTGGCGGGCGAGATCGCGGACTTCATCAAGTTCCCGCCGCGGCAGAAACCGGCCTCGTTCAACCTGGACGAGGTGATGCGCCAGGTCGCCAGCCACAAGTAAGTGAATCGCGTGGCGGACGAGGTTCGTGACTTCTACGATCGGTATCCGTATCCGCGGCCGGTGGAGAGCCTCGATCGATATCGCCAGCGCTGGCTGGATCGATCGAGGCGCGTCGCCGACTACCATCTCTTCTGGCCGGCCAGACCGTATCGGGAGGACTTCTCGATTCTGATTGCCGGCTGCGGGACGTCGCAGGCGGCGCGGCACGCGCTGCGCCGGCCGGCGGCGCGGGTCACCGGCATCGATCTGAGCGCGACGAGCGTCCGCTGCACCGAGGCGCTCAAAGCCACGCACGACCTGCGCAATCTCCAGGTCCACCAGCTCCCGATCGAACGCGCGCGCGAGCTCGGGACCGCCTTCGACCAGATCGTCTGCACCGGCGTGCTGCACCATCTGGCGGATCCCGACGCGGGCCTCGCGGCGCTGCGCGACATGCTGAAGCCGGACGGCGTGCTGCACCTGATGGTGTACGCGCCGTACGGGCGCGCCGGCATCTATTTGCTGCAGGAGTTCTGCAGACGGCTCGGCATCGGCGCGACCGACGCCGGCGTGCGCGAGCTGATCTCGATCCTCCGGCAGCTGCCGCCCGGGCACCCGCTGGAGCAGCTGCTGCGCGACGCGCCCGACTTCCGTGAGGAGGCGGCGCTCGCCGACGCGCTCCTGCACCCGCGCGACCGCGCGTACTCGGTGCCGCAGCTGTTCGAGCTGCTCGAGACGGCGGGCCTGCGGTTCGGCCGGTGGATCAAGCAGGCGCCCTACAGCCCGCAGTGCGGCACGCTGGCGCGGCAGCCGCACGCGCCGCGCCTGCACGCGCTGCCGATGGTCGAGCAGTACGCCGCGGCGGAGCTCTTTCGCGGGACGATGATCCGTCACAGCGTGGCGGCGTACCGGCGAGGCAGCGCCGCCGGCGATCATGCGCGCGTCGATTTCTCCGGCGCCGCGTGCCTCGGCTTCGTCCCGATTCGTCTGCCGGACACGACCTGCGTGCGCGATCGCCTGCCGCCCGGCGCCGCGGCCGTCCTCATCAACCAGACGCATACAGACCGGGATCTCGTGCTTCCGATCGACGCGCTCGAACTGCAGCTCTTCGAAGCGATCGACGGACGCCGGTGTCTCGGCGAGATCCTGGACGAGATGTTGCCCGACGATCCCGCGCAACTCGAGGCGGGCCGGCGCTTCTTCGAACGGCTCTGGCGTCACGACCAGATCGTGGTGGCCGCGGGCCCGGGCAGGTGGGGAGGGAACGCACATGTCATGCGACATCACGCCGACAGTCAGCCGGACGGCCGCGCCGCCGGGGTTTCACATGCTCTCGAAGCCGACGGGCGCGGCCTGCAACCTTGACTGCACGTACTGCTTCTTCCTCTCGAAGGACGCGCTCTATCCGGACGATCGGCTGCGGATGCCGGACGAGGTCCTGGAGTGTTACATCAAGCAGCTGCTCGAGTCGCACCAGACGCCGACGGTGACGGTGGCGTGGCAGGGCGGCGAGCCGACGCTCATGGGCGTCGATTTCTTCAGGCGCTCGGTCGAGTACGTCGGGAAGTATCGGCGTCCCGGCCAGCGGGTCGAGTACACGTTTCAGACCAACGGCGTCCTCATAGACGACGAGTGGGCGGCGTTCTTCAAGGCGCATGACGTCCTGATCGGATTGAGCGTGGACGGCCCGCGCGCGCTGCACGACACCTATCGCGTGACGAAGGGCGGCCAGGGCACGTTCGATCGGGTGATGCGCGGCCTCGAGCGCCTGCGCGCGCACGGCGTGCGGTTCAACGTCCTGTGCACCGTCAACGCCGCGAACGGCGACCACGGGCGCGAGGTGTACCGCTTCTTCCGCGACGAGCTCCACGCCGAGTGGATGCAGTTCATTCCGATCGTCGAACGCGCGACGCCGGAGACGCTCCCGATCGCCAACCTCGGCTGGAGCCAGCGTCCGGGCGGGCAGCGGCTGCTCTACACGCAGACCGGCAGCCTGGTGACGGATCGCTCGGTCGGGCCCGAGCAGTACGGCCGCTTCCTGATCGACGTCTTCGACGAATGGGTGCGCAGGGACGTGGGCCGGATCTACGTCCAGCTGTTCGACGTCACGCTCGAAGCGCACTTCGGGAGCTACAGGCTCTGCATCCACGCGCCGACGTGCGGCTACGGGCCGGCGATCGAGCACAACGGCGACGTCTATGCGTGCGACCACTACGTCGAGCCCGCGTATCGCCTGGGCAACATCGCCGAGACGCACATGCTGGACATGATCGCCTCGCCGAAGCAGCGCGCGTTC